>NZ_CP022352.1:0-368798 GCF_002216685.1 Vibrio tarriae | reverse complement strand
GGGTATGGCGTGAGCAGCAGCCTACCATACCTGTAACGGTTTATTACGGCTTGACCAACTCGGGTAGAGTCGTGGCGAACGGGTTATATCGGTGGATAGATCAAGTCGTCGAAAATGAACGAGAACTACTTTTAGAAAGTAATTAAGTAACGAATTAACTCTTTCTAGCCTGCAATTTCATTTGCAGGCTTTTTATTTGCCTAATCTAAATTGTTTTAATAATGTCATGAAATATTAAAATCCATGTCATGGAATAATTTATGATAAATGCAGGTGTTGGTAAAATTTGATCACCATTCAGTGATTTATTTAATTTTACAATATTGATTTTTATTTTTGGCACAGCATCACACAGTATAGGTTGTGATCCTATGGCATTTTTATTTATAAACATAAAAATTATTCATCATAGGTGTGTATCAAATGAAGGCATCGAGGCTATTTTTTTTTATCGTTTGTTATTCTATTTTTTTTAGGTATTTCCTTACTCTATTTTACCTATTCACAAACCCCTCACTATGACTTGCCTGATGAAAGGCAAGAACACGTCATGACTCCTAAACCTGTACCTGAGGTTGAGTTATCGGTGCATGATCATTCTGTTGTTGAGGTTGAGTCAACGGAAAGTAAGGCTGTGAATTTGATGGAAGAGCTGGAGAGGCAAGATGAAGATCCTCGAGTAACCGAGCCACAAAACGTAGAGCAAGTCTGGTTACCCATCAACCCAACGCCTGAACTGGCTGATCTGAAGCCGAAGAGCCAAGCCGTCACGGATATTCAAGCGATTGAATTTGAGAACATCGAACAGTTTCGCGTGTTAATGGAGGGGGATTCCGCCACATTGTTGCTTCCGAATGGGGAAAGCATTCAAGTCTTGATTGATGAATCACGCACTCAAACCCAAGGCGTACAAACGTGGGCTGGAAACTTTGAAACGCAAGGCAGCACTTTTCCGGTCACGTTTACGTTTGGCCAGAATTCAATCATGGGGTTTATCGGCCACCCGCAAGGCTCCATCAAAATAGAAGGGACTGGACATCAAGCATGGGTGTACCAAGTCCCAGATAGCCATGGCTTCGAGCACGATCCGACATTACACGATCGCGCTCATTAACCTTGCGCGTATTGCGCATTTACACAAAAACTAGGAGTTATTATGAAAAAGGCGTCATTGGCACTGGCCATAAGTGTCGGGTTTTGCTCACCCGCAATTTGGGCAACAACCCAAATTGATGTGTTAGGCTTATACACCCCAGATACCGCAAAAGGGTTTAAACAAGAGCATGTCGCTCAAATGCAGCACAGCGTGAATGTGGCCAATAAAGTGTTGAAAGACAGTGGCTTGGATATTCAAGTGAACTTGGCGGCGACCAAAGAGGTCAACTACGACACGCAACCGGGACAAAAAAAATCTCTGGATCAAGTGTTAAATGCTGCTACTCCATTTAATCGAATCGACCCTGCTTTTGCGGATGTTGAAGCTTATCGTCAAAAGGTTGGTGCGGATATGGTGGCCATTTTCCGTTACCTTGATGTCAATAACTCGCCCGATTATGAGCGTTTCTCGAACGGTCGTTACTCAATGAGCTGCGGTGTAGCTTGGATTGTAGCTCCCTCGGAGTGGAACTATCCGCAACATGCTAAGAAGCGCATGTACAGCCATAGCTATTTAAATGAGTGTGGAGCGGAAACCTTTATCCATGAATTAGGACATAATTTCGGTCTGAACCATGCCCACGAACAGTACAAAGGGCTCCCTCATCTCAGCAATGGAACTGCGGTGGATGCTTATGGTTATGGTGTGAAAAACCAATTTGCCACCATCATGGCATACCCACACTTATTTGGCGTAGGGCGCAGTTATAAGTTTTCTAGCCCAGATTTACAGTGTGAAGGCACACCCTGTGGTGTGAAAGATTACGCCAACTCTGTGCGCGCGATTGGCCTTACTTCGCCGCATATTGCCAAGGCTTATAACAGCACGGCTACACCTAATGATGAAGGAACCCTAGGAGGAGCAGAGCCCACAGACAATGCGAATAAAGTCTTTGCGGTAAAAGTCCCACTCGCGTTACCAGATAAAAAAACCTTGACTTTACCGATCAAAGTGAGTGCTCAGCAATCGACCACTGCGCAAGTTGACATTGATATTACTCATCAATACCGTGGCGATCTGAGCCTTATTCTGCATGCCCCCGATAAAAGTTACTGGATGCTGAAACAAGTCAACCGTTACGATCGTAACCAAAGTTATAAAGTGAAGTTCACTTTGAATGACATTGACCCATCAGCGACTGAAGGGGAGTGGCGTCTTGACATTAAAGATCACTTTGGTGGCAAAGTGGGAACGTTGAACAAGTTCCAAATCACCTTCCAATAAGTTTTTCTGCTAGCCACGTAAACAGGTCTGAAAATAGATCACTTCATTGCTAGCTAAACGATAAATTGTTGCAGGTTTGCCGCCTTTACCTTTGTTAGAGGCGGCAATTTTATTGGTGCTGACAATCACCCCAGTATCAATCAGCCGGCGTTTTACCGTCATGCGATTCACGTCCACCCCGAATTTGGCGTAAGCCTCAATAATATCCGCCACCAGAAACTCTTGTTCGAGTGAAAATAGCACCACAGAGGTGTATTCAACCGCTGCGCGCAGTTTCTTCCATGCATGCTGAATTTGTGCAACGTGATCAAACGCCAGCACTTGTTTACCTTGCAAAATTGTCTCTAACGCAAACCAATCGACACGGCTCTTATCCATCCCGGCCTCTTCAATCTGTTTGACGTTGGAATCATTGAGCAGAGCATAGTGAGAAATACTGATGCTCCAACCGCTTGGATCGCGCTTAGGATTGCCATCCACTAAAGGGTCACTGATGAAGTTGGGGTAAGTATGGATCTTTTGGCGGCAGATGCGTCGACGCGCAGAATCAAAATCTTTGTCAGCGGGCTCGCCACCTTGCGCGCTGAGATCTTCATCAAACACCCAGCCGCCGGGAATTGCCCAAAGACCGCAATCAGGGCGGTTCGGATTGCTGCGTTTGACTAATAACGTCTCAATGCCCTTGGGGGCAAGGCGCAAACAGATCATATCAATGGTGACAATCATACAAGCTTCCTACATTGGGATGCGGCTATTCTAGGTAACTGAATGGTAAGGGTCAAATGTAAATAACGAAATGTGACTAACTGAATGTTGGGCAGTTTATTGCAGGCTGAACACAATAGAAAGAGTATTGGCAGCACGTTGATGGTGCTTTAACCGAGGATTCCTGCTCTTTATTGTGGGTTTGTCACAAAAGTTGACAAACATAGAGGGCTCCATTATCGTGCCTGCAAAAGTTAGCAACAAAATGTTACTAACATCCGAAGTGAACTGAAGGACGGCAATCATGAATCCACGCCTGTTTTCTCCCCACATCGTTCGTAGCTTGCTCGATCTTGATGCTTATAAAATCAATATGATGCAAGCGATACACCATTTTTATCCGGATGTGTCGGTGCGCTATGAATTGATAGTCCGCAGTGAAGAGGATGCCAGCGGACTTCTTGATGAAATACGTCAAGAGATCGCTCATCTTGGCAGATTGCGCTTTTCGGATGCCGATATTCATTATTTGACTCAGCATGCGCCGCATCTCAAGGCGACCTTCTTGCAATCGTTGCGTTATTTCCATTTTGTGCCTGAAGAGCAAGTAGAAATGGGGATTGTCAAACAAGGTGGAAAACAGCAACTGCGGATCAGTATTCGTGGCAGTTGGCGTGACACGATTTTGTATGAAACCTTAGTCATGGCGATCGTATCTGAAGTACGCAGTCGTCAGCGTTGGGCTGAGGTACCTGCTGATTTACCACTGAAGGTGCTCAAAACCAAGCTTGAACAATTAAAAGCGGAGATTGAGCGTCGTGGGATCAACAACTTTTCTTTGACCGAAATGGGGACCCGTCGCCGCTTTTCTAGCCAAGTGCAGCGTGATGTGTTGGCTTGCCTTAAGCAAGAGATCCCACAATGGGTGCTGGGTACCAGCAACTATCATTTCGCTCGCGAATTTGATTTAAAGCCGATTGGTACCATAGCCCATGAATGGTTTATGGGGCATCAAGCTTTGGTTAATGAGCGCGATTCACAACAAGTGGCGTTAGAGCGCTGGTTGACGGCGTTTGATGGCATGCTCGCCATTGCCCCGACCGATACTTTAACCATCGATGCCTTCTTGAATGATTTCAACCGTCATTTGGCAAACGCTTATGATGGTGTGCGCCATGATTCGGGCTGCCCATTCCGTTGGGGGGATAAAATGATTGCCCACTACCAGCAGTTGGGGATTGATCCCACCACCAAGCTTTTCATTTTCTCGGATGGTTTGGATTTCGATCAGGCACTGGATCTGTGTGAATATTTTGCTGGGCGAGTGAAGATTTCTTTCGGGATCGGCACCTTTTTAACCAATGATTTAGCGAATTGGCGTAATGCGGCGGGGGTTGAGTATCGCCCACTCTCGATTGTGATTAAGCTTGCGGAGTGTCAAGGTCGCCCTGTGGCGAAAATCAGCGATCAACCGGAAAAAGCCATGTGTGAAGATCCGATCTTTTTGGCCAATCTCAAACGGCGCTTTAACATCGAATTGGATGTGGATGCGCTTATCCAAGAGCTGCGTCATCAAAAGCGTTCACCACGACACTATATTTCAGCGGCCTAATCGCCGCGAAGCCATTGGAGGCGACTTGCTATGCCCAATACCCCACTTAAGGTTGGCGTTATCGGTTATGGATACTCTGCGAAAACGTTTCATTTGCCGTTTATTGACACGTTAGAATCGCTCACCTTAAGCGCGATCAGCTCTAGCCAGCAGCAAGTGGTACAAGCAGATTGGCCACAGATCGCCTACTTTGATTCGGCGCAGCGGCTCATCACAGAAAGTGATGTCGACTTGGTGATTATCACCGCGCCAAATGATGTGCATTTTTCTCTCGCTAAACTGGCGTTAGAACAGGGCAAACACGTGATTGTGGAAAAGCCTTTTGTTACGCGCATTGAGCAAGGTAAAACCCTCATCGAATTAGCACAACAGAAAAACCTGGTATTGAGTGTGTTCCACAATCGTCGTTGGGACGGGGATTTTCTGACAGTCAAAAAGCTGATTGAACAAGGTCGACTAGGTGAAGTGAAGGTGTTTGAATCGCATTTTGATCGTTATCGCCCCATCGTTCGTCAACGTTGGCGTGAGCAAGCCCAAGAAGGCGGCGGCATTTTGTTCGATTTAGCGCCACACCTACTTGATCAAGCTTTAGCGTTGTTTGGTCTTCCGCAGTCGTTATCGGCGGATTGCCGAATCATGAGGCCAGAGGCGAGCACGATTGATTATTTTGATCTGCAATTGTATTACCCACAGCATGTGGTGCGCTTGCACGCGAACTTGTATAGCCCGGAACCAAACGTGCGTTATCAAGTGCTCGGTAGCTTAGGTAAGTTCTTGAAATACGGATTAGATCCGCAGGAAGATCGTTTGAAAACGGGTGTTGTGCCTTGTACTCCCGAATGGGCGCAAGAAACGTCAGAGCAGTTTGGGGTTTTCTATCACGCTGAGGGAAGCGAGATTATTCCGACTGAGCAAGGTGGATATCAACACTACTTTCAACAAGTTGCGTTGGCGATTCGTCATGGCAAGGCCAACCCAGTGAGTGCAGAATCGGCACTGCAATCGATCCAACTGATTGAGTTAGCTTTAGAAAGCAGTGCCAAAGGCCAACGCTTAACGGTTGCTCTCTAACGTTAAGGTATTCACTTTTATGCTAAGTGGCGACGTTATTTCTTCGCTGCTTGGCGTATTTCTTCATAGCCACCGCCATTGTGTACTTGTGTGTAACCTTGGCCTATTAAGTGTTTTTGAGCCATCCCTGAACGATTGCCGCTGCGACAATAAACTACAATCGGTCGATCTTTAGCGATGGATTGAAACGCAGTTTCTACCTCGCTGAGTGGCCAGTTTAAAGCATTGTCTAGATGGCCTTGGGCATATTCTTCAGTTGTGCGGACGTCAACTAATAACGCGCCTTCCCGTATCATTTGCCATGCGATATCCGCGCGTTCGGAAGCTTGTGCGCCGACACCAACTCCCGCGGTGAACAAGGCTAAAACAGCTTTAAGCCAATTTTTCTGCATATTAACGACTCCATTCTATAACTATTGATGGTTTGTTTTATCTTATCTCGCTACAAGGTCAAACTGTTTGGGCATTACTCTCATAGCAACGTTTCTCTGGGGCTTCAAAAGCCAAGGCTTCAGCCAGTGGCATGGGTTTGGCGTAAAAATAGCCCTGAATCCAATAAACGCCACGCTCCGCGAGGTAATCAACTTGATGTTGGCCTTCTACACCTTCGGCGATCACTTCGATATTGCCATGCTTGGCGGAGGCGATAATCGAATCTAAAACACTGATTTTTACGTCGCTGGTATCTATGGTATCGACGAACATTTTGTCGATTTTGATACTACTGATTTGCAAGTTTTGAATATATGCAAAGCCACCGTAGCCAGTACCAAAATCATCAATTTTAAACTGATACCCTTTTTTCAAGAGGTAAAACACTTCTTCTTGCGCTTGAGTCATGGCTTTGATCGGGACACGTTCGGTCAGTTCGAACTTCAGGCGTTCGTGGTATGGCCATTGCAGCTCTTGAAGTAAATGAGAGAGATGATGTTGTTCGAGATGCTCTGCTACAACATTGATGCTAACCCAGTGTGAATTAGGAAGCTGGGCGAGGTCTCTATAGACCTGATGCATGAGTTGATTAGTAATTTTTACTACCAAACCTGAGCTTTCTGCGGCAGCAATAAATAACCCAGGTGGAACCAATTGATGGCCTTTTTGCCAGCGTAACAACACTTCATAGCCGACCACTTTGCAGGTTCGTGAGTCAACAATGGGTTGGTAATAGGGAATAAATTCTTCATCGCGCAACCCCTTCTCGATCAGCCCTTCAATGGAATTACGATAGTTACGTAACACCAGATAGCCGCAAGTCAAAAGAAGGCCAAGTAGCAGCGTGATCGGTACTCCCCAAATGAGCGCATGTTGGCGAACATAGTGGCGTAATGCGTCACCAGCAGATAAGGTTTGTTCACTGTGAAACGGTGCAGCCCCAGTTACTCGATGTACAGAAATTCCTGCCGCTTGCTCAAGTATCTCGGGCTGACCACGCCGAATGTCGAGTTCTCTGAGGGCTGGATCTAAGAAATGAAACTTTAGATAAAAGCAGTCAGAGCAAGGTTCGCGAAGCAGCTCTTGTGCCCAACTGCCATCCACTACCCAAAATACGCGACCTCTTGGCTCGCTATACTGGATCAACAATTCTCGTGAGGCGGTTTGGGTTTTGGGTGTTGCTGATAGAGTGAAACCCATCGGCTCAGATGTGGATGAATTCGATCCGAGCTCAATGGAATAACCTATGGTAGAACAACCATCGCCTTGTGCTTTTTCAATGCCAATTAAACGAACAAATCGGTTATAAAACTGTGGGTCACGGATCAGCTTTAGATCATCGCTATTACAGGTAAACGTCAGCAATTGTACTTGTTGCGTGATCATGCTGTCTAAAGCAACACTGCGTTGTTCGAGGTACTGATTAATTTGAGTAAATTTTTGATTAAGTAAGTGTTGTGCGACAAGGGAAGCCCAGAGTTTCTGAGTCAGTAGGAAAATAATCAGTGGCGAGAGTAGAATGGCAAACGCGATTCTTTTCGGTACTTTTGAAATCACAGCCGTTTCCTTAGCCATTATGGTGCTTCAGCGTGGCAGATTAGTCCAAACTATGTAACACAATGTAATGCAAAGCAATGCATTGCTTTGCAGGTTGAGACTTATAACAGGTCGATCACATCATTTAGGCTCGTGCAAATAGGATGACCAAGAGCGATCACCTCGAGACTCGGTTTGACTAAATCAGGGATTTGGAAGGCCTGCATTTGCGCTGCCATAGCGGCTTTGATGCCATTATTCGAGTCTTCAAACGCAAGGCATTGCTGAGGTTCGACACCTAAGCGCTCTGCCGCGAGTAAATAGATCTCGGGATGAGGTTTACCTTGAGTCACTTCACAGCCCGTGGTGATATTCGCAAAATAGTGATCTAAACCAGCCAATTGCAACTTGATGAGCGCCACTTCTTTTTGGGTAGAGGTCGCCACCGCCATTGGAATTGAACGGGCTTTCAGCCATTCCAGTAGTGCGATCACCCCATCTTTATGTGGAATGGCTTCATGCAACACAACCGCGTTATAACGCTGCCGCCACTCGTTATGCAACCTTGGTAACTCTTCACCATAAGCTTGGCTCAAAATGCCATTAATGGTTTTGGCATTACAGCCTATCACCGAGAGATACACCTCTTGCTGAAAAGGCAATCCGCAAGCGGCGCACGCCTCTTGAAACACTCGCATACAGACACGCTCTGTATCGAGCAATAGACCATCCATATCAAAAATAGCGGCTTGAAATGTCATCGTTCCCACCTACCACAGAAAAGTGAGCGGCTATTGTTCCATACTTTCTTGATGCAAGAGAACCCAAACTTGAAACTACAGTGGTTGGATCTGCGCATAAGTGCATTTTAGATCAGCAAATTAGCGAGAGTGTTGCGGCAATTTCCGCTAAACTCTGTTGCAAAACAATGACAATTTAGTGTCAGCAGGTGAATGAAGTGAAAGCAGTGTGGATAAGGCAGTGGTTCCCCGGACTCTACCAATTTAAAGATTACGAACGGGGATGGTTAACCGATGATGTGCGAGCGGCCTTTTCTGTTGTTGCTGTAGCGCTGCCTGTCGCGATCGCTTATGCGCAGTTAACCGGTGTGCCTGCTATTGTCGGGCTCTATTCGTGTGTTCTGCCTATGCTGGTGTATGCGCTGATGGGTACCTCACGCCAATTGATTGTGGGGCCAGATGCCGCCACTTGTGCGGTGATTGCGGCCGTGGTGACCCCGCTGGCAGCGGGTGATACCACCAAACATTGGCAGTTGGTGATGACCATGACCGCCATGACTGGTTTATGGTGCTTACTGGCGAGCCGACTCAAACTGGGTATTTTTGCCGATTTTCTTTCGCGGCCGATTTTATTAGGCCTGCTCAACGGTGTGGCGCTGACGATTATTGTTGGTCAGTTTGCCAAAGTATTGGGACTCAAGTATGAAAAACGTTATCTGCTCGAGCGGATTGTTGAAGCGCCAGAGCTGCTGTACTCCTTGCATTGGCAAACCTTGGGTTTGAGTGCGCTCACTTTAGCGATTTACTTAGTGATCAAGCGCTGGCAGCCGAGATGGCCTGCGGCGATGTTTGCAATCATGGTCGCGGCCTTGCTGGTGTGGGCACTGAATCTTGAAAGCGTGGGTGTACAAGTGGTGGGGGTTATCCAAGGCGGTTTACCTGAGTTCCAAGCTCCGGCTTTTGATTTAGGGATCAGCCGTGAACTCGTTATGCCTGCGCTCAACTTAGCGATGGTGAGCTTTGTGAGTATGATGCTCACCGCTCGCAGCTTTGCGGCTAAAAATGGCTACGATATTGATGCGGATAAAGAGTTCCGAGCGCTTGGTGTCGCGAATGTCGCAGCAGCCTTTTCGCAAGGCTTTGCGATCAGTGGTGCCGATTCCCGTACCGCAGTCAATGACGCCAATGGTGGTAAATCGCAACTGGTTTCGGTCATCGCAGCCTTGTTTATTGCGCTGGTGGCGGTTTTTGCTTATCAGCCTTTGCAATTTATCCCTGTCGCGGCTTTGGGCGTGGTGCTGATCATCGCCTCATTGTCTTTGCTCGATTTAAAAGGCGTTTGGAATTTAAGAAAGCGTGATAAAGATGCGTTTTACCTCGCACTCATCACCTTTATCGCAGTGTTAGTGATTGGGGTGATCCCTGGGATCACCTTGGCGGTACTGCTTGGTTTATTCCAATTTCTCAAGTTGGTGATGCGCCCCACCGATCAAATGATGGGATTGGATGAGGAAGGAACGCTGCGCACACTCGATGGTTCAGAGAAAGCAAAACCGATCCCCGGCATGGTGATTTTCCGTTTCAATTCTCCGCTGACCTATTTTAACGCGCCTTATTTTAAGCGGCGTATTCTCGATCAGACGGAGCGTGAAGGCACCCAAGTGGGTTGTGTGATCATTGATGCCGTGGCCAGTTTTACCCACTTAGATCTGAGTGTGATGGCGATGCTAGCTGACTTACATGGCATCCTGAAAAAACGCGGTATCCGCCTCATTCTGGCGGGACGCAAACGCAGTTTACGCCATTGGTGTGACCTTACTGGGATCAATACTGCAGAAGGTGGAATCGTCCTGCGTGCCGATATGTACTTAGCCATCAAACTAAGTGGTTGTTACTTAAGTGCGATGGAAGAAGGACATGTCCCTGCGGTACAGAAGGAGCCAGACATCAGTGTGCTGTTAAAACCAACCACGACCGAAGTGGCTTAAGAATGGTTAGGGGCTCAAGTTGAGCCCCTTTTCTTTTTCGGTTAAAAATCCGCATCGACTTGGAAAGTCATGGGCTGCTTAGTGTAGGGATGAGCAAAACTCAGTTGTTCGGCATGCAAAAACAAACGTTTGTCTTGCAAGCCATATAAATCGTCACCGACAATCGGCGCATTTAAGCCAAGGTGATGGGCGCAATGTACCCGCAATTGATGGGTACGTCCTGTATGTGGGTAGAGGTAAACACGAGTTCGGTTTTGCTCCACTTGCACGGTTTCCCAACGAGTGAGTGCAGGCTTACCTTGCTGCCAACACACTTTTTGTCTTGGTCTATCATCCAGATCGCCACACAAAGGCAACTGGATCTCTCCTTGTGTTTCGCTCAATTTTCCTTCGATAAGTGCGACATAGCGCTTTTGGACGGCTCGAGAAATAAACTGCTTTTGCAACTGTTTGTTAGCACGTCGCGTCAGCGCAAACACCAAAAGTCCAGAAGTAGACATATCGAGACGATGTAGGGCAAATACCCCTTCTGCTTGGGTAAATTGAGCCTTTAAGCGCGTCAATACAGAATCATGCACATGCACACCGGGGACAGAGAGAAATTCAGCAGGCTTATTGACCACCACGATGGCGTCATCTTGATACACAATGGTGATGTCTTGACCTTGCGCCGGATTGCTGAGTAGTGGATTGTCTTCCAGCGTCATCCCTTCTAGCATGTGCGCCAAAATCGGTTGGCATTTGCTCTGACAAGCAGGATAGAACTTCTTATGCTGACGAATTTCCGATTTGGGGGAACGCCCCCACCAGAACTCTGCCAATGCAATGGGTCGCAGCTGATGTTGGAACGCATAGTGTAATAGTTTTGGAGCCGCGCACTCGCCTGAACCTGCGGGTGGGAGCGGATTTTTGGTCACGGAAAATAGCTCAACCAAATCCTTTTCAACGCCACGGATATTAGCAAAACGATAGGCGGAGAACAGTTTTTTCTGCAGCGCCGCAGAGCGCTGTTTACGTTGCTGTTTCAGTTGCTCAATGCGCATGAGTTTATGATCTAACCTATGCTGTAAAGCCGCAATACGCTGTTCCCACTCTTGTTTGAGGCACTGTAACTGACGCTTTTGTTGCACACTTTCTTCCGCCAAGCGGGCCAACAGAGTGTGTTTTTCTTTTTCTGGTAACTCTTCTGCTTGTAAGCGCTGCTGTTTTCTAAAGTGACGCAGCTTGCTGTGCAATGTACGCCGCTGGCTCAGCTCATGCTCGGCTTGTAACTGAGATTGCTTAAGGGCACTAGCGAGTTCCGCAAGCTCCGGATCAGTTTCTTGCTCTCGCACTTGTTGGTTAATGACCGCAATCTGATCGCCATCCACTCTGAAAAAAGACGCATCAGCAAAGCGATCAAACACAGGAGGAACAAATCCCGGCAACCGATTTTGTTCAGCCAGTTGACCAGAGAACGCCGCCAAATAACCCAAGGTTCCAGAGCGGTGCTGCACAACCAGTACCCCAAACATTTTGCCGTGAGCCTGTGGATCGGTTTCCGTTAAACCAAAAGGGTGATACCAATCGGTTTGAGTGAGCAAATGTTGCTGCAGCTCATCGGCTGCGATTTCAGACAGTGGGTGTGGCTGATAACAAAATGGATAAGTAAAGCGCTCGGGTAGCGCGATATGGGCGATGACAGAAGTAAAACGAGTGAAGCAATCGGGCAGTGCAGACATACAAATGACAGAGTGGGTAAAGCAAAGACGCATCTTACCTGCTTGTGGGAAACTTGTCAGGTAGAGTTTGGGTCAGCACACTTTTGGGTTATTAAAAGAACCCTGTATGTCAGTTATTTAAAAATGTTATTCACATACGTGTCTCCTGCCTGTTACGTCAGTCATTGGGACATAAGCCATTAGTAGTAAATTACATTAATTGATAATTAACATATCAAACTTATTTCAATGCTTGGCATTAAATATAAGTTCAACAAATTCATTCTGAACCTCGCCAATCTCAATATTGAGATATTATCCAAAATAAACCAATAATGCATATTTAATTATTAGGGTTTAATTAGTCTAGAATCTCAAAATAGAGACATATTTGATTTTAAATTACGGTTCGTAATTAATAATCACGTATTTAATGGACAAGTATCGCATCTTGATATTAATTTCAATTTTATTGACATTGTTTTGACACGCATAGGCTTAGGCAATTTATTGCCCGCTATTGTGAATATTGGCTTTTTCTGGGCAATAAATTGCTCGAATGTGCGGTTAATAAGCAAAAAATTGACTAAAACGCCTGGAACGTTAATTGCTTTCACTTATTCCACTAACAGGTGAGGACAGAATATGGGCAACGGAATCGTAGTAGGGCATTTAGGTACAGATCATGATGGCTTCCCGCCAACGCCAGTGACCGCAGGCTCATCAACTGTGCGTTATGATGGGATTCCAGCGGCTCGGATTGGTGATCCTTTAGCTCCTCATGACAAACCAAAGCATCCTCCCCATGGCCGTGCGATTGCCGCAGGCTCAGGCACGGTGATGATTGATGGTAAACCCGCCGCAAGGGCTGGAGATGCGGTCGATTGTGGTGGCGTATTACAGGGAGCAAGCAGTGTCAATATCGGTTAAAGCCCTAATTTTTATAGTAACTCTTCTGTTTGCAGGGCGTAGTATTAGCGAAGAAATAAACTACGATATGCGGCAGTTGAGTGCTCAGCAAGCCTACGAAAATGGTCGTTTGCTGCGTGCGCAATTTAAGAATTTAGCGGCTCGCGAATACTTGAAATACGCGGCAGACCTTGGTGAGCCTAATGCGGCTTATCTATATGCAATGGAAGTAGCAAACTATCGTACTACCATTCGAACTCCCCCTGAAAGTCAGCACTATTTGTTGCTCGCTGCCCAAGGTGGAAGCCGTCAAGCGATGCGAGTGTTGTATCAAAACGGTGAGTGGCTCAGAGCTGCAGAACGCAGTTTATGGCAACAAACTTATTACGATACTTTGATTGAATTAGGCTCTCGTGAACCGAGTCAGGCCGCTTATGAGCTCGCGCTGTACCATCAAAAGGAGAACTCCAAGCTTGCCCTGCATTATTTAACGATTGCAGTTGAATTTGAACACCCTGCAGCTTTGATGCTTATGGCGCAACAGATTGAGCAAGGAGAGGGCAGTTATCCCATGCCTGGTAGCCGATCAACCGAAGCCCGAAAAACGTATCTGAAAGCGGCGGAAACGGGCTATATCCCTGCGATAAGAAACTATATTCAACTTCTTGAAAATAAAGGGAAATACCAAGATGCCTATTATTGGCGTCAGCAAGCCGTACAGCGTGGCGATCTCACCTCTTTGGTGGCTATGGGGGGCATTCTCAGTGGGCAAAGTGAGCTTTACCGCTTTATCGAGCCAGATCTCAAGCAAGCCAAAGCTTACTTCAATCGATATTTAGACGTTGCCGGCACTGATCGGTTGAGTCATATTTATCAAAATAGCCAGAAGCAACTGCTTGATATTTCAATGCAATTAAATGAGCATGAAAAAGAAATTGCAAAGAAAATAGATCTTCAACTCGAAAACTATCAGCCTTTTTTCAACCATGATACCTATTGGGATAATTAGTTCCTTGTTAAATATTATTTAAGTATGGTTGTTGAATATATTTTTGGGTAAAAGATCACGCTTTGGTTTTTTTTTCGATTACTTTTTTATCTCCATGAATAGAATGCCATCTCATATTTGTTGGGTATTAGATCGTAGTAAACGATATTTAGATTAGATGACTCGCCATTAGTAATAAAAAGATGCTAATGACAAGTTTATATAATAAGCCCATATATTCATCAATACATCAAAATACAACAACACTCTGTAAACGCATGGCTTAGTGCGAGATTTTTTATCTTGCAGTGTTACGGAAGTGATTGGCTCTATTTCATATTTTGAAATGAGCGATCTTTAGTTCTCACTAAGGAGAAGTTCAAGATTCTGGGTTGATTGAACGTATTTCAATCAACGGTTTCATTGACAACGTTTGGCATAGGTATTGGAGACGTAATATGTCTAAAGAAGGAAGTGTAGCTCCCAAAGAGCGGATTAATATCAAGTATATTCCTGCGACGGGAGATGCACAGGCTGAGGTTGAGCTACCGCTCAAAACGCTGATTGTAGGTGATTTCAAAGGGCATGCGGAGCAAACCCCATTGGAAGAACGTGCAACAGTAACGGTAGATAAGAACAACTTTGAAGCCGTAATGCGCGAGAGCGAGCTGAAAATCACCGCAACGGTGAAAAACAAGCTGACTGACGATGAGAATGCCGAGTTTCCTGTTGAACTCAATTTCAAATCTTTAGCCGATTTCGCTCCTGATGCTGTGGCATCGCAAGTTCCTGAACTGAAAAAATTGATTGAGTTGCGTGAAGCGTTAGTCGCCCTTAAAGGGCCTCTAGGCAACATTCCTGCATTTCGTGAGCGTTTACAGTCATTACTCAACTCAGAAGAGTCGAGAGAAAAACTGTTGGCAGAACTGAATCTGCTCAGTGGTCAAGAAGAGCCACAAGCGTAAGCAAACGTTATCAATTCATTACTCTTTAGGAATCTAATGATGTCTACTACTGAAAAGGTATTGGAAAGACCGCAACTTGATCAAGGCAGCCTTCTTGATGAAATTATGGCGCAAACCCGCATCGCACCAAGCGAAGAGGGTTATGACATCGCGAAAAAAGGTGTTGCAGCGTTTATCGAAAACCTCATGGGTTCACAGCACTCTGCTGAACCTGTCAACAAATCTCTGGTTGACCAAATGTTGGTTGAACTGGATAAAAAAATCAGCGCACAGATGGATGAAATCCTGCACAACTCGCAATTCCAAGCAATGGAATCGGCGTGGTGTGGTTTGAAGCTGTTCGTGGATCGCACTGATTTTCGTGAAAATAACAAAGTCGAAATCCTTCACGTAACCAAAGACGAACTGTTGGAAGATTTCGAGTTTGCTCCAGAAACGGCTCAGTCCGGTCTTTACAAACACGTTTATTCTGCGGGCTATGGTCAATTTGGTGGTGAACCTGTTGGCGCGATCATTGGTAACTATGCGTTTACCCCTTCAACCCCAGATATGAAGTTGCTGCAATACATGGGCGCACTAGGTGCCATGGCGCATGCTCCTTTCATTTCAAGCGTAGGACCTGAGTTCTTTGGCATCGATTCCTTTGAAGAACTGCCTAATATTAAAGATCTCAAGTCTACTTTTGAAAGCCCTAAATACGCCAAATGGCGTGCTCTGCGTGAATCAGAAGATGCTCGTTATCTTGGTTTAACAGCGCCTCGTTTCCTTCTGCGTGTGCCTTACGATCCTATCGAAAATCCAGTGAAGTCGTTCAACTATGCGGAAAACGTCAGTGCATCGCACGAGCACTACCTGTGGGGTAACACGGCATTTGCCTTCGCAACTCGTTTGACGGATAGCTTTGCTAAATACCGTTGGTGTCCAAACATCATCGGTCCACAAAGCGGCGGGGCAGTTGAAGACTTGCCTGTGCATGTCTTTGAGTCTATGGGTGCATTGCAAAGTAAGATCCCAACCGAAGTCCTGATCACTGACCGCAAAGAGTTTGAACTGGCGGAAGAAGGTTTTATTGCACTTACCATGCGTAAAGGCAGTGATAACGCAGCGTTCTTCTCTGCAAACTCAATTCAAAAACCTAAGGTTTTCCCAAATACCAAAGAAGGCAAAGAAGCGGAAACCAACTACAAGTTGGGTACCCAATTGCCGTACATGATGATCATCAACCGTTTGGCGCATTATGTGAAAGTTCTACAACGTGAGCAGATCGGTGCTTGGAAAGAGCGTCAAGATCTTGAGCGTGAACTGAACTCATGGATCAAACAATACGTTGCTGATCAAGAGAACCCACCCGCAGACGTACGTAGCCGCCGTCCACTTCGTGCTGCGCGCATTGAAGTGATGGATGTGGAAGGCAATCCAGGTTGGTATCAGGTGTCACTCTCGGTTCGTCCTCACTTTAAGTACATGGGTGCGAACTTTGAGTTGTCATTAGTTGGACGTCTTGATCAAGCCTGATTATGACGTACATCGCACCTGAAGAGAGTGCATTTGGTGTTGGCTTTTTCGAACGTTTGGAAGCCAACGCCAAACCTATGTCGCTGACCCGTGGGCCAGACGCGTGGGATGTACTCGAATCGATCAAACGGAATGTCTCTAACATTCTGAACACTCGAATTGGTGGAGCGCAAAGTGCCCCTCATCTCGGGTTGGTGGATTTTAATGATGCAACGCTGGAAACCTTAGATCTCTCCGTGCGAATTAAATTGGCGATTCAACAGTGCCTTGAGCGCTATGAGCCGCGTTTAACTCGCGTTCTGGTGAGAGCGGATCAAGATAGCTTTAACCCGCTGACTTTAAGGTTCCACATTACCGCGACCATCAATAGCGAAGCGTTACACGAAAAAGTCCAGTTCAGTCTGTTATTGGATCAAAGCAGAAAATATCGAGTGTTTTAACCTCTATGACGCAAGACAAGTATTTCAGGGAAGAGCTCGCTTTTTTAAAAGAGCAGGGGAAAGAATTTACCGAAATTCACCCTCAGCTTTCGCGTTTTCTTCATGGCCGTACGACCGATCCTGACGTTGAGCGTCTTTTGGAAGGTTTTGCATTTCTTACCGCGCGTTTGCGCGAAAAGGTGGAGGATGAGTTCCCTGAACTTACTCACTCCATCATTAACATGCTGTGGCCAAATTATCTGCGCCCTATCCCGAGCATGAGTGTGGTGGCGTTTGAACCTGACAAAAGTGTCAGCGAGAAGCAAGTCATCCCACGTAATACCCAATTGGATAGCAAGCCAGTCTTTGGCACGGCGTGTCATTTCAACACTTGCCGTGATGTCGCGCTGTATCCGATGCAGTGTCAAGGTGTTCATGCCGAACACACACGTGAAGCCACGACCATTCAGATCTCGTTGCGCATGCTGGGCGATATGACAGTAGGCGACGCTAAGCTCGATACCGTACGTTTTTACTTAGGTGGTGATAAATACAGCTCGCAGATTCTCTATCTTTGGTTACACCATTATCTACAAAAAATGACCATTGAAGTGCAGGGGGTCGAGTTCGCACTGCCTGCTGATGCGTTTTCAACCGTTGGTTTCTCAAGTGACCAAGCTTTGCTGCCTTATCCAAAGAATGTCTATGACGGTTATCGTATTTTGCAAGAGTACCTGTCGTTTCCTGAAGCCTTTCACTTCTTTGATGTAAAAGGTTTTGCCAAAGCTTTACCGAAAGCGGTCAGCGGTGATTTCACCTTACGCATCCATTTTTCGAAAACATTGCCTGCTGATACGCGAGTGCGTCAGGACAATTTTCAACTCTATTGCACACCGGTCATCAATCTGTTTGAGCATGATGCCGATCCGATCGATTTGACTGGGCGTCGTTCAGAGTATCGAATCGTCCCGTCCAGTCGCTATCCTGCCCACTATGAAATTTTCAGCGTGGATCAAGTGGTTGGTTGGCAAGATACCCAGTCAGAAGGCAAACGGATCCGCGGAGAGAAACGTATCTACTCTTCTTTTGAAAGCTTCCAACATGAAGTGGAACGGGTTCGTCATCGTCAAGCGCTTTACTATCGCACACGAGTCAAAGAGAGCATCCGGGGGGATGGTTTTGATTCATTTATCTCTTTTGTGCGCGGTGATGAAACCTTATCAATGGGCGTGGATGAAGCCGTATCGATCAAACTCACCTGCACCAATCGCTTGCTGCCATTGGAACTTGGGGTGGGGGATATTTGTGTGGCGACCGACAGCTCACCACCTTTTGCCACATTTAAAAATATTACTGTGCCATCACAGTCACTACGCCCAGTACTCGATGGCAGTTTGCTGTGGACGCTGATTTCGAACCTATCGCTGAACTACTTATCACTGCTATCAAAAGATGCCTTAGGTTGTGTGTTGCGTGCCTATGATTTTCGCGCCTTGGTGGATAGACAAGCTGAGCGCGTAGCCCGCATGCGCCTCGATGGCATAGTTAAAATTGAATCTAAACCGGTTGATAAAATCCTACGTGGTCTGCCAGTGCGTGGTTTGCAATCGACTTTGTATGTGGATCAAACGGGATTTGGCTCAGAAGGTGATTTGTTCCTGTTTGGTACGGTACTCAGTCATTTCTTTGCACTTTACGCCAGCATCAACTCATTTCACGAATTAGTCGTGGTTAACATCAGCAATCAAGAGAAGTACTCATGGGGCACACAGAGCGGAATGCAGCCGTTGATCTGAATTCAGATCCAGCGCAAGCCTCTCCGTTGAGCTTGCCGGGCAATGTACGGGAATACAACTTCTACCAACTGGTTGAGCTGTTGCAAAAACTGGCTGATATCAATCCCGAATCGGAAGAGTGGGAGCGCGATTGCCGCTTGGTGTTCAGTGCTAACCCGAGCCTTGGATTTTCGCCCAGTGATGTGATGGCGCTTGAAGCGCGTGACGATGAGCGTTGGGTTATGTTGACCAACTTTTTTGGCCTTTCCGGTGCACAGTCACCTCTGCCGGGGTTCATCCTTGAGCAATTGGTGACGGAAGAGCCTGGGGGGTATAAGCAGCCGTTTCTCGATTTTTTCAATAACAGATTGATTAATTTGGTTTATCGCGTTTGGCGTAAATACCGTTACTACGTACGTTTTCAGTCCGGCGCGCAGGATGTGTTCTCTGCACAACTGTTTGCGCTGGTGGGATTGGGCGACCCTGATCTGCGCGGCGAAACGCCGATCAACTGGTGCAAAATGCTGGCGTACGCGGGCACTTTGGCAGGGCGCAGCCGCTCACCACAAGTCGTGGCAGGCATTATTGCCCACTGTTTTGACTTACCGGATGTATCTATTCGCCAGTGGGTTAGACGTCGGGTATCGATTGATCCGAGTCAGCAACTGGCGCTGGGCAAGCAGAATGCTCGGTTGGGGATGGATACAGTGATCGGCGAGTCCGTTATTGATTGTAGTGGAAAGTTTATCATCTGTATCAATCAGTTATCTCGCAACCGTTTTGCCGACTTTTTACCTTCAGGTAAAGAGTATCAGCCGCTTTGTAAGCTAGTGGAGTTTATTTTGCGCGAACAGATGGCGTATGACCTCGAGCTGGCGATGGATGAACGGGAAGCGCCGCTGTTTTGTCTGGATGCCAAACAGAATATCGCCCTCGGCTGGACTTCGTTTCTTGGCCAAGATGCAGCCAATAAACATGTGTTAATTCAAGTAAGGCAATAACCATGAACTCAGAGACATTACCTTCGTTGACCCTATTAGTCACCAATGCTCAGCACTTAGAGTCTGGCTTGTCCGCTCAGCACACGTGGACCTCGTCAGGTGGGGTGATCGGCTCATCGCCGAATGCGCAGTGGCGTTTGGTCGATGCGCAAGGCAGTGTAAAACCCATGCACTGTGAAGTGATGATGGTGGACGGGGCGTATTGTTTAAAAGACAGCTGCGGTAGCACGTATGTCAACGGGGCAGACATGCCACTGGGTGTTGGGCGAATGGCACGCCTGACCCACAAAGATGAAGTGAGTGTGGGGCCTTACCGTTTGCGAGTGCTGTTTGGTAACGCCATCGAAGTGGAAGAACAATATGGATCTTTAGATGCGCTGTTTGCCTCTAAGGATGAGGATCTGCTGGCCGATCTGACGCTCGACATCGAACCAGAAAAAAACGAATTACCAACCAATACAGACCCATTACAGGCGCTCGATAACCTGATGGGTGCGGCGGGCAGTTCGACCTCCTTACTGGATGATCCGAAAAGTGAGCAGCCGTTATCCGCCCAACCTAACCTCGTGCCACAAGATAACTTAGTGCTGCAAAATGCCGATTTTACGCCACAAGCGGACAGTGAGTATGAGATGACTTCATCGATCCGCCTTAAGAAAATTCTTGGGTTTGCGAAGGCCACTTTTGCTAAGCAAACCAAAACAGAAGCACCGAGCGTGACTTCTACCACCCCCACAATTTCTCAATATAAAACCAGCGAAAGCAACGTATCAGAGGGCTTCACAATGGATGAAAAAGTACTGGATTTGTTAGAAGAGGAAGTCGCGAAAAGTTTCCAGCCGCAGTTGGAGAAGAGCGCGTATTCCACTATGCACACAAGCTCAACCAGCCAAGCTAACCACTTGGTCACAGGTCCGATCTTGGAAGGGCTCGGCGTAGACCTGAGCGATGAAAATGATATGAATCGTATGCATCTTCTATCGCAAGAGTTGGGTGAGTCTTTACAAGCTTGTGTGCGCGGTTTACTCGATTTGCATCAACAAGTGAGTGAAAGCCGTTTCGGTACTTTGAACCGTAATCTGCAACCCATTGAAGATAACCCGCTGCGTTTAGGTCTCTCCTATGAAGAGACGATCCGCACTCTGTACGATGCTGATAAGAGCGTTGTGCACCTTTCTGCCCCTGCGGCGATTGCTGAAAGCCTAAAAACCGTTCGCGATCATAATGAAGCGATGCAGTTTGCCACTTCAGAAGCCTTGAGCCAAATTCTCAACGCTTTCTCACCACAGGTGATGCTGCGCCGTTTCCACCACTACAAGCGCAATTCTGATACCACACAAACTTCAACGGATGCTTGGGCGTGGAATATGTACTGCAGCTACTACCAAGAGCTGACCTCTAACCGCCAACGCGGCTTTGAGAAGTTGTTCTGGGAGATCTTTGAGCAAGCCTACGATCGCAAAATTCGCGAGAAGCAACTGGAGCTATAACCGTGAACAAAGTGCTGTGGATGCTGTTTGCCTTGACGGTGCTGACCGCGTGCAGTTCGTCTGATAAGTATGAGCCTGAGCAAGAGCCAACCAAGGTGACCTTTAGCTTGGTCAGCGATGAAGGAGTGAACCCAAACATCTGGGGTGAAGCGTCACCGATAGAAATTCAAGTGTTTGAGCTAAAGGATGACTCGATGTTTATGTCGTCCGACTACGACCAGATCAAAACCGATTATAAAAAAGCGCTGCGCAGTAACTTTGTTAAAAACTACGACTATGTACTGACTCCAGGGCAGTTCAAATTCGTCAACGCTTTCGAAGTCGATGAGGAGACCAACTACATCGGCGTGATGGCTCATTTTGCCGAGCCTGAACTCAGCGAATGGAAGAAAGCGGTCAAGGTGATCAATAAAGGGCGAGAGTATCACTTGCTGATGCTGTTTAAAGACTACGATGTGAAATTGGATAGGGTGGAATAACAAACGATGTTTGCGCGTAACCGAGTGATCTGGAATGAAGGGCTATTTATTAAGCCGCAACATTTCCAGCAACAGCAGAGATATACGGAGTACTGCCTAGACGAGCGCCTGAGCACCGTGAGCCGTTACTTGTATGGGATTTCCGAGTTGTCGCTCAACCCGGAATACCTCTCGTTTGGCCGTATTGCGATTGAGCGTGCGGTCGGCGTGATGCCCGATGGCACCACCTTTCGTATTCCTCAAGAAGATCATCTTCCCGATGCGCTCGAAGTGACCGATGCGTCATTGGCAAACCAGATTGTCTACTTAGCCGTACCGCTACGTAGTGAGTCGCTGATGGAGATTAACTGGCCAGAAGAGCGTGGTACGGGGCGCTATGTCAGCCGTCGTCTCGAAGTCCGTGATGTCCACAGCGTGCAGGGTGATACCACGACGATTGATGTTTCCCCTGTGCGTTTGCAACTCATGCTTGAGCGAGAGGATCGCAGTGCGTATGCCTCAATTGCTATTGGCCGTATTTTAGAAAAACGTCCTGATGGCAGCGTGGTGCTCGATCCGGATTTCATCCCTTGTCACTTGAATGTTGTGGGCATCTCTGCGCTGCACCGCTTTATTAATGAGATGTCAGGCCTGATGCGTGAGCGAGCGAAAAATATTGCTCAGCGGATCAGCTCTCCAGCACAAGGTGGGGTTGCTGATGTTTCGGACTTTATGTTGCTGCAAGCTTTAAACCGTCTGCAACCACAAATGAAGCATTTGGCAGAGCTGCGCAGCTTACACCCAGAGCGTCTGTTTGAATGTCTCTCGTGTGTGTGCGGTGAGCTTGCTACCTTTACGGACGAAAGTCGT
Organism: Vibrio tarriae; assembly: GCF_002216685.1. NCBI lineage: Bacteria > Pseudomonadati > Pseudomonadota > Gammaproteobacteria > Vibrionales > Vibrionaceae > Vibrio > Vibrio tarriae. The sequence goes on along the minus strand of NZ_CP022352.1, from coordinate 346,244 downwards.
CTGCCGCCCAGTTTGCCAAGCTATAACCATGATTCACCCAGCCACTCTTTCCAGCCGCTGATCCGCAGCTTGCGTCAGAGCTTGAGCGTGGTGCTAGAGCCGCGCGCCGTCTCTATCCAACTGGATAAACGTAAGTACGGTTTGATGGTTGCGCCAATCCATGATCCGCAACTGATGGAGAGTGCAGAGTTTATCATCGCGGTTAAAGCTCGCATGCCGTTGGATGAGCTACGTCGTCTGTTTACTCAGCAAACCAAAGTGGCATCGGTTGAGAAAATTCGTGAACTCATCTCACTGCAACTGCCGGGTATTCCATTGACGCCATTACCCGTCGCACCGCGCCAATTGCCTTACCACGCTGGCTACACCTACTACCAACTGGATAAAACCAGCGCTGCATGGGCGATGTTGACTCATTCCAGCGGTTTTGCGTTCCACGTTGCTGCAGCTTTTGATGATCTTGAGCTGCAATTCTGGGCTATCAGGAGCTAACCATGTCACAGAGTAAAAAAGAGACGCCATTAGCCAGTTTGTTGTTCGACGATGTGGAAAAAATTAACCACGACCAAGACTACTGGTTCCAATTGCGTGGGGACAATCCGAATGTGCTGATTGATGCCGCGACACCCTTGTTTGGGCTTTCTCTGCGGGTTCGCACCCTCACCGAATGCGACAACATTGAACAGATATACCGTCAGACGATTGAAGAGATCAAAGCGATTGAAATTGAGTTGACGGAGCAAGGTTACGAACACGCCATTTTGATGGCCTATCGCTACATCTTGTGCGCCTTTTTGGATGAATCCGTGATGGGAACCGAGTGGGGCGCGTCCAGTTTATGGGCCGAGCACTCCATGCTGTCACGCTTCCATAATGAAACGTGGGGTGGCGAGAAAGTGTTTACGATTTTGAGCCGTCTTGAGGGTGAACCACACCGTTACCAAGCGCTATTGGCCTTTATTTATCACTGCCTGATTTTGGGCTTTGAAGGCAAATACCGTGTGATGGAAGGGGGACAAGCTGAGCGCGAAAAAGTGATCAGCCGCCTGCATCAACTGCTGAGCAGCTTGGAAGAGAGCGAGCCACAAGACTTAACCCGTCCGACCGATCATGTGGTGCGTGCGAAATACACCCTAAGCAGACAGATGCCTGTTTGGTCTGTGTTTGCTGGCTTTATCGTGCTTTGGATAGGTCTATTTCTCGGCTACAGCTATGTGCTGCATAGCAAATCCAGCGATGTGCTCAATCAACTCAATCAAATACTTTAAACATAATTAGGCTAGGTGGTACGTTGTGATCCGTATTGAATTACCCACTCTTATTGCAAAACTGAATGCACAAAGCAAATTGGCTCTGGAGCAAGCGGCCTCTCTCTGTATTGAGCGCCAACACCCTGAAGTCACTCTAGAACATTATCTGGATGTGTTACTGGATAATCCCCTCTCTGATGTGCGTCTCGTACTCAAGCAAGCGGGGCTGGAAGTCGATCAGGTGAAACAGGCCATCGCCTCAACCTATAGCCGTGAACAGGTCTTGGATACCTATCCAGCGTTTTCGCCACTGCTGGTCGAGTTACTGCAAGAAGCTTGGCTGCTTTCCAGTACCGAGTTAGAGCAGGCTGAGCTGCGTTCAGGGGCGATTTTCTTAGCCGCGCTCACCCGTGCAGACCGTTATCTGTCGTTCAAATTGATCAGCTTGTTTGAAGGCATCAACCGCGAAAACCTCAAAAAACACTTTGCGATGATCTTAAGTGATTCTGCAGAAACCGCAGTGGCTAAAACAGAGAAAAACGCGGCCAATCCACTGCAAGCCGCCGCAGAAACACCACTCGGACGCTTTTGCACGAATGTGACTGAGCAAGCCCGTAACGGTGAGCTTGATCCTGTCCTGAGCCGTGAAAATGAACTCAACTTGATGGTGGATATTCTGTGCCGTCGCCGCAAAAACAACCCGATTGTGGTGGGGGAAGCAGGTGTTGGTAAAAGTGCCATGATTGAAGGTTTGGCGCTGCGTGTGGTGGCTGGCAAAGTGCCCACCCAACTGCAAAATGTAGAACTCTATTCGTTGGATCTTGGTCGCTTGCAAGCGGGTGCATCGGTGAAAGGCGAGTTCGAAAAGCGCCTAAAAGGGGTGATTGATGCGATTAAGCAATCGCCTAAACCGATCATTTTATTCATCGATGAAGCGCACACCTTAATTGGTTCTGGTAACCAAGAAGGGGGCAGTGATGCGGCAAACTTGCTCAAGCCTGCGCTGGCGCGTGGTGAGTTAAGCACAGTGGCGGCGACGACGTGGAAAGAGTACAAAAAGTATTTTGAAAAAGATCCCGCGCTGACGCGCCGTTTCCAACTGGTCAAACTCGATGAACCAACGATCGATCAAGCCGTCGATATTCTGCGCGGTCTTAACAGTGTCTATGAAAAGGCACACAACGTACTCATCACTGATGATGCACTAAAAGCTGCCGCTGAACTGTCAGCGCGTTACATCTCAGGTCGTCAACTGCCCGATAAAGCGATTGATGTGCTGGATACCGCTTGTGCGCGGATTGCGATCAATATGACCACGCCACCTAAGCGTTTAGCGCTACTTGAAACCTTGTGCCATCAGCGTCAACTCGAAATTGATATGCTAGAGCGGGCGCAATTCCTTGGCCAAGAGGTCGATAGCGAGCGCCTTGATGTTCTGCGTAATCAAGAGTTGGCCGATGAAGCGGAAAAAGCCGCGTTGACACAGAGTTGGCAGCAGCAAAAAAGCTTGGTGGAGTCGATCATCGCACTGCGTGCTGAGCTGATGGAGTTAAGCCAAGCGCAAGAGCAAGATCCCGACCATTTATTGGTGGTGCGTACGGCGCTGCAAGAGCAGTATCAAGCACTCGATGCGATTGATCATGCTGAGCGTTTGATGCACCCGCAAGTCGATGCGGATCAGATTGCTGAAGTGATCGCCGATTGGACGGGCGTGCCTGTTGATCAGATGAACACCGATGAGCTGCATAAAATCACCCATTTGACCTCGATTTTAGGCCAAGCGATCAAAGGCCAAGAAACGGCCATCGAACGTATCCATCGTCATTTACTGACAGCGCGTGCCGATCTGCGTCGTCCGGGACGTCCGAAAGGGGCATTCCTGCTGGTGGGGCCAAGCGGTGTAGGTAAAACCGAAACGGTAGTGCAACTAGCAGAGCAGCTTTACGGTGGTAAACAGTTCCTCACCACCATCAACATGTCGGAATACCAAGAGAAACACACCGTTTCCCGCCTGATTGGTTCACCTCCGGGTTATGTTGGTTACGGTGAAGGTGGTGTGCTGACGGAGGCTATCCGTAAGATGCCTTATTCGGTGGTTCTGCTTGATGAAGTCGAAAAAGCCCATCCAGAAGTTTTAAATATCTTCTACCAAGGCTTTGATAAAGGCGAAATCGCCGATGGTGAAGGTCGTGTCATCGACTGCCAAAACATTGTGTTCTTCCTGACATCGAACTTAGGCTACCAAACCATAGTCGATTATGCCGATGAGCCCGCCAAGCTTGATGAAGCGCTTTACCCTGAATTGGCCGCTTTCTTTAAACCTGCTCTGCTGGCGCGTATGGAAGTGATCCCTTACTTACCACTGGGTAAAGAAGTGTTGGCACAGATTGTTCGCGGCAAGCTGGCTCGTCTCGAGAAACTGTTCAAGACACGTTACAACGCAGAAGTGGTGATTGAAGAGAGCTTAATTGACGAAATCTTAAGCCGTGCGACACGCAGCGAAAACGGTGCGCGTATGCTGGAGGCGATCATTGAAGGGCAATTGCTGCCGCCCGTTTCATTGGCGCTGCTGAATAAACTCGCCGAAAGAGCGCCCGTTGAGCGCATTCGTTTAGCGGCAGAAGCGGGTGAATTTATCGGAGAGGTAGCGTAACCATGAGTCAATGGCTGGCGTTTGCAACCCAATTGGTGGGAGTAAGGAAGTCCCACCAGCTTGCGCTGCAATTTGTTGATCTGCTGACTCAAGGCTTAGATCTGAGTGATAGCCTTTTGTTGTTGCCATCGTCGGATGGGCGTTTACTTGTGCCTCATGATCCACAGCGTCAGTTCGCGTGGTCAGTGACGGATTTTGATGTGCCTTTTGCCCATGTTTTGCAGTCATCGAATGCGATGCATTTGACTGCGGAAGAGTTGGTATTTTGGCAATCCAATCGCATTTTTAGCCAGTTAACCTCTCGTGTGGGGATGTTTGATTCGGTATGGATCCAACCCCTGCCGATGGATACTCGCCAAGTACACTCGATCTTGCTGTTGATGGGCGAGAGTCACGGTATCGTGAGCGCTTTTGAAAACGCGGACTTTTTGAAGTTTATCGAGGTTTTTTCCCAGCAATGGTCACTGCTCAACGATATGGAACGTGAAGAGCAGCGCCGCTTGGAGCTGAAACAATCGCTGACGGATATTGAACGCGACTCGGCGCAGCGCTCACTGGCCAATGCATTATCGCGTACTTTGATTGGTGAAAGCGCTGCGATGCAAAAGCTGCGTGAGCAGATTGTCTCTGCCGCCAACTCTCAGCTCTCGGTCATGGTGCAAGGTGAAACTGGCACGGGTAAAGAGTTAGTCGCCGCGGCCGTGCATGAACTTTCGTCACGTAAGTCTGCGCCGTTTGTTGCGATCAACTGTGCGGCGATCCCTGAGCATCTACTGGAAAGTGAACTGTTTGGTTACTGCAAAGGGGCATTTTCTGGAGCGGACAGCGATAAACAGGGACTTATCGCACAAGCGAATGGTGGCACGCTATTTTTGGATGAGATCGGCGATATGCCGCTCACCTTACAAGCCAAATTATTGCGTGTGCTTGAATCGCGTACTTTCCGACCGCTCGGTGGTAAGCAGGAGCTCAGTTCCGATTTCCGTCTGGTATCGGCCACACACGTCAATCTGCTGGATCAAGTACGCAAAAAAGAATTTCGCCAAGATCTCTATTACCGTCTATTCCAGTATCCGATCACCTTGCCGCGTCTGGCGGCACGCTTGGAAGATATTGAGCTGCTCAGTGAGCACTTTGTGCGCGTGTTCAACTTGCAACATAACACGCGCATTCGTGGTTTGAACTATCGAGCCATCGACTGCCTTAAGCAGTACGACTTCCCGGGAAATGTGCGTGAGCTGAAACATTTGATTGAGTTTGGCTGCGCGCAAACAGCAGATGGTACGCAGGTGGAAGCTAGTTGCTTTGCCCATCGTTTACAAACCCTACCCTGTCTTGCGCCTGAGGCGACGCCGGTAGCCGTTTCCGTCGAAACTGAGAACGTGGATCTTGAACCCTCGGTTGCGTTGGCTGGAGAACCGAATTTTGCGGTTATCCATGATTTGAAACAGGCGGTCAGTCAGTTTGAAGCGTTGATCATCAGTGAGCGTTTGAACCGCTTTGCTGGCGATCGCGCGAAAGCGGCGAAAAGTCTCGGTATCCCTAAGCGTACCTTAGCCTACAAGTGCCTGAAATTGGAGATCAAAACCCCATGAGAATTACCGTTTTAATGGCCAGTTTGATCTTGGGTTGCGCGGGCTTTGCGCATGTTTTAGCGGCATCGCAAGCGTCGGGATCACAGGTTGAGCAAGCTGAGCTGTGCCGCGAGATACCTGCGCGTTTAGAGCGTTTGGCCTGTTTTGACCGTGTCTTTGCCACGCCCCTTGAGCAAGTGGCTATCGCACCGTCCAATCCTTATCCCGCAGAGTGGCAACGCGCCATGGCGGCATTGTCTGAGTCGCAGTCCGAAGCGGGTTGGGTATTAGGCACGCAAGGTGAAGGGCGGGGCAGCAGCGCTTGGATTGCTTTGCCTGCGCAAAATCGCAGCTCAGGGGAAACATCTCCGCCAGTGCTCTTGCTCAGTTGCATTAATAACCTGAGCCGCATTGAGCTGGCTTTACCGAAAGAAGTGGCTGATGCACGGATTCAAGTCTCTATCCGACAAGAGACACAGTTCTGGCGCAGTGACGATCACGGCGTACTGTTTTCCTCGGCTCGCGGCATGCCTGCGATCGAAATGATGAAATTGGCCGCCAGTGAGCCTCGCCTGTTGCTGCGCTCTAATGCGCCGTTTGCTGACGGGTTGCAGTTTGATACTCGAGGTGTCAATCAAGCCCTTGATGCTTTGCGCGAACGCTGTGGTTGGTAAGGAGCCCGTATGGAAATGACTGAATACCGTCAGTGTGTGGCCAAACCGATCAGCAGTAGCAATCCTGTCGGAGAGCGGCTAGTCGATCACCCACTGTTTGATTTTATTGAAGATCAGATGATGAAAGTGGGTTCTCTATCTCACGCTTCAGTGCAGTGGGATGAAGTGGAGCACAGCACACTCAAACTGCTTGGTGAACAGAGTAAAGACATCAAGCTTTTGGTTTACCTGCTGCAGTGTCTGCATAACCAAGTTACCCCGACGCGCCTTATTACCTCGTTTGCGGTGATGAGTGAGTTCCTCAATCAATATTGGAACGACAGTTACCCAGCGCCGGGCGCGCGTGGCAATCTGCCGCGACGTAAATTTTTCAGCCAGATGGCGCAACGTTTTACAACGGTGATCGAAAAGTTCGATTTTCATCATCTGGATGAAGCGGATCGCCAAGCGCTGCAAGCGGCGGTTGAAGAGTGGCAACAAGCCGTTGAGAAACAAGGGCTCTCTTCTGAGTTGGTGGAGTCTGTGGTGGTGCGAATTACCGCGGAGATCAAACGCGCAGAGCAGCGCCAGCAAGTGACGGCGCAAAGCAGCGCGGAGCGTGAAACACCAAGTGCTGCAACGCCTTCTCCTGCGGCGAGCATGGTGGTGGATCATTCGAGTGACAAAGCAGCGAAACAAACCCTACTCAAAGTGGCCGATTTTCTTGCCGAACAAGAGTTTGGTATCGCTCTTTCGATTCGTCTGCGCCGCTTTGCGGTGTGGGGCAGCATTACCTCATTGCCCGATCATAAACCCGATGGTGAAACACTGCTGCGTGGAATGCAGGCGGATCGCGTCAAGGATTACCAAGATCAACTCCGTCACCCCGATTTAGCCTTGTGGCGCAAAGTCGAACAGAGCTTAACCATGGCTCCTTATTGGTTTGAAGGACAGTGGATGAGTTACACCATTGCCCAGCAACTGGGAAAAAGTGATTGGTGTCAGGCGATTGCCGAAGAAACACAACAGTTTTTACGTCGTTTGCCTTCGCTGCTTGAGCTCAAATTCAAAGGCGGAGAGCCGTTTGTCAGCGATTCGGTCAAAGAGTGGCTGGCGAGCGTAGGTCAGAGCCAAGGTGCTGCGGGGCAATCGGTCGGCGGAGATTGGCAAGAGAAGCGTAAAGAGGCGTTTCAACTGGCCAAAGAAGGCGGAATCGCGGTGGCACTTTCCATGCTCAATGATGGCTTGGTCAGTGCGGTGGAGCCGCGAGACAAATTTTACTGGCGATTGCTATCGGCGGATCTGCTGCGGGCAAATCATCTCGATGCGATGGCTGGTGAACAGTATCAAACTCTGCTCAATCAGGTAACGACGCTGTCTGTTCCTGAGTGGGAGCCGAGTTTAGTGGAACAAATTCAAAGATATACAACGTCAGAGTAAACAAGGACACAATTCATGTGGAAATTCATTGTTGGAATAGTAAGGCGGCTTAAACCCACGGTGGTGGCAGCACTTCCCATTTTGCTATTCACTACGTTCATTTTGCTGAACGTTGCCATTTGGTGGGCAGGCCCTTGGTTGGAAGTGGCTGGCTATAAACCGCTGGAGTCGATCATGGCTCGAGTTGTGGCAAGCAGTCTGTTTACTCTCGGCTGTTTAGCCGTGTGGGGCATTTGGCAGTGGCGTAAGTTGCAAGCCTTCAAATCGGAACAAAAGCGCGAAGAGCAACTGCGCCAAGATCCGATCAAAGTGTATGAGCAGCGCCAAGAGGTTGAACTGAATCAGGTGATGCTCAACATGAAGCAGAGCCTAAATAAACACAACTACTTGTATGCACTACCTTGGTATTTGGTTCTGGGTTTAGAAAATGCGGGTAAAACCAGCCTGATCAACCGTTCTGGTCAGAACTTTGTGTTCTCTTCGGTCATGCGAGCTTCGGGACAAAAAAGCGAAAACCCATACTCGTTTGATTGGTGGATTGGTGATGAATCTGTCCTGATTGATCCTGATGGTGAGCTGTTAACGCAAGGCAATCGTAGTGAAGAGAATGATGGTGCGTTAGAGCGCCGTTTATGGTTGCATTTTGTCGATTGGCTCGACCGCACTCGTAGCCGCCGCCCGCTGAACGGCATCGTGTTGGCGTTGGATGTGGCGCATCTTGCTACCGCCACCGCCTCAGAGCGTAAAGCTTATGCCAATTTGCTGCGTACTCGTCTGCGTGAGTTGATGGAAACCTTATCGACTCGCCTGCCGGTGTACATTGCACTGACTAAGCTCGACTTACTGCACGGTTTTGAGCCTTTCTTTAAGCACTACACCAAAAGTCAGCGCGAAGAGGTGTTGGGTTTTACCTTCTCAATGGACTCGGTAGATAACCTAGATTCTTGGTTGGAAGAGTTTGCCAGCGAGTACACCCAATTTGTGTCACGAGTTAATGGCATGCTGCCACATGCGGTCGCAGCGCCAATGACGCTTGAAGAACGTAACGCGATTTACAGCTTCACGCGTCAACTCTCAGGTTTGAAAGAGATTTTGCAACAGTTTTTCCAAGAGGCTTTGGCGAGCGATCAATTCTCAACGTCAGCGCTGGTGCGTGGTGCCTATTTCACGTCGGTTTACCAACAAGGTGTACCCACCAACGCTTTTGATGATGCGGCTTCCCGTCGTTATGGTCTGTCTCATGCGATTAATACGGCGCAGCGCGCGAAAAACTCCACGGTCTATTTCACGCAAAAACTGTTTACCCACATCATCTATCCTGAAGCGGGTTTAGCGTCGGATAATTTCCGGGTTGCAAAAAACAAACGCCGTTTGATGGGGCTCTCTTTTGTCGCATGCTCAGTGGCGACTTTGCTGTTGGCAGGTACTTGGCATCGTAACTACCTCAATAACGTGCAACACGCCGATACTGTATTAACCAAAGTGAATCAGTATAAAGAGCAGTTCCCGACCAGCCGTTCACTGGCCTCACAAAGAGAGGTATTGGATCCGTTGAACAAGATCCGTGAGGCGACACTGGAGTTTGGTTTCTTCCGTGATAAACCTCAGTACATCTCCGATTTTGGTCTCTACCAAGGGCACACCATTGGCCCGAAAGTAGAAGAGACCTACTTAAACTTACTCGAAACTCGCTTCTTACCTCTGTTGATGGCGGACACCATTGTTGCGCTCAATCAAGCTGAGACAGATGAAGAAAAATTAGCGGTGCTGCGCGTGTATCGCATGCTGGTCGATAAAAGTGGTCGTTACCAAGACTATGTGATGGATTATTTTGCGAAGTATTGGCAAAAATCCTTCTCAGGTCAGCGTCAAATTCAGGAAGAGCTGCTCGGCCACTTAGATTACGCGATGCGTCATACTGATCTCACTGCAGAGCGTCTCAATGGTGATAAAGGGGCGGAGCAGGTGATGCGCCCTTACGATAAAGTGATTGCTCGTGCTCAGGTTGAACTGGGTTCAATGCCAAACGACCAGCGCGTCTATCGTAACTTGAAGTTGAGCGCACAAACGGTGCTTGGTCCTTCGGTTAACTTGCGCAGCTTGATTGGGCCGGTGTTCGATGTGGTGTTTGAAGAGCGCGTTCTTAACAGTAGCAGCCTGTTTATTCCTCAAATGCTCACCAAGCGTGGTTTTGATGACTACTTTATGCCGCAATCTGAATCGGTCTCTGAGTTGGCACTGATTGACAGTTGGGTTCTGGGACAGAGCAAAACGGCGCAGTTTAGTGAAGCAGACAAGCAGGCACTGCGCGAAAAAATCCGCGATCTTTATGTGGCGGATTACACCAACACATGGCGCGCGGCACTCAATGAAATTGATGTGAAGTATTTCAATGACATCAATGATGCGGTCATGGTTTTGGAAAATATCACCAGTAACCTTGAGCCGATGCAGCGTCTACTGCGCACATTAGATGACAACACCCAACTGTACAGTGCGTTACCTAAAGATGAATCGGCGTTAAAAGAGCTGCTGAAAAGCCCGAAATACAAAGTGGCTTCGATGATTGAAACTCCGTTTGCTGATCTGAACGGTATGCTCAAACCGGTGGGCAGCAAACCAGCGTACATGACGGAAGTCTTGGCTTCGGTGGATGAGCTGAAAAGCTACTTGAAATCGATTCAAGATGCTCCCGATGTCGGTATGGCTGCGCTCGATGCGACCAAAGCGCGGGTCAAGCTGGTTAATGCTGACCCTATCTATACCTTAAAACGAATCTCGTCAGGACTGCCGAAGCCGCTGGATAGCATGATGGCGAAGCTTGCAGATGAGAGCTGGTATGTGGTCAAGCAAGAAGCGATTAAGCATCTGGAAGTACGCTGGACGGAGGATGTGTATAAAACCTTCCAAAGCAAGCTGGCTGGGCGTTATCCATTCAACCCCGCATCAAATAAAGATGTGGCCTTGGCCGATTTTGAAGCCTTCTTTGCGCCGAATGGCACGTTAGACAACTTCTACAATCAGCAACTGAAGATGTTTATTGATGAGAACATCAGCGTAGCGTCGGATGACTCAGCGCAGTCGATCATTCGTAAAGAAGTGCTGGATCAGATCAAGCAAGCGCAGAAAATTCGTGAGGCTTTCTTCAATCGTAAAGGGATTTTGGATGTCAGCTTCTCGGTTGAGCCGCTCAGTTTGAGTAACAACAAGCGTCGTAGTGTGCTGAATGTGGATGGTCAGTTCTTAGCTTACAGCCATGGCCCGCGTGAAAATGTGGAGCTTATTTGGCCTAACACGCTGCGTGATTCTGTGGTGTCTAAGGTGACCTTGATTCCAACCCAAACCAATATGTCACCGCGCAGTTTGCAAATCCAAGGACCGTGGGCATTCTTCCGCTTATTGGATCAAGGTGATGTGGTTTCGGCGAGTCAAACGTCGGTTGATTTCAAATTTATCGTCGATGGCGGTGAGATGATCTACCGCATTAACGCAGAGGCCGATGCCAACCCATTTACCGAACGCCTGTTCAAGTCGTTCAAACTATCTAAAACACTCTATTAATAAGTTGCCAGAGCGAGTTTTTCGCTCTGGCTTTTTAGGACGAAGTTGTGATGTCCAATGTGATTTTTATTGATAACGTTTGCTACCGATTAACCAATGATTCTGAGGAGATTCGCGGATTAGAGCCCTATGCGAAGGTTCGTGAGGAGATAAACCGCCGCTTCAATCCGATTGCTGGGGGCACGGATTGGGAAGTGGTAAAAGAGTACTGTGAACAACTGGCCTGTAACCAAGGAATGGATTTTCTAATCTGTGGTTACTATGCGGTAGCCTGCCTGAAAACTCAGGGGCTGACGGGGTATGCCACGGGCATGGAGCTGATGAGTGCAAGCCTTGCCAACCAAGGTGAGTGTGATGTGAAAAGCGCCAAAGTACGCAAGGAGATCCTTGATTGGGTTAATGCACGCGTGGTGCAGGAACTGAAAGCACTTAAACCAACTTATGAGTCGCTGCGAGATCTGTATCGGGCTGAGCGCCATTGCGAGCGGTTACATCAGCTGTTTGAACAACAACAAACCGAATACAAAGTAGACTTTGAAGGGGTCGGGTTTGCTCTGTTTGAACACATAGACAGAATTGAAACCCAATACCACAGCTTATTGAAAAAGCAGGAGAAGGCTCAGCCACCTAAGCTTAAGTTTTGGCAGCGCGGTTACGCGTTGTTCACTCTAGGTGTACTTGGGGTTGCACTGGGAGTAGTGGGGGGCTACTGGGGGGGGCCTTGGTTTTATACCACGCCTTATGCCGCGCCACAGCGCATCACCACGTTGAATGAGGCCTCTCAAACTCAAGCACTGCTCAACGACTCTTCCACAAGTGAGCGTGCGCGTTGGCAACATGATCTGATCCCGCTGTATCGCGATACTTTGCAGCAGAATTTAACCATCTCGTTTAGTGAACCTAAGCGACATGCCATCACTCAGCTGAATCTATTGCGCACTCTTTATCCTGAAAACGAGCAAGTGAATGCACTGAGTCAAGAGTTTGCCCTTCAGCAGCAACAAGCGTTGGAGCAAACCGCGCTGTTCGTGGCTAAGTTCAGCGAAATTCGCACCAAAATGGCCAATATCTCGTTACTGGCTAAGCGGGGGAAATGGGCTGAATTAGAAAAGCAGACCAAATCATTAGAAGAGTTCGCGGTCAGCCTATCACCGATTTATGGTCGAGTTGACTATGTGCAAGGCCTCCTTGAACAGGGCGATGTCACAAATGCCCAGAAAGAGTTTGCGATCCTCAAACAAAGGCTAGATAGCCTAAGTTGGAAAATTGCCGAGCTTGAGCAGCGTATCGGCGATGCGGCTTTGTTGCAGTGATGGCTGAAGGAAGAGGTGGGGCAAAAACTCGCTCATAGGCAGTTTTTTGCTTGATTGGGGCAAGGGATTGCTCAGTGATCAGCGTTAACCCTGGTGCGAAATAGGGAAAAGTAGACAAAAAGCTGGCATTGAGTTTGCCATTGACTGCCACACAATATTTTCAACGAACCATTTTCAACGAACCATTTTCATCGAACTTAAGATGGCCACATATCGAGTGCTATCGTCGAAAAAAAGAACAAGGAAAACAGCATGGCAAGGTTACAGTTTCAATTAAAGGTGGATGGCCTTGAGGATGAATCCCTCGTCGTACGCGGATTTGAAGGGCAAGAGTCCTTGTCTGATTCTGTATGGAGCAGTGAACCCTGCTATGGTTTTCGCTATCAGGTTGATTTAGCCAGTGCGCTAAGTAACCTCACGGCTGAGCAATTTGTCGACCAAACCGCGCATTTAACCATTCTGCGTGACGGGCAAGTGGTGCAGCAAATAAACGGTATTGTGCGTCAATTCAGCAAAGGGGATACCGGCCATCGACATACTTTCTATTCATTAACGCTAGTTCCTGCGTTGGAAAGGCTTTCTTTACGCAGTAATAGCCGTATTTTCCAGCAGCAAAGCGTGCCGGAAATTATCTCTATTTTGCTGCAAGAGATGGGGATTGAAGATTACGCCTTTGCCCTTAAGCGTGAGTGTGCCCAGCGAGAGTTTTGTGTACAGTATCGTGAAACGGATTTGCAGTTTTTACACCGTATCGCCGCCGAAGAAGGCTTGGTATACAGTCACCTACATGAAGCGCAGAAACACACCTTGTTGTTTACCGATAGCTCGGACAGCCAACCGAAGTTAGCCAAGCCAGTACCTTATAATGCGCTGGCGGGTGGCGAGATCAATCTCCCTTATGTGGTCGATCTGCAATTCAAAACCACCGCACAAGTGAGCCATACCGAGCTAAAGGATTACAGCTTTAAAAAGCCTGCTTACGGATTTACTCAGCGCACGCAGGGCAAAGACATCGCTTATCAGCAGCCAAATTATGAGCATTTTGATGCTCCGGGACGCTACAAAGACGATGCAAATGGCAAGGCCTTTAGCCAAATTCGCTTAGAGTATTTACGCCGCGATGCTTTGCTGGCTTATGCGAAGAGTGGCGAACCTTTGCTGTTGGCTGGAGTACGTTTTGACTTGCAAGATCACCTTGATCTCGCAATGAATCGAGATTGGCTCGTGGTACAAGCCAATCACCAAGGGACGCAGCCACAAGCGTTACAAGAAGAGGGCGGTTCAGGTGCCACCACTTATAGCAATCAGCTAAAACTTATCCCTGCTCACATCACTTGGCGAGCAAGGCCTTGTGCTAAGCCGCAAGTGGATGGCCCCATGATCGCCACCGTGGTTGGGCCACAAGGTGAAGAGATTTATTGCGATAACTTTGGTCGTGTGAAAGTGCATTTCCCGTGGGATCGCTATTCAAGTAGCAACGAAAAAAGCTCTTGCTGGGTGCGAGTGGCACAAGAATGGGCGGGTAGCCAATACGGTAGCATGGCGATTCCGCGAGTTGGCCATGAAGTGATTGTTTCGTTCCTCAATGGCGACCCGGATCAACCCATCATCACGGGTCGTACGTACCATGCGACCAATACCGCGCCTTACGCCTTGCCTGATCACAAAACCAAAACCGTGCTGCGCACTGAGACTCATCAAGGGCAAGGTTACAACGAACTGAGTTTTGAGGATCAAGCGGGCAGCGAACAGATTTTGCTGCATGCGCAAAAAGATTGGGATGCGTTGATTGAGCATGATCACACCGAAGTGATTCGCCACGATCAGCATCTCACTGTGGACAATGATCGCTTTACTCGCATTCAGCGCAACCAACATTTGACGGTTGAAGGTGAAGTCCGTAGCAAAATCGCACTCGATAGCAGCCATGAAGTCGGCGCGTCACGACAACACAAAGTAGGGCAACGCATTGCTGTCGAGGCGGGCAAAGAGATTTCACTCAAAAGCGGCGCAAAAATCGTGGTTGAAGCCGGAGCGGAGTTAACCCTAAAAGCAGGGGGCAGCTTTGTAAAAGTCGATGCAGGTGGCGTGCACTTAGTCGGTCCTGCCATTAACCTAAACGCGGGCGGCAGTGCAGGCAGCGGTAGCGCTTATGGCGGGCAATTAGCGGCAGCACCGAGAATGTTAGCGCAAGCTAAACCAGTAGGAGAATTGGTTCAGCCGGATATTGCTGCCTCAATGCAATCAGGCGCGGCGCGTGTTATTGATGTGACATCACTCCCCACTATGATGCCGAGTTCAGCCAATAACACGGCAAATGATGAGCCTGTGGCCGAAGAGAAAACACCGGAGCGAATTTTAAAATCCGATCTTCTCAAACCATCCGATGAGTTAGAGAAACTCGCCAAGCGACAAGCGAGTGCTTATCGTCAAGGTAATCACAGCGATGAGGTTAAGTTATTACAAGAAGCGCTAATAAAACTTGGGTTTGATCTCGGGAAAGCAGGAGCTGATGGTGACTTTGGGAGCAAAACTAAAACCGCGATTGAGCAGTTCCAGAAAAGCTATCAACCAAGCCACCAAACACACCCGTCTTACAGCATTGGCCCCGTTGACGGTATTGTCGGCAAAGGTACACTACTGGCTCTAGACGAAGCCTTGATGGATGGGTGGGTGTATGAAAGTCCCCGATTCCCTATGACTTTGGTTAATGGAGAATTAGCACCAATAGAGTTTCTCAATTTTTATAATGGTGATGAAATTGAAGAGTCTGATTATGAGGAAGCTGCAAGAGAGTTAAATTGTGAGGTGGCTGCAATTAAAGCTGTAGCAAAAACTGAAACAGGCTCTTATGGTGCATATTTTAATTTTGGACAAGGTGATGATGATGTTCCCGCTATATTGTTTGAAAGACATCATTTTCATAAATATACAAACGGAAAATATGACATGTATGAAGACATATCGAATCCTATCGCTGGTGGCTACGGAACTATATCAACGCAGTATTCTAAATTAATGAAGGCATATGCTCTCGATAAAAGAGCAGCATTAAAATCCGTGTCTTGGGGTAAATTTCAGATCTTAGCATCGAATTATGTAGAAGCAGGGTATTCAAGTCCAGAAGATTTTATTCTAGACATAAGTAAATCTGAGAAAAATCAACTGAAATCATTTGTTAACTTCATTAAGTCTGATAAGGTTCTACTTAGTTCTATACGCTCTAAAAACTGGCTTTCATTCGCCAGAAGATATAATGGTCCAAGACAGAAAGGTTATGATTTGAAAATGGAGAAAAATTACAATGACCTATTATAAATTTATTGCACTGTTGTCATTTTTATATTGTGGTTCATCATTTGGAAATGAATTGTATTTTTCTTGTGATACAAAAAAGGGAACAGTTTTTCTGGAGGAAAGTCAAGGTGTACTTAGTTACACCTTAGTAAAAGATAAGAAAAATGAGATTGTCTTTGAGTCAAAAGGTGATGGATTTTTAGGCTTTAAATATAATCATTACTCAAGGTTTCAAACCGACTATTTCAATGTTTCATTTATTAATTTAGAGTACAAATATACTATTTTCAGTAATTATGAGAGCAATCAGGAAAAACGTGGAATAATTGTTGCTAATATAAACAACAAAAAAGAATCAAATTACGAATGTGAAACTGTACATATCGATCGCCTTAGTGATCTATCAACAAAGTTAGCTTGTGACACTGATTCTGCACTTGGCTGTGATTAAATATTCTAACTTCTAAAAATTATTGTGAAACTTTGCTCCCAGAGCCAAATGTGCTCTGGGGTCTTTCCTTCTCACAGCACACAATATTTAGCGTAAGAGCCTGCTTCTTTGGCTGTCCAGTCACCTTTGGATTTCTCATCCATATCTTCGCACCAAGATTTGCTGCCGACTTCATTGTTGAAAATGCAGTGTTTGGCGAAGTCGAGCGTGTCTTGAGTATTCCACTCGCTTTTCGGTTTTTCGCGCATATCTTCACACCAAGCTTTGCTGCCGACTTCGCTACAGGCTGAAAGCGCTAGCGCACTCAAGATTACTAGTAGAGCGTTTTTCATTCGATCCTCATTCACTGCTTTAGTTTGTTGGCGTCACTATACCGAACCATGAGGTCGCTGTGTTAAATCAGCGCGAAAAGATGGTGCAATCTCGAATTGAACTCATTCAGTTGCGTATGTGAAGCCTCATTTTGCTGATCGTTTTCACATTCTGCCGATTTGTCGCGTGCAAACTTAATTGAGTAAACTATTATGTCATCGAAACGTTTCGATGTGCATTTTTTCGCCAATTGAAAGTGATGCTGTCGTTATTCAAACGTGAATCAATAAAAGGTATCACCATGAAAAAAAGTACCCTACTAAACTCTGAACTCTCTTACTTGGTGGCAACACTCGGCCATACCGATGAAATCACGATCTGTGATGCTGGGCTGCCAATTCCGGATGAAGTGACGCGTATTGATCTCGCGCTGACTCACGGGGTGCCTTCTTTTTTGGAAACAGTACGGGTGATTTTGTCTGAATCGCAGATCGAAAGTGTCATCGTGGCACAAGAGTTTGCTCAAGTAAGCCCGGTGTTGCATGAAGCCTTATGTCGCGAGCTGAAAGCAGAAGAACAGTTGTGCGGTAAGCCAATTGCCATCCAATACATCAGCCATGAAGCGTTTAAACAACGCACGTTGCAAAGCCGCGCCGTAGTGCGCACCGGTGAATGTACACCTTACGCCAATGTGATTTTCCAAGCGGGTGTCGTGTTTTAACCACGCCCAACCATGGAGGAACCACTATGACTCAAGCAATTTTAGCCCTGAGCCAAATTGAAAAAGCGTTCCCTGGCGTAAAAGCCTTGGACAAAGCGAGCCTGAATGTCTATCCGGGGCGGGTAATGGCGTTAATGGGTGAAAACGGTGCTGGCAAATCAACCTTGATGAAAGTACTGACTGGGATATACAGCAAAGATGCGGGCAGCATCGAGTATCAAGGCCAACCTGTCAGTTTTAAAGGTCCGCGTGATTCGCAACTGGCGGGCATCAGCATTATTCACCAAGAGCTCAACCTGATCCCGCAGCTGACGATTGCGGAAAATATTTTCCTTGGCCGCGAGATGACGTCGCCATTCGGACGCATTCTGTGGGATGAAATGCATCGTAAAGCGGATCAACTGCTCGCACGTTTGAATGTGAAACACAGTGCCAAAACCTTGCTCGGAGAGCTGAGCTTGGGTGAGCAGCAGATGGTGGAAATTGCCAAAGCGCTGTCGTTTGAATCGAAAGTCATCATCATGGATGAACCGACCGATGCGCTGACCGATACCGAAACCGAATCGCTGTTCAATGTCATTAATGAACTGCGCGAACAAGGCTGCGGCATTGTGTATATCTCGCACCGTTTGAAAGAGATTTTTGAGATTTGTGACGACATCACCGTGCTGCGTGACGGCAAATTTATTGGTGAGTGCCGCGTGTGCGATACCAATGAAGATGGCCTGATTGAGATGATGGTTGGCCGTAAACTGGAAGAGCAGTACCCACGTATTGCCGCCCAGCAAGGTGACATCAGCCTTGAGGTGATTGGCTTAACTGGCTCGGGTGTGCACGATGTCAGCTTTACGCTCAAAAAAGGCGAAATACTTGGCGTTTCTGGCCTGATGGGGGCTGGGCGGACTGAACTGATGAAGGTGATTTATGGCGCGCTGCCTTCGGAGCGTGGCGTCATTAACCTCAACGGGCGCACTGTTAACCCCGTCAGCCCGCAAGATGGTTTGGCCAATGGCATCGCCTATATCTCTGAAGATCGTAAAGGCGATGGCTTGGTGCTTGGCCTTTCGGTGAAAGAGAACATGTCACTTTGCGCGCTCGATCAACTGAGCAAAGGTGTGCAAATTCGTCATGCCGATGAAGTGATTGCTGTGGATGACTTTATTCGTCTGTTCAACATCAAAACCCCAAGTCGTGAGCAAATCATTGGCAACCTTTCTGGGGGCAATCAGCAGAAAGTGGCGATCGCCAAAGGGCTGATGACCAAACCCAAAGTGCTGATATTGGACGAACCGACTCGCGGTGTTGACGTTGGCGCGAAAAAAGAGATCTACCAACTGATCAACCAATTCAAAGCTGAAGGCATGAGCATCATTTTAGTCTCCTCAGAAATGCCCGAAGTGCTTGGCATGAGTGACCGTATTCTGGTGATGCATGAAGGGCGCATTAGCGGCGAGTTTATGGCGAGCGAAGCCGATCAAGAAAAATTAATGGCGTGTGCGGTAGGGCGTAACCCTGCTCACGCAGCATGAAACAAGGATACAGCATGAGTACCCGAACCATGACTAATACGACATCTGATAACCGTAAAAAACTGCTCAGCAAAGAGTGGTTGATTGAACAAAAATCGCTGATCGCACTGCTGTTTTTAGTGGTTGTCGTCTCTTTCTTAAACCCGAATTTTTTCACGGTTGATAACTTACTGAACATTCTGCGCCAAACTTCGGTCAACGCGATCATCGCGGTGGGTATGACCTTGGTCATCTTAACCGCAGGGATTGATTTGAGCGTCGGTTCTGTGCTCGCCTTATGTGGCGCTTTTGCGGCCACCTTAGTGTCGATGGAAGTTCCTGTTCTGGTAGCTGTGCCTACGGCTTTGCTGGCTGGTGCTGCGCTTGGTGCAATCAGCGGCATCATCATTGCCAAAGGTAAAGTGCAGGCCTTTATCGCGACATTAGTAACCATGACTCTGCTGCGCGGTGTCACTATGGTGTACACCGATGGTCGTCCGATTTCGACCGGATTTACCGATACAGCGGACACCTTTGCATGGTTTGGTACTGGCTACGCGTTGGGTATTCCGGTTCCGGTATGGCTGATGGTCGTGGTATTTGCCGGCGCTTGGTACTTGCTCAATCACACTCGCTTTGGCCGCTATGTGTATGCGGTGGGCGGTAACGAATCGGCGACTCGCCTTTCAGGTATCAACGTAGATCGCGTCAAAATCGGCGTGTATGCCATCTGTGGTCTACTGGCTGCGCTGGCGGGCATTATTGTCACTTCTCGCCTTTCTTCAGCGCAACCTACCGCAGGTATGGGCTATGAATTGGACGCGATTGCGGCTGTGGTGCTCGGGGGCACCAGTTTGATGGGCGGTAAAGGCCGCATCATGGGCACGCTGATCGGCGCTCTCATCATCGGATTTTTAAACAACGCATTGAACTTGCTCGATGTTTCCTCCTACTACCAAATGATTGCGAAAGCTGTGGTTATTTTGCTGGCGGTCTTGGTAGACAACAAAAATAAATAAAACGTGAATCCGCCTCAGCAGGGCAAGAACTGCGAGGCGCAACCAAAAAGGACTATGAGAATGAAAAAACTGACCACTCTTATCTCTGCTGCTCTACTTTCCACTTCGGTTTCTTTTGCGGCGCAAGCGCAAGATACCGTGGCGATTGTACTTTCAACGCTGAACAACCCGTTTTTCGTGACCATGAAGGATGGGGCAGAAGCGAAAGCCAAAGAACTTGGCTACAACCTGATTGTACTGGACTCGCAAAATGACCCAAGCAAAGAGCTTTCGAACGTGGAAGACCTCACTGTGCGCGGCGTAAAAGCGATTCTGATCAACCCGACCGATTCGGATGCGGTTTCTAACGCGATTCGTATCGCGAACCGCTCAAAGATCCCAGTGCTGACGCTTGACCGTGGCGCGAGCCGTGGTGAGGTAGTGAGCCACATTGCGTCCGACAACGTAGTCGGCGGCGAAATGGCCGGCCACTTTATTGAAGCGAAAATGGGCAGCGATGCCAAAGTGATCCAACTGGAAGGTATCGCCGGAACTTCAGCGGCGCGTGAGCGTGGTGAAGGTTTCATGAGTGCGGTGAAAGGCAGCAAGATGCAACTGCTGGCCAGTCAACCAGCGGACTTCGACCGCACTAAAGGTTTGAACGTGATGGAAAACCTACTGGCAGCGAACCCAGATGTTCAAGCGGTTTTCGCGCAAAACGATGAAATGGCATTGGGTGCACTGCGTGCGATTCAAGCGTCAGGCAAGTCTGTGATGATTGTTGGCTTTGATGGCACCGATGATGGCATCGCAGCGGTAGAGCGCGGCCAATTAGCAGCCACTGTCGCACAGCAGCCAGACATGATCGGCGCAATTGGTGTTGAAACCGCTGACAAAATGCTCAAGGGTGAAAAAGTGGAAGCTTACATCCCTGTCGCTCTGAAAGTGATTTCAAAATAATACCCGTTTCCCTCCTCGCATGAGGAGGGAAAACCGAGCGGTTTACTGGTTTTATTTTCCTCTGCTGCCCAACAAATAAAAAGGGTATCAGCCATTAAACCACTCTGTTTTTCCTCATCAATACAAAGGATAACCGTATGAATAAGTTGGTGGTTCTGGGTAGCGTCAATGCAGACCATGTGCTGCAAGTGCCTTCATTTCCTCGCCCAGGAGAAACCCTACACGGGCGCAATTATCAAGTCATTCCGGGCGGAAAAGGGGCAAACCAAGCGGTTGCCGCCGCGCGTATGCAAGCGGATGTGGGTTTCATTGCCTGTGTTGGCGATGATTCGTTTGGCATTAATATTCGTGAAAGTTTTAAGCTAGATGGCATCAATACGGCGGGCGTGAAGCTGCAACCGAACTGCCCAACCGGCATTGCGATGATTCAAGTCTCAGATAGTGGTGAGAACAGTATCTGCATATCTGCGGAAGCGAATGCCAAGCTGACGGCCGCTGCTATTGAGCCCGATCTTACGGCGATTCGGGATGCACGTTATCTGCTGATGCAACTAGAAACGCCGCTTGATGGCATTTTAAAAGCGGCGCAAGAGGCCAAAGCGGCTAAAACCAATGTGATTCTTAACCCTGCGCCTGCCCGTGAATTGCCAGATGAACTGCTGAAGTGTGTAGATTTGATCACGCCGAATGAAACCGAAGCGGAAGTGCTCACCGGAATTACGGTCTCGGATGAGGCCAGTGCGCAGCAAGCGGCGGACGCTTTACACTGTAAAGGCATCGAGATTGTTATCATTACTCTTGGCTCAAAAGGTGTTTGGCTAAGCGAAAATGGTCGTGGGCAACGAATTCCCGGTTTTGTGGTGAAAGCCACGGACACCACTGCCGCAGGTGATACCTTTAACGGTGCATTGGTGACTGGCTTGTTGCAAGAAATGCCACTAGAATCAGCCATTAAGTTTGCCCATGCTGCTGCGGCGCTCTCAGTGACGCGCTTTGGCGCGCAAACTTCGATTCCCACTCGTATGGAAGTCGATACCTTTTTAAAAGAACACTCATAGGAGATAAACATGGCCACCATGAAGGATATCGCTCGACTTGCAGGCGTCTCCACTTCAACCGTGAGCCATGTCATCAATAAAAGCCGTTTTGTGAGTGATGAAATTGCTGAGCGGGTGAACAACGCGGCTCAGCAACTCAATTACGCGCCTTCCGCCCTCGCGCGTAGCCTAAAAATGAACCGCACCAAAACCATCGGTATGTTAGTGACCACTTCAACCAACCCATTTTTTGGTGAAGTGGTAAAAGGCGTAGAACGTAGTTGTTATCACAAAGGTTATAACCTGATTCTGTGTAACACCGAAGGCGATAACCAACGCATGAAAGCCAGCATCAATACCTTGCTGCAAAAGCGTGTCGATGGTTTATTGCTGATGTGTTCAACCCTTGAGGGAGAACGGTTGGATGTGTTTGATCGTTATCCCGATATTCCTGTTGTCGTGATGGACTGGGGCCCAATCCTGTTTGCCAGTGACAAAATTCAAGACAACTCACTGCAAGGCGGCTACATGGCGGCCAAACATCTGATCGAGTGTGGACATAAAGAGATTGGTTGTATCACAGGTCCGCTGATTCGCCACCAAGCACAGATGCGTTATGAAGGTTACAAACGTGCGTTAGCGGAAGCTGGGCTTGGAATTCATCCTGACTGGATTATTGAATCTGACTTCGAATGTGAAGGTGGCTACCAAGCTTTTGAAAAGCTGTATGAGCGAGGAAAGCTGCCAAGCGCACTGTTTGTGTGTAACGACATGATGGCGATGGGCGTGATTCAAGCCGCCAGCCAACGAGGTTTGCGAATCCCGGACGATCTTTCCTTGATTGGTTACGATGATGTGCATATTGCTAAGTTTATGACCCCGGCGTTAACCACCATTCATCAACCCAAATACCGTCTCGGCAAAGCGGCGGTGGATACCTTGCTTTATCGCTTGGAAAACCCAGACACTACCGCGCAAGTTGTGCAATTAGAGCCGACTTTAACGGTACGTAATAGTGTGAGAGAGCTGAGTTAAAGCAGGTTTATTAGCTTGTTACATGCTCTTGGATAACGACAGTCTTAATCTAAATTGGAGGAATCAGCGGCTTTCACCCCGCTGGTTCTTTGATGGCCAATCACTTCAAACATTTCTGCTTAACGTATTATTGATTTAAGAAAGCCACCGCTTTATCAGGGAAGTCCGTAAACAGACCATCGACTTTCACTTGGTTGTAGAACACATCCAGCATCCCTTCGAAGTTGTCTGCCCAAGGTGCAATGCGCCCTTTATCGGCACGGAAGGTGTAAGGATGCACCACGAGGCCAGCCTCTTTCGCTTGTTTCATCAACGGCTTAATAATGATGTTGTCTTTGGTGGAAACATCATCAACCAACATAGGTTTCCAAGGGCCGATGCCATCGGCGTATTGCGCGACTTTGGCCATGCCGCCTTCGGCAAACATCCAGTCATAGTCATAGGGGGTGGCTTGGTCTGCTTGATAAACCATGGTTTCATTCCAGTCGGTGTACGCTAGTAGCTGAACTAGATTGAGATCCATCTTCATCGCTGGCTGCAGTTCATCATGAATGCGTTTTAGCTCGATAGGGTCAAAACATTGCAGATAGATTTTGTCGTCTTTGCTGTCGTAACCATACTGCTTTAGCACTTTGAGGACTGCTTGAGAAATATCTTTGCCTTCGTGGCGGTGAAACCAAGGCGCTTTGATTTCAGGGTAGATACCAATGTTATAACCGAGCGTCTTGTTGAGCCCTTGGATCAGCTCAATTTCTTCCGCAAAAGTCGGCACGGTGAAATCACTTTTCCAGATCGGAAAACGATCAGGAAAACCCGCGACTTTGTTACCTTGATCATCAATGTCGAACCCTTCTGTCACGCGCAGGGTTTTGATTTCGGCTAAGGTAAAGTCAATCGCGTAATAACGGCCATCGGCTCGTGCGCGGTTAGGGAAACGCTCCGCAACATCGGTGACGCGATCCAAATAGTGATCATGTAATACCACCAATTGATCGTCTTTGGTCATCACCACATCTTGCTCGATGTAATCCGGTTTCATCGCATAAGCCAGTGTTTTGGCTTCTAGAGTATGTTCTGGCAAGTAGCCAGAGGCTCCGCGGTGAGCAATCACTAACGGTTCTGCAGAAAGAATGCTTGAAAATAGCGAGGTTGAGCAGGCCAGAGCCAGCAGAGAAAGCGAGAATGGTTTTAGCATCATGAATTCCTTTTTTGTTCTTCCCAGCCCTAAGGCGTCAAATGGCACGTGACGTTAGGGTGGGAGAGAGAGTTGCCGCGCTCCTAATCAGGCAAGTGCGCGGCGAGGGGGACAAGCTACACTGACGATGTTATTGCTTGATGACACACGCTCTTAAATGGTCGCTTGTTTAAGCTTATCGTTATGGTGAGCGCGTTCGCCAACGAAAGCGTAAATCAAGCAGATCACTGAGAGTACACAAGAGGCAACCAATACCATGAAGCCGCCATCCCAACCGAAGTGGTCAACGGTGTAGCCCAATATCGCGTTAGCTGCCACAGCACCACCTAAGTAGCCAAAGAGACCAGTCAGACCTGCTGCGGTACCGGCGGCTTTCTTCGGAGCCAGTTCCAGAGCGTAAAGGCCAATCAGCATCACAGGGCCGTAGATCAAAAAGCCGATCGCGACCAGAGCGGCCATATCCACAGTTGGGTTGCCTGCTGGGTTGAACCAGTAAACCAGAACCGCAAGCGTTACCAACACCATAAACAGGATGCCCGCTGGCGCACGGCGGCCTTTAAACACTTTGTCGGAAATCCAACCACACAACAAAGTACCCGGGATGCCCGCCCACTCGTACAGGAAGTAAGCCCAAGAAGATTTATCAACCGTGAAGTGTTTGGCTTCTTTGAGGTAAACCGGAGCCCAGTCAAGTACACCGTAGCGGATCAGGTAAACGAAGGCGTTAGCAATCGCAATCGACCAAAGCAGTTTGTTGTTGAAGACATACTTAAAGAAGATCTCTTTCGCATTCATCTCATTTTCATGTGATGTATCGTAATCATCGGGATAGTCGTTTTTGTAGTCTTCAATGGGGGGTAAACCACAAGATTGCGGCGTATCACGCATAATGACCCAAGCAAAAATAGCAACCAGAACCGCAAAGAAAGCAGGTACATAGAAGGCGGTGCGCCAATCATCGTTAAACATCCATAAGCCGAGCAGGAAAATAGGGCCAATCAAGCCACCACCGACGTTGTGAGCGACGTTCCATACTGAAACAATCTCCCCCCGCTCTTTACGTGACCACCAGTGCACCATGGTTCGACCACAAGCCGGCCAACCCATACCTTGGAACCAACCGTTTAAAAACAACAGAATAAACATTGCAGTAATACTGCTAGTTGCCCACGGCATAAAACCGAAGCAGAACATAACTAAGGCAGAAAGGAGTAGACCCGCGCTGAGGAAGTAGCGAGGGTTCGAGCGGTCCGAAACGTTACCCATTAAAAATTTAGATAGACCATATGCGATCGAAACCGCACCTAATGCCACACCCAGATCGCCACGACTAAAGCCTTGTTCAATCAGGTAAGGCATTGCCAAACTAAAGTTCTTACGGACCAGATAGTAACCCGCATAACCAACAAAAATACCGATGAAAAGTTGCCAACGAAGGCGTGAATAGACGCTGTCCACCTTATCGGATGGCAGCCGCTGCGTATGCGCAGCCGGTTTGAAGAGCTCGAACATAGTGACCTCATTGTTTTTTGCGATGGTATAAACCTCTACTATCGGAACTCACAGTACAGAAGTGAGCACCACTGCAGTAAAGAAATGGCGAACGAGCAATTTATTTTCGTTCGAAAGTATCGAGATTCTTATGTTTATGAATTGTTATTACTGTGATTGATGTAGCACGTGAATTATTTTACGAATAGAAACAAATTGTAAATTTTCGGTTTTGTTGACTTTAATCGCAAAATTAAGCGTTTGGATCATTTCCATTGCTTTTGTGGCGGTGAAATTTTCGTCTGAAATTAAATGTGGATTTAACGAAAATGAAATGCTTTCGTTAATCGAATGGATGATACGAAGAAGGAGCGAAAAAATATAGATTCAACGGGTAGAAAGTGAATGAATGGCAATCCTTTGCCATCTTAAATAAGGGTGTTAGTTACGATCATTATCGCGTATTTGATAGTGATAGTTGACTTTCACCATGGAGCGATATTCGGTATCACCCGCTTTCGCGGATATCGACTCGACTAATACCTCAGTGTTATCGATTTTTAAGGTTTGCGGTAAAACTTTGCTGCCCCACACGGATAGTTCATTCGCGAGCGTCTTGGTTGGCAGAGTTTTTAACTGCTCTGTTTTCTTAGCCCCAGCAGCATAAGCTTGGTCTTGAGTGGTATAGATACCAGCATCTAGGGTACGAGCTTCATAGCTAGTATCCATGGATGCAAAAACGTTGGTGCTGAGGATAAAAGTAGCAAGCCCTAGGGTAATTTTTCTCATCTAGATTTCCTTCTTGTTTATCCCTTCCTACTTAAAGCTGTGGCGGTTCTGGCTACATTCATCCACTCCAAACATAGAATCAATCTATGCCCATAGAGGTGAACTTTATTGTCGCCTACCTACAACTCCAAGCAGTTTTGGGATAGCAAATGTTATTTATTATTAAAAATGATGGCTGACTCTCTAGTATTCGAGAGATATGTTTATCCTATCAATGGTTGTGTAAAGAGTCTGTCAAGTACCGTAAAGCTTTTGAAAATGTACGGTTGAATTTTTTGAGATTAAGCGGCTTTCTGGCGGTTTTACTGACATTGTTAGTGATTAGCCAAAAATCCGATCTTCTATTTGCACCATATTGTTGTTGTGACGGTTTTGAAGTGCCTCGAAGATTAATCGTAATGGGTTGCTATTGCATATAAGTGCTGGAAAGCAGATGGCAAATTGACCATTTTTATCAATGCATTGTGTTGAAATTGACACGCTATTTTGGGGTTGTTGCTAGCTTTTGTTAGCCATTTGTAAATAAGTAATGGCGAATAATAAAAGTCACAATTGAAGAGGAATAACCATGAAATACGGATTAAAAATCAGTGCGCTAGGCTCAGTCGCTCTTGGCGTTTTGGCGACGCCGCAGGTACAAGCGCATGGCTGGGTGGAGTTCCCAAGTGCTAGGCAAAACACCTGTTACCTCGACGGCGGATTTTGGGATAACGCCATTCCGAATCAAGCGTGTAAGGCGGCGTATGATGTGTCCGGCGCTTTTCCGTTTGTGCAGCGCAATGAGGTCTCGGCCAATGTGCAGAAGTATCGGGATATGGCCGCAGTAAAAGCGGTGGTGAAAGATGGCGAGCTCTGTTCGGCGGGTGATAAAGCCAAAGCGGGCTTGAATGTGCCTTCTGCCCATTGGCAAAAAACCGGAATCACCCTAGATGCCAATGGTCAAATTGAGGTCGTGTTCCATGCGGCAACGCCTCACAATCCCTCGTATTGGCAATTTTATTTAAGTAAAGCGACTTACGACCACACCAAGCCACTGACGTGGGATGACTTGGAATTGGTCGGCAGCTCGGACGATGTGGCCGCGGGAAGTGATAAGAAATACCGTTTCAAAGTCACCTTGCCACAAGATCGCAGTGGTGATGCGATTCTTTACACGCGCTGGCAGCGGGTAGATGCAGGTGGTGAAGGTTTCTACAACTGTAGTGACATCACCTTTGGCGGCGCTACCACGCCACCAGATCCGACGGACCCGACCGATCCGGTTAAGCTCACCGCTTTGGGTTACTACGTACCGCAAGGGTTTGGCCCTGTTGAAGTCGGAGATAGTGTTCGCTTGCGAACATTTGATGCGACAGGTATGGAGACGACAGATATTGCCTTGCCAATCCGTGCCAACAATTTGGAGACTTGGCCTGCCGAGCTAGCGGGTCAGTTCAATCAACTCAAAAACGGCGAATGGTTTATTGGTATTTGGCACCAAGAGATGAACCACTACATGTTTGATACGCAAAATCTGTACGCCAACCAAGTGTTTGCGCCAAACAGTAACCTCACTTACCGCTTATCGCTCACCAAAGGAGATGCCACTCCACCGACTCAACCCGAAAATGCATGGGATAAGAGCAAGACTTATACCGCAGGCGCGGTAGTCACTCATAAAGGCAAGAGCTGGACTGCCCAGTGGTGGACACAAGGTGAAGAGCCGGGAACCACGGGCGAATGGGGTGTGTGGCGCTAAGCGCGCTGCCTATTTGACGAACTGAGCGTTTATATGCAGTCAAAAGGGCTGTCACTCGCCAAAACAGGTTGTCTCGCACAACCTGTTTTTCTTTTTAACAAGCAGGTTGCCGCTATTGTGCGGCATGCAAGCGGATCTCAAAGCTCATGCCCGCATCGGGATTATTCGTTGCCACAATACTGCCTTGCATATCTCGCAGGCTATTGGCGACAATCGCTAGGCCAAGCCCTAATCCTTCGCCCATTTTCTTGCTGGTTTGAAACGGCTCAAACATGGTGGTGAGAAGCTCGGGGGCAATCCCACAACCGTTGTCACTCACGCGCACGATCACTTGATCTTCTTCACTCACGGCGCTAATGCTGAGCTTCGGTTCTAAGGTTTGACTCATCGCATCTAACGCATTTGACACCAAGTTACCGAGCACTTGGCGCAAGCGTTGTTCTTCCCCCATCACCAACGGCAGATCGCTAGAAAGTCGAACTCGAACATCCACCGGAGTTAAGCGTGCTTGATGAATGCGCAAAATCTCCTGTAACGCATCGGGCAGCGAGATGGCTTGCAAAGCGTCGGGTCGATTGAACGCGAAGGATTTGAGTTGGGAGGTCATCGCCGCCATACGATCAATCAAAGAATGCACCAGCTTGGTATTGGCTTTGAGCAGCTGAGTTTCACCGCGTTCAAGGAGCAATTCGTTGCTAGAAAGTAGGGTGCGCAAACCGGTAAGGGGCTGATTGAGCTCATGGGTGATCGCACTTGACATACGTCCCAGTGCGGCCATTTTGCTCGCTTCAATCAGCTCTTGTTGAGCGGATTTCAGCGCAGCGGTGCGCTCTTCCACCCGCTCTTGCAAATCGTGGTTGGCATTCTGTAGTGCGATTTCCGCCTTCTTGCGTTTACTGATATCAATCAGAGTCACCAAATAGTGGCGGCGATCTTTCCAACTGACCGCAATCAGGGAGAACAGTACCGGAAACAAACTGCCATCACTGCGCCGAGCGACTGTTTCCACGTTGGTGATGTCGGCCAGCTCTTGATGCTCGGTGAGATTTTTCAGCAGCAGTGGTACGGTGGCATTCGGGTTTCCAGTATCAAACAGCGACCACGCTTGCAGCTGACGCACCATACTTTCCGAGAGGCTGAAATAGCGCTTCGCCATCGGATTGATCTCTTCAATGCGGCCTTGTCCATCGATCAGCAGCAGTCCAACATGAGTTTTGTTGATCATATTGCGTTGGCGCTCTTCGGCCTCAAACAACACTTGTTGAATCTTGGCTTCACTGAGGCGCTTTTGATACTGCTCGTAACGCAGACGCATCAGTAATAGCAGCAATAATACGCCGACCATAGCACTGGTGCTGATCCAGTTAACCGTGGCATTAAGATTTTTAAGCGGCGTGAGGTAAGTGAGCGTCCAATTCAGATCATCCAGCGTGACGGATTGGGCAAGATAAGGCGCTTGTTCAACTTGCCACAGTGTTAGGCGTGTTCCATCAAATAAGCTACGTTTTTGCGCCGCTGCGACCACTTCGGGGTGAGTCGCTATCCAGTCTGCGCTGTAAACTGAACTGCTGGAGAGAAAATAATGGCGTTGAGCATTTTGAAAAAGGATTAACTCATCACTGGCAAACCATTGATCGGCAAGCACGTTTAAATCCACTTGTACGGCAACCGCACCGACGATCTCGACATCCAGATAAACTGGCGCAGCAACAAAATAGGTGGGGGTGCTGCCAACGGATTTGGTGACAATCGAAATCCCTTCGCGCTGCTGCAAAATCTTATGGATGATGGCTTTGCCATCAGAGAGCTTCCAGTTTTCAGCATTTTTACTGGCCGTTACCAGTGAACCGGAAAGTGTCAGTATGTACCAACCTTTGGTATTCGCGGCTTTATCGAGTTGCGCCAATTGTTGCTGTAATTGGGCTTGCGGGCGATCATCGCCCTGAAACAGTTTGAGTGTGTTGGCTTCATTGGTCATCAAGTAGGGCAAATGATAAAAGCGACTGAGAGTGCGCCTCACATCACTAATGTAATCGAGCAAACGCTGCTCGCCGTGGCGCTGCGCTTGCCTCAGCTGCCAGTTTTCACTGACGGCATGCGAGCCCCATCGCACCGCGATCAGCAGTAAAATCACCAACACTATCCAACTTGCTTTATTGAGCTTCAAAGCATTTCCCTATTTAAAACGAGCACCGAGATTGACGGTTCAACTTAGCAACGAAAGCGATAAATGTTAATGACGGGTAACTCAGAAGTGAGAGGCGGCTCCTTTCCAAGCCCGACAAATTTGCTTACTTTAGCCGCACAACAAGTATACCCTTCCTACTTGAAGCTGCAGCGGTGTTGGCTACGTTCGTTCACCCCAATCACATAGTCTATCTATGCTCATGGGGACTCACTCACTTGCCGCCTACCTGCAACTCCAAGTTGTTTGGGTATAGAACAAGGGGTCAAGTGTGGAAAGCCAACGGATTGCATTGATTGAGGACGACGACATTGTGCGCCAAGCCACAGGCCAGTGGTTACAACTGGCGGGGTTTGACGTGGAGATGTTTGCTGATGGCACATCCGCGTTAGAGGCGATTGAGCAGCAGAATTTCGCGGCCGTGGTGAGTGATGTACGCCTGCCCGATACCGATGGGTTGAGTCTGTTGGTGGCGTTGAAAAATGTGCAGCCGCTAACGCCAGTAATTTTGATCACTGGACATGGCGATGTCGATATGGCGGTGAAAGCGCTGCATCAAGGCGCGTTCGATTTTATCGAGAAGCCATTTC
Organism: Vibrio tarriae; assembly: GCF_002216685.1. Classification (NCBI taxonomy): domain Bacteria; kingdom Pseudomonadati; phylum Pseudomonadota; class Gammaproteobacteria; order Vibrionales; family Vibrionaceae; genus Vibrio; species Vibrio tarriae. The sequence goes on along the minus strand of NZ_CP022352.1, from coordinate 315,493 downwards.
AACCAGAACGCCTTGCCAACACGGTGGCGCAAGCGGTCAGTCAGTACCAAAACGCGCTGTCATCGCAGTCGCGTGCCCACTATCTTGCCTCTGCCAAAGGGTTAGAGCAGATCTTGATTGGGCAGTGTAAGTCGATTCAACTGCTGCGCGAGCAAATCGCCAAAGTCGCAGCGATGGATACCAACGTTATCATTTACGGCGAAACCGGCTGTGGCAAAGAACTGGTGGCGCAGTGTCTGCATCAAGCCAGCGAGCGTCAGCGTGGTCAGTTTGTGGCAATCAACTGTGGCGCGATCCCAGAAAACCTGTTTGAAAGTGAACTGTTCGGTCATGAAGCGGGCGCGTTTACTGGCGCGGTAAAGCGGCGGATTGGCAAGCTCGAACTGGCCGATAAAGGTACGCTGTTTCTGGATGAAATCGAGAGCATGCCGCTGGCCATGCAGGTGAAAGTGCTCCGCGTGCTGCAAGATCATGTGGTAGAGCGGGTGGGCAGTAATCAGCCGATCACCATTGATCTGCGGGTCATCGCGGCAGCCAAGGAAGAGCTGCGTCAACACGCGGAATTTCGCCAAGATCTGTTCTACCGCCTCAATGTCGCGCATCTCTATTTACCGCCGCTGCGTGAGCGAGGCGACGATATTTTGCTGCTGTTTGAACACTTCTGTGTACAAGTGAAACCGACTTGGGGCAGCTTAAGTGAAGCGGATCGGTTGGCGCTGCTTACTTATCGTTGGCCGGGCAACGTGCGCGAGCTGCGTAATGTCGCGCTGCGTTATGCGCTGGATGACAGCATTAGTGTTGGGGAAATTCTGGTTTCACGTCCGGGAATGACTGAAGAAGAAGCCTCGGCGGGGTTACCGCTGGCGATTCAAGTGCACAACTTTGAACGTAAAGTGATCGCTCAAGCGTTGCATCGCCATCAAGGTAACATCAGTGAAGTGATGAAAGAGCTGGATTTGCCAAGGCGCACTCTGAATCAGAAAATGCAGAAGTTTGGTTTGCTTCGCGGTGATTTTACTGCGCAAGAGGAATGAGCAAAATTTTGCTCATCACTTTTCAATAGTTTTTATTAACATCGATCACATTTAGTTAACCTTGCGTGATCGCTCTCCTGATTTTTGAGCCTAAAACACGCTCGATGATCGGCGGTTTTTTGCTGATGTACTTGAGGCTCAATCAGCAAGATTTTGCTCATTTTTATCTGTTTGGAAAATTAATACCTTATAAAACAATGGATTATTTTTTGGCATCTTCTTTGCTCTTACTGATATTGCTCATGCTGTACGTTTGGAAACGGTGCAGCATCGAAAAATAATCACAACATGGAGAGTCACGATGAAACAAAAGCGCCTTACGCAAACCCTATTAGCCGCCATCACTTCGTTTGGTTTAATCGGTGGAGCTTATGCAGCCGAAGAACGCAGCTACATTCTTGCCACCGCGTCAACCGGAGGAACCTATTACCCCGTAGGTGTAGCTCTGGCGACCCTGACCAAAGTCAAACTCACCCCGAGCTACCACTTTTCACTCTCCGCGATTAGCTCGGCCGGATCGGGTGAAAACGTGAAGTTGATGAACGATAACGAAGCCCAGTTCGCGATTTTGCAAGGTTTGTACGGTGCTTGGGCATGGGCGGGCGAAGGCCCGTATGCGGAGCGTCAAAACCAATTACGTTCGGTTTCTATGCTGTGGCAGAACGTGGAACACTTTATTGTGCGCTCTGATCTTGCGCCAACCGGAACCATTGCCGATCTAGCCAGCATGAAAGGGAAAAAGTTCTCGATTGGTTCGAAAAACTCGGGCACGGAATTTTCGGGTCGGCAGATCATGCAAGGGATTGGCGTTGACCCTGATACCTTTAATCTGGCTTATTTGGGCTACGGCGGGAGTGCTAGTGCGCTGCAAAACGGCACCATTGATGGCATGAACACGCCAGCAGGTGTGCCCGTGGGCGCGGTGACTCAAGCTTTTGCAGCGATGGGCAGCGACATCAAGATCCTCTCTTTCACTGATGAGCAGATCAAACAAGCCAACGGTAACTACAACTTATGGACCAAGTTTGATATTCCGGCGAACACCTATCCGGGCGTCGATAAAACCATCACCACCATTGCTCAGCCGAATTTCCTCGCGGTACGCACCGACATATCGGAAGAGGATGTATATCAGCTCACTAAAGCCATGTACGAGAACTTAGCTTTCCTACAAGGCATCCACAAAGCGACCAAAGATATGGCGATTGAAAAAGCCATCGAAGGCTTGCCCATGCCACTGCACGCCGGTGCGGCGCGTTACTACCAAGAAGTGGGAATTAAAATTCCAGCCCACTTGATGCCACAGTAAGTTCGGTGAACGCGAAAGACTGCTCGGGAGCGGGCAGTCTTGCCCTTTCAACATGAAGTCAATCTAAAGAAAGGGCATCTCTGTTTCCATTCGTCTATCCCCAAACCGCCGGAAGTGGTTGCCATACGGCCGCTTCGCGGGGGGATATGGCTTAGTTGTCTCGCTGTTGGAGTAACGCAATGAGCAATTCAGTAGAACAAGAACTGGAAAAGTTCGAAGTGCCGACCCGTACCCGTTTTGGCTGGGTCACGCGCACGATTTCCGTACTGTGTGTGCTGCTGTCACTGGCGCACATTTGGTTTAATACGTTATCCACGTGGTCAGAATTGTGGATTTCGGCTATCCACTTCGCGGGGTTCGCGATGATTTGCGCGCTGTGGTATCCCGCCTTGCCTCGTTGGCGCGAGAGCAAAGTTGCGCTGGCGTTTGATGTGTTGTTAGCGCTGCTGGCGCTGGCGTGCTTGATCTATTTGATGCTGGCAGAAGATGCACTCTATGAGCGCGGCGTGAAATTTGTCACCAGCGATTGGGTGTTCTCAATTCTCGCGATCTTGATTGTGATGGAGATGATCCGCCGCACCATGGGTTGGTTTATCCCCACGCTGATTTTGATCTGTCTGACCTATGTTTCGGTCTGGGGCAAATGGGCTGGCGGCATTTTCCATTTCCCCGGCTTAAGTGCCGAAACCCTGCTCTATCGCAGTTTCTATTCCTCGGAAGGCATGTTTGGCTCGATTGCGGCGATAAGCTGGAGCTTCGTGTTCATGTTCATCCTGTTTGGTGCCTTCTTAGTGCGCTCTGGTGTCGGCGATTACATCATGGATGTGTCACGCGCTGCGGCAGGTAAAGTGGTGGGAGGCCCCGGTTTTATTGCTGTACTGGCTTCGGGTTTGATGGGGTCGGTGTCTGGATCTAGTGTCGCGAACACGGTCTCTACGGGTGTCATCACCATTCCCATGATGAAAAAAGCGGGCTTTCCCGCACGTTTCGCCGCAGGGGTGGAAGCCGCAGCTTCGACCGGCGGGCAACTCATGCCGCCGGTGATGGGCGCAGGCGCGTTCATCATGGCGTCGTACACGCAAATTCCGTATGTGGATATTGTCGCGGTGTCGTTTATTCCTGCACTCATCTATTTCCTTTCTGTTGCGTTTTTCGTGCGGATTGAAGCCAAACGCATGGGCGTGCAAATTGTCGCGGCGAGCCAAGAGCCGTTTATGAAAGTGCTGCTGTCGGGTTGGCATAACTTGATCCCGCTCGCCGTGTTAGTGACCTTATTGGTGGTAGGCTTTACCCCAACGTACGCGGCGGGCTTGTCGATTCTGTCGGTGATTGTTGCTTCGTGGTTTTCCAAAAATCACAAAATGGGTCCTAAAGCGATCATTGAAGCGTTGGAGCAAGGGGCGAAAAACATGGCGACGACCGCGGTATTGCTGGTCGGTATCGGCTTGGTGATTAATGTGATCAGTACAACGGGCATCGGCAATACCTTCTCATTGATGATCAACAACTGGGCGAATGGCGATCTGCTGACCATGTTGGTGCTGATTACCTTGGCCTCTTTGGTGCTTGGTATGGGGCTGCCAGTAACAGCAGCGTACATTGTTTTGGGTACGCTTTCGGCCCCTGCGCTGTACAAACTGTTGGCCGAAAGCCAGTTGGTGGACTTAATGGTTTCGGGGCAATTACCGGAACAAGCCAAAGCGATTTTCATGCTGGCGGCGCCGGATCAATTGAGCTTGCTCAATGCACCTATGGCGGCGGAAAAAGCCCATGAGCTGATTAGTCTTGTCCCCGCGGATTTTGTGGAAACCTTGCTACAACAAAGCTTAGGGTTAGAAGCGATTGGTCTGGCTCTGCTTTCGGCGCACCTTATTATCTTCTGGCTCTCGCAAGACAGTAACGTGACGCCACCGGTGTGTTTGACGGCCTTTGCAGCGGCCACCATCGCCAAAACCCCGCCGATGCGCACCGGATTTACCGCGTGGAAAATTGCCAAAGGCTTGTATTTGGTTCCCGTGTTGATTGCCTATACCCAACTCATCAGTTGGGATGCGACCACGGTTGTCACCATCGGCATCTTTGCGATTTTTGGCACTTACGCCATGATTGGCGCGATTGAAGGCTATCTGGAAGGGCAGCTGAATCTCTTATGGCGTTTGCTGCTGGCGGTGATTGGTGTGCTGCTGGTGTGGCCAAATTTGCCAATGTGGATCCGTTTAGTCTGTGTGGCGCTGTTTATCGCTATCTTTATCTACTCTGGAAAAACGGCAGCGCGTGTTGAGCGTGCCCACAGCGCAGTACGGGGAGCAAAATCCGCATGACTTATGATTATGTGATTGTTGGCGGTGGGATTGTCGGCGTCTCCACGGCTTGGCAGCTTAAACAGCGTTATCCGAAAAAATCGGTGCTGTTGATTGAGAAAGAGGCGGGGTTTTCCCGCCATCAAACCGGTCACAACAGCGGAGTGATCCATGCGGGGGTTTATTATGCTCCCGGCAGTTTGAAGGCCGATTTTTGTAAGCGAGGGGTCGAACGCACCTTGGCGTTTTGTGCACAAAACAATATTCCAGTGGAAAACTGTGGCAAGTTACTGGTGGCCACCAATGAGCAAGAACTCGAACGCATGCACGCACTCTATGATCGCTGCTTACAAAATCAGATTGATGTTGAAAAGCTGGATGCTGTGCAGTTGAAGCTGGCGGAGCCCAATATTCGTGGCTTGGGGGCGATCTTGGTGAAAGCGACCAGTATCGTCAATTATCGTCTGGTGACAGAGAAAATGGCTGAAGCCTTTATGCAGTTGGGGGGTGACGTGAAAATTGGCACGGAAGTGGTGGGCTTGGAAGAAACGCCATCCTTGGTCACGCTGACTTGCCAACAGAAGAACCAACGCGTGAGTTATCAGACGCGATTTCTAGTGACCTGCTCGGGCTTAATGGCCGATCGCTTAACCAAGATGCTCGGTTTGCCGACCGATTTTCAGATCATTCCTTACCGTGGCGAATACTATCGTTTGGCCCCCAAGCATAACCAAGTGGTGCGCCATCTTATCTACCCGATCCCCGATCCTGAATTACCGTTTCTCGGCGTACATTTAACCCGCATGATTGATGGCAGCGTGACCGTTGGCCCCAATGCCGTACAAGGTTTTAAGCGTGAAGGTTATGGTAAATGGAATGTTAGCCTACGCGATGTGTGGGATATGCTTCGCTTCCCCGGCTTTTGGAAAGTGAGCACTAAGCACTTTAAAACCGGCATGGTTGAAATGAAAAACTCATGGTGGAAAGCGGGCTATTTACAGTTGGTACGTAAATACTGCCCAAGTATTGAACTGACCGATCTTGAACCTTACCCTGCGGGCATTCGTGCACAAGCGGTATTAAGTGATGGCACGCTGGTGCACGATTTCTTGTTTGCCGAAAGTCCGCGCAGTTTGCATGTGTGTAACGCGCCTTCTCCAGCGGCCACTTCCGCAATGCCAATCGGCGAATATCTGTGCGACAAAATCGCGGAAAAATCGCTCGCTTGAACCTCTCAATGCCCATCAATGAAGGTGGGCATTTTCTTCACCTCGAATTGTAAAGTGCTTACATATCATTATCTTTAATTGATTGTTGTGTAACTATTTGCTGATTTCATGTGTAGTTATTTGCATGTTTTTTGGCACGGATTCTCATTTTTAAGAAACCATCTTCACAGAGTTGGAACCCTTATCTCGTTGTCGATGTAGTGAATCTACCGAAATGCCATTCGGTAACTAATAATAAATCCGTAACTCGGTTGTCTATGTCCGGAACCTATTGTGGTGTGAATACCCTAGGTTTCGAGGGTTACTGCGGCCGAAATTCAGGTCACATCACGCACGCTAACCACAAGAAAAACAAAATGAGAAATCCAACCATGAACAAGAAACCATTAACGCTTCTGATAGCTGGGCTATTGGGAAGCACATCGGCGTGGGCGCAACATGAGCTCACGCTAGTGCAGATCGGCGAAAAAACCGTTGAGCGGCTAGAATCGATTAAAGCGATGGCCGAACGCGGAGAAGGGGTGTTTGAGCGCAATGGCGAACGCTGGATCCGTTACAAAGGGACGGACTATCGCCTGAGCTACAAAAATGATCTGCAGTTCCCTTTTCTGCCTTATCAAGGCGGCGATGATACGCCTTATCGCAACGTGATTGACTTTGTCGATCAGAGTTGGGAATTCATGATGTATGACGGCGGTTTTTATCTCATGAGCCGCGAATTTGGTGTTTACGAATCAGACGAGCAAGGCTGCTTTATTGAATACATTCCTGCGTCACACGGCTCTAAGCGCGCCGATGGCAGCTACATTTGGGAGCGCGATGTCATCTATCGCACCGAAACCAATGATTGCGGTGCGTTAGTCAAGCCAGAGATTGCCTCGTTAACCGTTTCGAGCCTGTCTGATGCTGGTGTGTCATTTGACTGGCTTGGGCAAAACGAAACGGACTCAGTGACACTCACGGTTACCAACCTCAGTGATCACAGTGATGTTCGTCGTTATGACCATGTTTCCGCGGGATTCTTTGTGGGTGGGCTTAAGCCAGAAACCCAGTATGAAATTGCCATCAGTTCCTGCAGTCAGGTCGATTGCGCTGAGCCGAAAGTGGTGCGCTTCACGACTCAGGAAGCTCGAGTTGGCTTTGCTGATGAGATCCCAACCCCGAACCATTTGCAAGGCAGTTTAGAAGGCGGGTTGAGCATCACGCAAACCCATACTTCGGTTGCGCCCAAGGGCAATGAGCTGACTGGGCAAGGCCATCTCGATGCGATCATGCATCGTGAAGCTTTACTGCTGTTTACGCCGCAGCAAGGTGAGGAGATTAACCAAGTCCGCGCCGACGTGTTACTCGATGGCGAAGTAGTGCAAACCACCCTGATGCTGCCGCCCAGTGCTCTGGCTGCGTCGGATCAGCCAGAGAATGGTCGCATGAAAGTGGTGTTTTCGCATCATGCATGGTCGCTGCCCCTGCAATGGGATTGGATGAAGCCGGGACTATCGCTGCGCCTGACTGACAACTTAGGCCGTGAGGGTGTGCTCAGCCAAGGTGAAATCCAGTTTGGCGGTGCGCCTGAGTTGGTGATCCAGAACATCGATATCGGCATGTTAATGCCACCGCGGGATCGCAACACCATGATCCAAAATTTGCCTACGCTTGCGGCGGATTATTTCCAGAAAATTCCTGCCTCTAAACTGGTGATGGCCGATTATACCCCTGCGCATTTCCCAGTCGTGACCATGCCAAACGGTGTGGTGTATACCGATAAGAGTGCAAGTACGGGCGGTTGGCACAGCGGTGATATGCGTGAAGCGATCGGTAAAGCCATGGTCTCTACGGGTATCAACAATGCCAACGTCGGTATTGTGAGCAGTGCGGGTTATTCGCAGCAGTACAATCGACGTTTTAACCACATCACTGCCCATACCAACGTGGGCATCTACACCAAAAAAGACACGGATTTGCCGCAAGTCGTCGTGCATGGCGGCAGTGGTGGCGGCGGCATCGTGACATTGGAGGCGACGACAGGTAACGAGTGGTCTCATGAGCTTGGGCATAACTATGGCTTAGGTCATTGGCCGTACATGGCCTCGATTCACGATATGGAGTCCGGCTGGGGTTGGGATGCGTTCCACCAACGCTTTATTGGTAACTTACACTGGAAAGGCGATGTTTACACTCAACAGCAAGGTGATGATATTGTGCCACCGTTTAAAGATGCCTTCCGTTTCTTACGTGATGCGCAAAATGGCGGAGAGCAAGAGTACGTTGGCACCATCAGCCGCTTTACCTTGGAGCATCCGGCTCAGTCGCGCAAAGCACAGCGTTGGATGAACAACGGCTTCAACCTAGATAGCAGCAGCCCAAGCGGCTATGTGCAATGGGATCAGGCGACGCAACGTTATAAAGCCGTCGAAACGGATACAGCCAAACCCCAGCAAGTGGGTGTGCCGGTAGTGACCTTATTGGGGATTTACGATCCGCAGAATGAGAACCCTAGCCAAATCTATCCTCTGGTTTATTCAAATTATGGCAACCTGTTTGAGCTGCCACAGCCAGAGCAAGGTGAGTATCAGCTAGAAGGTTGGCAAGCGGCAGCTCACTTGACTCAGGCACAGCTCGATAGCGATATTTGGCAAACATTGCGCATGGATGGTGAGCAGCAACGGCTGTGTAAGTTTACTTTCCAAGCGGCCAATGGCGATCGCGCTCAGTTTGTTGGTGGTGTGGAAGCCAGTACTGACCGCTGTTCTGCTGGACGTGATGTGAAGTGGAATATCAATATGAACATGACTTCTGCGCCAGGCGATTATGAGCTGCTCTCTAAGTATGGTCGTGGTGCGGTGACGTACACGCCGACGGCCGATGTTGGTGAAGTCAACCTATGCACACTCAATAAGTCAGGACAGGATCACGATGGCGCCGGATTTGTTGTCGGCAACCAATGTGAACAGATCACAGGGGTGATGCATAAAAATGGTCAAACGTGGCGATATGCGCTCCGTGGCAATGAGGTGTTGCGTCCAACCTATCAGGCTCAGGGCCAGTGCCAATTAGATGTTGAGTTTGCTGGCGGTGTGCGTGAGCAAGTGCAATTGAGTGCCTCTCGTCATGCTGGTAATGAAAGTAACAAGTTCCACGTTAACTTATCGATGGAGCGTGGGGTTCCCACGCAAGTGAGCCTGCACTGTTCTAACCGCGAGGGTGAGACGGAGTTGACTCGAATGACGCCAGATCAGAATCCGCCGCTGGATAAGCTCAAAGGTCCAATCATCATCGGTCAGGAATACGGTTACAGCCAAGTCATCGATATGACGAAAACCTTCGCCCAGAACCAGACTTTGCTGAACACGGATTTTGCGACCATCGCTGAGTTTGATGCGTTTGTGGCCGAACACTATGGGCGCGGCGTGCTCAACAATGGTGTGACAAAAGCGGAGCGCCGTGCAGGGGCGTTGTATGTTTACCCGAATCCAGAAACGGGCACGCGCGACTACTTTGTGATGCGCACGCTTGAAGCTGGGGCGTTCCCGACCGACCAAACCAGTGATCAAGGTTGGAAATACCTTGGTTCGGCAGATGATCACGTTAACTTTGCTTTCAACCCAATCAAGCTCAACAGAGCCGAGGGTGTGAGCGTTGAAGCACGTGTGCAAAGCTACTTTGGTGTATCTCGCTTGCTGACATGGGATGAACGCACCTCAACCACGTGGGACAACGCTTCTAACGCAGTGTTTGTTGGTCAAATCGAGGGGGAAAACCATTACTTCATCCAAAAACGTCCGGGCGAAGGGGAGGCATTCCCAACGCGCGGAGCGTCAAACCAAGATTGGATTTGGCTAGGCAGTGACTCTTCTATTCAAGAGACTCTTACTGAGCTCAATCGCGATCTGGCCAGCTTTGAGCGGATGCTGCTGGAATGGTATCAACAAGACACTATGGGCGTGTGGGGCAGTGATGGTCAGCGTGGCAACGTGAACGATATTTATCAATATGCGTTTAGAGGTGGCTACCACTACTACCGCTTAAAAGTGACGAAATACGGTTATTTTCCTTACCCAACCGATCCCAATCCAACCAATGGACACTGGGAATATCTAGGCCAGTTTTAAGTTATTCATTGCAAAGCCAGTCGTTTGACTGGCTTTATTTTTTCGCCAAACATTGTTTTTGCAACTATCGGCCTTGGTTTACAACTGGGAGAGAAAACACTATCTTACGCCGCGTTATTTTTATTCAACTAATGCTCCAAGGAAACCATGGCTGTTCTAGAGATTCTTACTGCACCCGATCCAAGACTTCGTGTTCAATCCAAACAGGTCACGGATGTGGCCTCAGTACAAACCTTAATTGACGACCTGCTTGATACCCTGTACGCCACGGACAACGGTATTGGTCTGGCAGCGCCGCAAGTAGGCCGCGAAGAAGCGATTGTGGTGATTGATTTGTCAGACAATCGTGACCAGCCACTTGTGCTGATCAACCCAAAAGTGGTCAGTGGCAGCAATAAAGAGATGGGTCAAGAAGGTTGCCTATCGGTGCCAGACTACTACGCGGATGTGGAGCGTTATACTTCTGTCGTGGTGGAAGCGCTGGATCGTGAGGGTAAGCCACTGCGCATCGAAACGAGCGATTTCCTTGCCATTGTCATGCAACACGAAATTGACCACCTTTCTGGCAATCTGTTTATCGACTATCTATCACCACTAAAACAGCAAATGGCGATGAAAAAAGTCAAAAAACATGTGAAGAATCGCGCACGTTAATCGTGACACCTTGATTATTTCAAAATAAAAAGGCCGCCTGTATAACGGGCGGCCTTTTTGATCTTTACTCAACTTTACCCTTCTGCGACAGCGCTTTACATTAGGTTTGTTACTCTAAAATAACCTTATTGATAAAGCGGAATTAGGTTATGAGCAGGGTTAAATATACTCTCTGGGTAATGGTTGGCATCGTCACTCTGTTATGGGTACAGGCTGAACCTACACTGTTTGGGTCAACAAACTTATTTCAGTGGCGATCAGGTTTAGTGCAGTTCTCCGGTATTCTGGCGCTCATGTTGATGTCGTTGGCGATGTTATTAGCGCTACGTTTACCTTCGGTAGAACGCTGGACGCGTGGCATAGACAAAGGCTATCGCATTCATAAATGGCTCGGGATCACCGCGCTCTTACTGGGGATCTTGCATTGGCTGGCTTACCAGATTCCTAAATGGCTCATCTCACTCGAACTACTGACGAAACCCGCCCGCCTTAACGGCACTGGTCCACATGGTAACCTATCTGGTTTGGCTTTATGGCTGAAAGAGGCTAAGCCTTTGGCGATGGAAGTCGGGGAGTGGGGATTCTACGCCTTGATTGTGCTGTTGGTGGTTTCGCTTTGGTCGGCCATTAAATACAAACCGTTTCGACTGACTCACCGCTTGATGGCGGTGGTGTATTTGTTGATTGCTTTGCACAGTGTGATCTTGCTGAAAAAAGCCTATTGGGGCGAGCCAATTTACTGGCTAACAATGCTGTTTATTGTGGTGGGTTCATGGGCTGCATGTTATAGCTTGCTCGGTTTAGTTGGTCGACAATCTCGTTATCCGGCTCATGTTGAGGCGTTTCATTACTGCCCTAACAGTCAAACCTTGGATTTAACCATTCAGTTAGATAAACCTTGGTTAGGCCACAAGGCTGGGCAGTTTGCGTACTTAAAGTTTGCCGGTGAAGAACCACATCCGTTCACCATCGCCTGTGCTCATCAGGGCTCCCAACTTCGCTTTTTGATTAAAGAGCTGGGTGATTTTACAACGGGGCTGCATCAGCGCTTACAAAACGGAGAAACTTTGGAAGTCGAAGGCCCTTATGGCAAGTTTGATTTTTCGACTCAGCAACCTCAGATTTGGATCGGTGGTGGCGTTGGGATTGCGCCATTTATGGCTGGACTCGATTGGTTAATGACGGAGAGAGCACATCCACCAGTACATCTGTTTTTCTGTTGCCATCAAATGGATCCGAATTTGTGCGCAGAACTTCGCCACAAAGCGCAGTTGGCTGGAGTTTTATTAACCATCATAGATTCGAGTGTTGATCCTCATCTGTCAGCGGATGACATTGCGCGCCGATGTGGAGATTTAAGCCGTTTCGAAATCTATTTCTGTGGGCCAATCGCATTTTCTAATAGTCTGAAAAAAGCGCTTAAACCGTACCAAGTTGACCTGCCGCGCCAGTTCCACGAAGAGCAATTTGTCATGCGCTAATTTCCTTTGCATTGGTTTGAAGGAAACTACGCTCACTATCAACAGCAATGGCAGCGACAACAAGAGGCGCTGAGTCGGCGTGTGGTTCAATTACAAAATGATCAGAAAGCGATTGAGCGTGAAATACAAAAGAGTCAGGAAAAGGCGCAAAAGCGTGCCAATCAAGGTGCTAAAGCGCTGAAATCGGGTAGCCAACCGAAAATATTGATGGATGCGAAAAAGAACAGTACCGAGAAAATCCGCTCTGCGGCGTTAGTGAACGATCACAACCAACGCCAGCGAAATCAGCAGCAATTGCAAGGGTTGCAATCGACGTTGGTGCGAGAGTCGGATCCCAAACTTTATCTTACCGAGATCAGTAACGGTAAAAAACGTACCTTGTTGAGTGTCGAGAATTACCGCGCTGACGGGGTTAACCATTTACCACTGACTTTGCTTCTAAGGCAGGGAGAGCATTGCCGTCTTTCGGCTGCCAATGGAGGCGGTAAAAGCCGTTTTCTGAAAGCGGTTGCGAGTTTGCATGATGAATATCAAGGCCATATCCAGCGCAACGCGCCTGTGATGTATCTCGATCAGCATTATGGGTTAGTGGATTTAAACCAGTCACTGCTCGACAATTTGACGGGGATTGGTTTTCGGGGAGACACGGTGTATCGGCTTGCCAAACACCTCAGTGGCGGTGAAAAAATGAAATTGGCGATGCTCATGGTCAGCCATGTTGCCAATGAACCTATTTTGCTGCTCGAGGAGCCTGATAATCATCTCGATTTGGAGTCCAAACAAGCCTTAGCCAAGGCACTGGCGCATTACCAAGGCGCATTGATTATCGTCAGTCATGATGATTATTTTGTGGCAGAAGCGCAGGTAGAAAAATGCTGGAGTCTTGAGTAACAAGTGAATAACCACCTACTTATTAAGTAGGTGGTTATCATTTTACCCAGTAAAAGTCGGTAACCAATTGGCCATCGCCATCATGTGGAAAACCGCAGTCAGCACACCAAAGATCAACACGACACCCAGCGCCACATTACCACCTGGTACAACAAAACCTTGTGCTCCATTGGCTAAAGTGCGCGATTTACGCGCAAGCAGTACTGGGATAATACAGGCCCAAATAGTGGCGGCTGCGCCTGCGTAACCGATCGCAATGATAAAGCCGAATGGGAACAGCAAAGAGAGAATGAGAGGTGGCAAAAAGGTGACCAGCCAAGTTTTGGTACGCCCTTGTTTACAGTTGCTGAACTGAAATAAATCGGCCAGAAAATCAAATACGCCTAAGCCAACGCCGATAAAGGAAGATAGGATCGCGGCCATCGAAAAGGCGTTGATCGCTTGTGAGACTTTCTCCGACTCCACCACCGAACCTAAGGCTTTTAAAAGCACATCCACATTCCCACCTTGCTGTATGACAGGCGCAAAATCGGCACGAGGTAAATTGCCAAAAATGCTGAACAGCCAAAGCGCATAAAGACTTAACGCAATCACTGTGCCTCCCAAAATCGCGTACTTGGCTTTGTGCTCTTCGCCGTAATAGGCACGCATGGATGAAACGGAGTGATGATAACCAAACGAGGTCAGCGCAACGGGCAGCATTGCCATCGCATAAGGAGCGTACTCACCACTTTTATTTAGGGTGTCAAATAGGATGGATGTTTTCACATTGATCGCTAATCCTGAAACACCAAAAATAAAGCTCAGAACCATAAACACGATCAAAATAACCGAGATACGATCCACTGCGCGAGTCGAATGCCAAACGAAAGCGGAAAATACCGCCACGAAGAGTATCGAGGCTATTTTGCTATTGATATGCAGTAAATCCTGCAAAATCAAACCAGAAGAGGTGATGTAGGCGTACAGCAAGATGCCGCCGACAAAGTAAACGGTCAGGTTGTTAAAGCGATTGATATGGCTGCCTAGCATATCTTTGGTCACGGTATTAAACGAGACTCGAAGATCATAGTGTTTAAAGGCTTCAAGTAGCATCCAGCCTGAAAGCGTCATGACCGCCATGGTTAAAGCGAGCGCCAACATAGACCAGAGAGTCCATGCTCCGGCACCTGCGCTGGGGAGACCAAGCATACCAGCACCTACGCAGACGCTGGCAATAATGCAGGCTCCCCCAAACAGAGAGGGTTGTTTCGACATGATAAAATCCTTGGGTTTCACGTTATTGTTGATTTTGTTGTTATGTTGTTTAGGTCAAAAAAAGGCAGCCTTTGCAGGCTGCACTTTTTAAACACCGTATTAGGCTTTTTCTTTTAAACGCGCAGTGAAGTGGCGCAACACTGGAGGCTCGTAGGTAAACTCTAACCCTTTGACCTTATGCGCATTGGCTTTGACTTTCTCAAACGCTTCGATGATGAAATCCATATGGGTTTGCGTATAAGTCGCGCGAGGAATGGTCAAACGGAGCAATTCGGCAGGGCAAGGGTGCTGTTTGCCCGTTGCCGGGTCACGGCCAAGCAAGAGTGAGCCAATTTCTACTGCGCGAATACCTGCGACTTTATAGAGTTCACAAGCTAAAGCATGTGCAGGGAATTGATCTGCTGGGATGTGAGGTAGCAATTTTCCCGCATCGACAAACGCGGCATGGCCACCGGCTTGTTGGCAAACCACGCCAATCGCTTCAAGACCGTTCACCAAATACTCGACTTGATTAATGCGATATGCGAGCCAATCTTGGCGCATACCGTCATACAAGCCAACCGCCAAACGTTCCATCGCGCCGCCTTCTAGGCCGCCGTAGGTTGGGAAGCCTTCTTGAACCACACACAGAGTTCGGCATTCGGTGTACACATCAAAGAAGCTTTTGTCTTTAAAGCAGAGTAAGCCGCCCATCTGCACCATGGCATCTTTTTTGGCCGACATCGCGAGCCCATCTGCGTATTTGTAAGCTTCACGCGTGATCTCTTCGATACTCCAGTTGCGATAATCGCGTTCTCGTTGCTGAATAAAATACGCGTTTTCAGCAAAACGAGCGGAATCCATGATCACGGGGATGTCGTAGCGTTGGGCAATCTCATACACGGCTTTCAAGTTAGCAATCGAAACCGGTTGGCCGCCAGCAGAGTTACAAGTGATGGTGCTGACAATATATGGGACGTTTGCTGGGCCCGCTTCAAGGATCGCTTGTTCGAGCTTTTCTAAGTCGAAATTGCCTTTAAAATCGGCCTTTACGCCAGTATCAAACGCTTCTTCGGTATATACGTTTTTGGCAACACAGCAGTTGATTTGGGTATGGCCTTGAGTGGTATCGAAAAAGTAGTTAGATAGGGCGACCATTTTACTGCGATCGAGTCCTTTCTCTTTTTCACGCTTTTTAATCAAAACAGGAATATAAATCTGCTCTGCACCACGTCCTTGGTGGGTCGGAATCGTGTATTCATAACCAAAAATATCTTTAACCGCTCTCGCGAGTGCGTGGTAGCTTCGGCTGCCGCTGTAGGCTTCATCACCACGGAACATGGCGGCTTGCATCTCCTGGGTGATAGCGCCAGTGCCGCTGTCGGTGAGCAGGTCAATAAATACATCTTCACTATCGAGCAAAAAGGGGTTCATTCCGGCATTTAAAATCGCTTTTTCACGATATTCCCGTGTGGTACGTTTAACAGGTTCAATAACACGAATACGAAAAGGTTCTGGTAAGTGTTTAAAATTTTCCATGCTGGGTATTCCTAAAAATTAAAATATAAAGTCGTGCAAGGAATAAATTAAATTCCTTGTGCTGAGATTGATTCACTATGCAGCTATGACGTAAATAATATCTACGTCGAAGCGAATGCATATTTAATGCTTACAAAGCTTAAAACGCATATTTATATTTTCTTCAATGGCTTAACTAAACACAGATAAATACCAATATAAGTCATTGGATAGACTTAAAATTGTCGATATCTGGCAGTAAGCGATGTCCCCATGCTTACATGAAGCTGCAGCGGTGTTGGCAACGTTCGTTCACTCCAATCACAGAGTTTATCTATGCTCATGGGGATGAACACCCTTGCCAGCTACCTGCAATTCCAAGTGGTTTGGGTATATAAAGCCATGCGTCAAGCGAGTAAGAAAGCGGAATAACAAAACCGGATTGCAGTCGATTGACTGCAAAACATGCCTAGTCATTCACGCGAGAAGGGATTACGCAGGAAAGAAGAAAGCGATTTTATAATCGAGGGTAAACCAGATACTAGAGTTGTTGTGCATTCTCATATTTTCACCTATTTGAAATGATTCATTTCAAACCCACTTTGATTATGGATGAAAATAGCCATTCGTCATCTGACAAATGAACAAATTGAGAATACGCTAACAAAAAATAAAACAGTGGGTGGTGAATCACATTTATTCCGCTATTTTTCTCTGCATCCAGATGCAGGAAGATATTTACTTTTCTCACGCTTCACTTTAGTCTGCCCGCTGAGTTATCGACGATATTCAATATTCACAATGTTTGAGAAAACGCATCTTATAAAATTGGCACAAATGAAAATGCCATTTGGTAAATACGCAGGTCGAGTTTTGATTGATTTGCCAGAACCTTATTTACTTTGGTTTCAAAAACAAGGTTTTCCAGAAGGAGAGCTAGGCGTGTTACTGGAGCTCTGCCTAGCGATCAAAATTGAGGGGCTAGAATCCTTAGTCAAACCTTTAAAACAGTAACCAAACTGGATTGCTGCGCCATGTTGTGGCGATCTCTTGGTCAGCGCTTTCAGCGCGAGACCAACTCATTTACCACTCAATATGGATGGGCACACCGGGCTGAACTAGGCTTAAAAACTCATCCATTTCTTGATTGGTAATTGCAATGCAGCCGTTCGTCCAGTCAAAGCTTTGTACGAAACCCGGCTCTCTCTCATCACCGTTTTTTAAGCCATGAATCTTAATATCGCCACCGGGATATACGCCGCGCAATTGAGCGAGCTGCTGATCGTGAGCATTGGGATAGCTAATGTGTATCGAACGGTAGAAGCTCGAATCTTCAATAATAAAATCTAAAAGATAGTATCCCTCTGGTGTGCGTTGATCGCCTTCTTGCTGCTTATGTCCTTTAGGGGATTTTCCTAGAGCAATACGATACTCACGAATGACTTCATTGCCTTGGAGTAAGTACATACGCCGCTTTGATTTATCCACTCTGACTAAATCGACTTGCGCATAACTCAGGTTAGGGAAAATCAGCAATAACAGCAGTACGGCAGAGAAAAGACGCATAGGAGACCCAAGATGGAAACAAACTGCGCCTAATTCTAGCAGATATCTCCTTCCTACTTGAAGCTGCAGCAGTGTTGGCTAATTACATTGTTCGCCTAAGCTCCTTGTGATGAACTCACTTGCTGTCTACAGGCAATTCCAAAGAGTTTGTTTGGGGATAGATTTAAGAAATCAGTGCCTATTACAAGTAGGGTGTGATAATAAAAAATGATTCAATAATGAGAAATTACTCAAAAAGTATGTATCATTGATGCAATAAATGGAAACAACCTCGCAAAAATGCTGGCTGTGCCGAGGATGCGATCAGTTATCTAAAAAAAGTGCGGCGTAGTTAACAGCCAGAAGGATAACCAATTGATTGCTTATCAGAATTTCGGCCATGATTTCGCATAAAACAAATATTAAGTCAGGCTGCGCATGTTTCCTCGAATCCTACTCAAAAGAGTTACTTCAAGTCGTAATTATCGAATGTTGGCCGAGACCACGTTTGAGTACTTAACGACATTTTTATTATCGCAATCAGCAGGGATCGTACGAGCACCATCTCAAGACGTGGCAGGTCACACCTTACTCTCTTCCAACACATTTACGCCGCTAGAAGCGTACCCTGAAGCCTTTTGGGCATGGGCTGCGCAGTTTGATACTTCCGATGGCTTGATCCCTTTTGCCATCAATACCTGTCGTTGGAACTATTTGCCGGTGATGGGCGGCGATTCGTTTATTTTTATGCTGGATAACCATCCTCAGCATCGGACTTACCTGATCATTCAAGCGGCATGCGTCGAAAAAATACACCTGAGTACCCAATCTGGTGAGTTGGATTTTTTACAGTTAATTGCGGCGAAATGGCAATGCTTACGAGCGGAAATTGAAGCATCGAAAGAGTTTAAAAATCGTGATTTACGTGAGGCGCAGTACCTTAGTGAAATTCGTCAGCGAGAGCAGTTTATTGACAACATGAAGCTGGTGCATCAAGTCGCGCTCGAGTTGTCCAACCCCGCCAATCTTGATGAGTTACACCGTGCATCGGTCGAAGTAATGCGACATCGTCTCGGGTTTGATCGATCCGCGCTATTGTTGCTTGATATGAAAAAGCGTTGCTTCAGTGGTACTTATGGTACCGATGAGCACGGTAATACGATTGATGAACAGCACACCCAGTATGATCTGCACCAATTAGAGCCTCAATATCTCGAAGCTTTATCCAATGAAGAGTGCACTTTGATGGTGGTGGAAGATGTGCCTCTGTACACCGTCGGACAGGTGGTGGGACAAGGCTGGAACGCCATGCTGATTTTGCGTGATGGTAATGACACCATAGGCTGGATTGCCATCGACAACTATATCAATCGGCAGCCGATTACCGAGTATCAAAAACAGATGCTTGAGTCGTTTGGCTCACTGCTCGCGCAAATTTATATTCGTAAAAAGCAGGAACAAAACGTACGTATGCTGCATGCCAGCATGGTCGAACTGTCTCGCTGTATGACAGTCAGTGAAGTGTGTAAATCGGCAGTCACCTTTGCGATCAACCGAATGGGGATTGATCGCATGGCGGTGTTTTTGACGGATGAAGCTTGCTCTTATATTCAGGGAACGTGGGGGACGGATATTCAAGGCAACATTGTCGATGAATCCTATTTCCGTGGTTCAACGCATGAAAATGACATTGTCGACCTTGCCAAAGTGTACCCAAACGAAGTGGTGTTTAAAGAGGGGGTTCCCATCTATCACGACTGTAAAATTGTCGGTTATGGTTGGACGGCGATGACCATGCTCACCGACAAAGGCACCCCGATTGCCTTTATTGCGGCTGATAATTTGATCCGACGTTCCCCCTTGACTTCACAACTGCGTGAAGTGATTCGTATGTTTGCTTCAAACCTCACCGAAGTCTTGATGCGAGCCAAAGCCCAAGAAGCGATCTCGGTACTCAATGAAACGCTGGAACTTGAGGTGCGCAATCGCACTCGTGATTTGCAAAAGGCCAACGAAAAACTCGATTTAATGGCGAAATTAGATCCGCTGACTCGTTTAGGTAATCGCCGTATGCTTGAGCACCAACTGGAGCAAACTTGCGAACAGACCATCAAAGAGGTGGTCAATTATGGCGTGATCTTGCTCGATATTGACCATTTCGGGCTTTTCAACAACTGCTATGGGCATCTTGAAGGCGATATTGCTCTGATGCGGATTGGTAATATCCTCAGTCGACATGCGCAATCTGAGCATGAACTGTTCTGTCGTATTGGTGGGGAGGAGTTTCTGCTCTTGGTGGCGAATCGCAGCGCTGAAGAGATTCATTTACTGGCTGAAAATATTCGTAAAAGTATTGAAGCAGAATGTATTGAACACTGCGAAAATCCCAGTGGTGAGCTACTGACCGTATCGATCGGTTATGCAGCCTCTCGCTATAAACCGCGAGAGATTCAATTTGATCAGCTCTATGCAGAGGCGGATAAAGCCTTGTATAGAGCGAAAAGCCAAGGACGGAATCAGGTTATTGGCGTTATTGTTGAAAATATCGACTGCATACAGGCAGAAATGTAGCATTATCCAGCAGATTTCTTACGCTTTGGCAAATAACACAAATAAATGTAGCGTTTCGAAAAAATACGTGTATAGTTTACCTCGGCTCTTAGGTAAGAGTTGTTAATGTTAAATTCAGTGAAAGTTCAATCTCAGATCGTTTTCGATATCTCGTTAAACCTGCGTCAACTTTGTCTTGATATACCATTCAATAGCTTTCGTTATCAGCCAAATAAACTCATAGCAAATATATATCAGAGGTTACTATGTCTCAGAAAATGACTGGTTCAGTAAAATGGTTCAACGAAACTAAAGGTTTTGGTTTCATCTCTCAAGACAACGGCGGTCAAGACGTGTTCGTACACTTCAAGTCTATCGTTTCTGAAGGCTTCAAAACTCTGGCTGAAGGCCAGCGTGTAAGCTTCACCGTTGAGCAAGGCAAAAAAGGCCCACAAGCTGCTCAAGTTACTGCGCTGTAATTAGCTCAGATTGATTCTAAAAGGGGCGTGGTGAAAACCACGCCCCTTTTTACTTTCTAATGAATGGTTTTCCATTCATTTTTTGCTTTCGATGAATGCGCTCTTATCCCAAACACCCTAGTGTTGCTGGTCAGTGAGTTCATCCCCATCAGCCTCATCCTTATCAGCATAGACAAGACGCGATTCTCATCTTGCCCACACTGTTGCTGCAAGAAGTGGTTAGGGTGTATCAATCGGACAGGTAATACTCAACGGTGGTGACCACGCGTACATTTTTGATGTATGGCGTATTGTTATCACGATCAGTAATGGAAAACTGTCCTTGTGAAGCCGTTTTGATCTTACCTAGTGTGCTTTGCGAATCTTTTGCAAACTTCTGCGCGACTTCTCTTGCCTGCTTCGTCGCCTCTTCAATCATGTCTGGTTTGATGTCATTGAGCCCGGTGAAGCTAAATTCAACGCGATTGTTGTAAGGATCTTGGTTAAAAACCACGCCTTGCTTACCCAGCTGACCAATTTCGCTAATGATTTTTCGTACTTGATCGACTTGTTTGCTGTACACGGTCAAGGTTTGAGTCGCTAAATAGCGAAACTCAGCGCGATCTTCACCATATTGTTGAGCTTTTTTATCGATCACTGCAGGTGCTGAAAGGGAAATCGCTGCGCGATCCACGCCTTTTTCCACTAAGAATTGGGTAATAAGCTGAGTTTGCTGATCGACAGTGGCAAACAGAGAAGAGAGTTGATTATCCGCAACGGTAAACTGAATGGGCCAGATGACGGTATCGGCCACCACTTCACGTTCAGACAGCCCTTTCACCGTCACAACGCGCTCGTACTCTTTAAACTTAACCGCCATTTGTTGTACCAAGAAGCCCAGTGCGGAAAGCCCGATAATCAGGCTCAGTCCCAGCACAGTGGCGGCTTTGGTATTGATATTGGTCATGGATGTCCTCCCATTGATTGACCTTTTAACTGACGACAGAGAAGTATTACACCTAGTCACATTCTCCACCATTTTTCATCGCGCTCTAAATTACTCTTACCACGCTTAACAAGCTATCCCTTGAGGACATGAAATTGTCAGCCTCCTGTCAAAGCCAAAGTTATAACGGCGGTAACGTGGATGAGCGGCTGCGCTGCATTTTTCCTTGCTGTTTCTGTTTAGCCACAAGCCAATTTTTCAAGGGATTGAAATCCGGTTGCTCTGTCCGCTCCGAGAAACAAGCTTGCTGTAATGTATGGACAAGAGCCGTCAGGGTTTGCTCCTCTTCTTGATTCAGTATCACTTCCTTTTGCCAAGTACGTAACGCTGGGCTCAGAGCCAGTAAGTCTTGTTGCTCGATAGCTTGTAGCACGGCTTGATAGGCGCAAGACGGTGCGTTAGAGGCCGCTTTCGTTTTATGGTTCGCCTGAGAGTCGGTGTGCTTGTGACGCCACAACATCCAAGCCAAGAGGGCCGTACTGAGCCACAGCAGCGTAAACAGCAGAGTGATATATGGCCAATAGCCAGCGTCGACGACCTGCTGGATCTCAGGAGCACTGGGCTGGCTCGGCGTGGGTAATACAGGCGTTTCTTCGCTGGGTTTGACTTGCAAAGTCATGCCTGCCACTTGGCTGGTCTGCTCCGCTTGTGTCTGGGTGTTCCACCAGTTGAGGCTGAACTCGGGTAAGTGAATATCTCCTGCCTGACGCGGGATCAGCACTTGCTTGAAGGTCATTACGGTATCGCCATTATCCAGCGTACTAAATTGCGGCTTCTCAGCATAGACGCTGATGCTCTCTGGGTATGGGATGTGGATGTTTGGCAATTGTTGTTGAGTCAACCCACTGACTTGCAGACGAATCTCACGTGTAATGGCATGACCAACTTGAGTCGAGTAGGCAGTGGTTGATTCGAGCTTTTGTTGCCCATCCTGCCACTCTTGAGTCAGGCTCAGCTTGGCGGTGGGCAGCCAAGTGCCCTGATAGTGTTTGGGTTTTTCTAATACTTGGATTGAGTAGTTTTTGGCCTTAGTCAGTATTGTGATTAAGCGAGTATTGCCACTGTATTGGTTACCATACAGTAAGCCGGCCTTAAGCACAGGCTCACTTAAGGTAAACTGGCCTGCCTGTTCAGCGGTGACGCGAAAGGATTGTTCGACAATCGTCACTTCTACCCCATTGAGCACACTCGGATACTGTTTCGGCTCGCTCGCCGATTCTAAACGCATGCCCTCGACTTTCGGTGGGGTAATGTCGGGGTCGCGCAGGCGACGAATGTCTTCTTTAATGATCAACTGCGCGTGGAATAGTGTGCTTTCACCAGGATAAAGCTCTGTTCGTTCTAAACGGCTGCGTACCTCCGCCAACTCTTCTTGGGCAGGTTGGTCTTGATCTTCAGCCACTTGGATCGCGATGGGGGAGGTTTGGTGACTCCCTAACTGGAAACTTGGGATAGTCACTATGCCTACTTTTTGCGCCGCAAGAGCAACGGTCCATTCACTGCGTTGTGAGTAGTTGCCATTGATGATATTGGTCGAGGAGGCAAAACTCGGCTGACCAACAAAAAAGTCAGGCTCCAGTTGGGAAAAATCGAGGGCATCGGCAGAGACTTTGTCATGACTGACGATTCGCAGCTGAAATACTTCATTTTTGACCACTTTATTTTTGCTGACACTGGCCACTAAATCAGCGGAATGCGCGGGAAGTGCCAGCAAACTTACCAGCAGCGTTAGCCAAAAAAGTACGGATTGAAACGGTGCGTGTATCTTTACCATGGCTGATCGGGTTCCGTGGGTTTAGGTTTACGTTGGGCTTGCAGAATAAATTGCGCGCGCAGTAGTGCACTCGGATCGCGAGCACTCTCGACTTGCTCCAACTTACGTAACATAGGGTCAAGATTGGGATCAGAAGAGGTGGTGACCGACTCGGAGGGCTGAGCGGCATTGGCTTTGTCACTCTGCTCATCGTTTTGCTCGGTTCCACTTGGCTGCCCATTTTTCGGATCTTTTGATTGCTCCTGGTGCGCGTTGGGTTCCCCAGCTTGCGCATCATCCACAGCGCTTGGTTGCTCCTGTGGTTTTGCATTCGCTTTGGGCTCGTTACTCTCTTGTTGGTCCTGCTGTGGGTCAGGCGCCGATGCGCCTTTTGTTTGAGAGCTCGCCTCTTGCTCCTGAGCTGTATTTGAGGGATTTGCTGATGAGCCTTCTTGCGCTTCTTGACCGGAGGCGCCTGATGACGAATCCTGCTGTTGCTGTTGCTGTTGCTGTTGCTGTTGCTGTTGCTGTTGCTGTTGCTGTTGCTGTTGCTGTTGCTGTTGCTGTTGCTGTGCAGCTTTGACCACGTCTAAATTGTGTCGTGCATCTTGATGATTCGGCTCTTGCTTGAGCACTTGTTCGTACAAATCCTGCGCTTTCTGTAACTCTCCTGCTTGCGCATAAGCATTGGCGAGATTGTACTGCGTGGCAGTATCAGGGTTAGCGATTTGCGAATAGGCGTCAATTGCCCCTTGGTAATCTTTGGCATAGTAACGAGCCGCACCTTGCCAGTGTGGATCGAGAAAGGCTTCAGCGGCTTGCGCATATTGCTCATTGTTGAACATGCGCATCGCTTGCTGATCTTGATTTAACCATGCAGAGGCCCAAGCCTGCTGGTTGGGCAAACTCACTCCGAAAAGCAGCAGTAAGCTGAAAATCACCCCACGGCGAAATAGGCATAAAGCGGCGATCAGGAGGGGCAATATTAACCAGTAACCGTTATTGACGCGCTCCGTGATGGCTTGACGAGAAGTCGATTCGGCAATATCAATCGGCTGCTGAGTCAGGCTGAGGATGTGCGCCACATCTGCGCCATCCGCACGATACGCGGTCAGCACGCCTTGAACGCGTTGTGAGAGCTGCTGTAATTGGTCAAATGCGGTTTTGGCAATCACGGTCTGGCCTTGACGATCTTTTAGCAGGCTACCATCCCCTAAAGGGATGGGCGCGCCGCTAGGAGTACCGATCGCAAGCGTCACCAAACGCCATGGGCTACCTTGTAACAACGAGATCAGTTTTTCTCGTTCTGTCACACTCATATCATCGGTGATAAGAATCAGATCCCCTTGCTGATGACCTGATTGCTGGAGCATGGTGATCGCTAAACTCACTGCGGCAGCGGCATCTGAGCCTTGATAAGGCATGATGTCTGGGGAGAGATTCGGCAGCAGATTGGCGAGCGTTGCACTGTCACTCGTCAGCGGACTCACCACATAAGCATCGGCGGCGTAAGCCACTAAGCCCGTGCTGCCTTCTTGCCAACCTTTTAGGAGATCAAGTGCCTTATAACGCGCCTGTGTTAAACGGTTTGGCGTTAGGTCGGTTGCGTACATCGAGCGTGACATATCCATAATTAACACACGTGCGGCGCTATTTTGCACACTCGGACGTTCAGCGGATTGCCAGCTTGGGCCCGCCATCGCAAGGGTAGCGACGATCCAACTGAGTACCAATACACCCCCAAAAGAGCGCCGCGTGCGAGTTTCAATCCCCAACGCTTGCGCGAGATGAGGGGCAATCAATCCCCGTTGGTTTTGGCGCAGCCCTCGCCAAGCGGCGAGCAACAACAGAGGCATCAACAACCCTAACCAGTGTGGGTAGAGAAAAATCAACGATGACATGTTATCTCCTCACGATAACCAAAATGACCGAGAGCAGCAGTGCCAAACCCAGTGGATAGGAAAACCACTCGGTTTGTGGGCGCCAAGTTTGATTGGATTGGCTAATTGGCTCCAGTTGGTTAATGGTGTCATAGATGTTTTGCAAATCTTGTTGATTACGGGCGCGGAAATAGTGTCCACCTGTGGTGGTCGCGATGGTTTGCAGTGTCTTTTCATCCAGATCTTGCGCGGTATTCACCTTACGACTGAACAGGAAATCTTTGACCACCATTTCACCTGCACCGACGCCGACGGTATAAATCGTGGTGTGGTACTGTTTGGCGATATTGGCGGCTTCAAGCGGGTCAAGCACTCCCGCGGTATTGCTGCCATCACTGAGCAAAATCATCACGCGTTGCGGCGCATTACTGTCGATAAAGGTTTTGGTCGCGAGTCCAATCCCTTCACCAATTGCAGTTTGAGTGCCGATAAGTTTAAGTACCGCTTGATTAAGCTGGTTGGCGACGGTTTGCCGATCCAACGTCAAAGGCGTTTGCAGATAGGCGTGATCGGCAAACAGGATCAGTCCGATGCGATCGCCTTCGCGCTTGGCGATGAATTCAGACAATACCTGTTTGACTGCAGTTAACCTATCCACCATCTGCTGACCGGACTGCATATCCTCTTGACTCATCGAGTAGGAGAGGTCGACCACCAGCATTAGGTCGCGATGTGACGTACTGGTGCTGATAGGATCTCCGTACCACACGGGTCTTGCCGCAGCGGTGAGCAGCAAAAACCATACACCAACCGCGAGTAATCGAGGAAGCCAAGTCGCGGGGCGTGAACCTGATGTGCTGGGAAGGTAGGGCAGCTTAATCGCCGCCCGAGGTTTGAGGGCTGGAGTAAAAAAATAGATAACCCAAGGCAGTGGTAGAAAAAACAGCATCCACCACCAAATAAACTCAAAACTTGCCAATGCCTGATTTTCTCCGCTTTTTCGGCGGCAAGGCGCTTTCTACCCAGTGATAACAGTGGTGAACCAGCTCATCAGCATTGTTCACTTTTTGTTTCTGGTATAAGGCTTGCTGCCACAAGGTTTCGTTGGGTACGAAGAGTGGATGGCCCACTTGGGCATCTAAAAAGGCGTACCAATCTTTACCGGTTAAATGCGCAATCTCCTCGCGAGGGTAGTAGCACAGTGCCGCCTGACGAACCAATTCAATAGCAGAAGAGGGCGTTTGCGGAGTCACTGTCAAACTCAAAAGGCGTAATGCGGTTTTTTTAGGGGCCAGCCGACGGCGATGCCAACGCACTGCCAATCCGATAATAAGCATCACGATAAGAATGCCGGCTAAACTTGCCCACCATCCCCAAGCCAATGGAAACCAGCTAGGGAGTTCAGGCAGATGTAGGCCGTTGAGATCCAGTGATGTGGTTGACGATTCCTTCATTTCTTATGGTCCGATAATTGTTGCAGCAAAGGTATCCCGCTTGAAACTGAGCGGTAGTCCATTTCCAATAATAGACAGAGTGATTTTAGTTTTTCTTTTTGAGTTTCAAAGGCTTTTTTGATACCTGCCCGCGTACTATTTATCGAAAAGTTGAGCCAGCGCGTCTCTTGGTTATTTTGTACTTGCTCAATACCACGAAATGAGGTGTCTCCTTGCTCTAAAGGATCATGAATCTGTACCAGCCGCACGCGATTATGGCGACAGAGTTGACGCAGCGATAGTGCGTGTTGCTCGGTATCCAAATCGACAAAATCGCTGATCAGCACCACTTCACTGCCTTTTGGGCACAAACGGTTAAGGGTACTGAGCACCTCATGCAGCGCCAGTGTGCGCGTCGTGGGTTGTGTGGGTGGAATATGCTGCGCTTCAACGCATGCCGCTAAGATGGCAAGCACGCCGCGCTGGCGGCTACCGGGTTTGATTTCGATCAGCCGATGCCCCAAATCAATCACTGCGCCAACTCGGTCTTGTTGTTTCACGGCAAGCCAGCTTAGCAAGCTTGCCAAATGCGCCGCTTGCACCGATTTCAGCAGTAAACAGGAACCAAACTGCATCGAGGGACTGAGATCGATATAGAGCACCACCGTTCTTTCGCGCTCTTCACTGAACAGCTTAGTATGGGGTTTACCTGTTCGTGCGGTGACTCGCCAATCAATCGAACGAATGTCATCACCCGCTTGATATTGGCGCACTTCCGAGAAATCCATCCCACGTCCTAAACGCCGACTCTGATGCTGGCCGACGCGCTGTGACCAAATTTGACGTGCTGGGGGTAAAAAATGCACGGTCTGCTGCTCATAAGCGAGCAACTCTTCCAAACACAAAGACACCCCATTAGCATGTAAGGGGAGGGCGTGTGGCATCGTCATGATTTATGCACTACCAACCAGTGACAACAGATGTGAGATGATTTGATTTGGGTGAATTCCTTCCGCTTGCGCCTGATAGCTGAGCAACAGTCGATGGCGCAGCACAGAGAATGCCATTACTTGTACATCATCCGGCGTGACAAAATCGCGTCCTTGTAACCAAGCGTGAGCACGGGCGCAGCGATCCAGCGCAATCGTCGCGCGTGGGCTGACTCCCATCGTCAGCCATTGTGCCAGTTTGGCATCGTAGTTGGCAGGATGGCGTGTCGCCATCACCAGTCGTACGAGGTAGTTTTCAATCGCTTCAGCCATATGCACATTGAGCACCTCTTGGCGAGCACTAAACACCTGCTGCTGGGTTAGCAAAGGTTTATTGATGGCTTGTTGCCCTTTTGCCTCACCTCGGTTGAGGCGCAAAATCGCCAACTCATCTTCCGCATTGGGGTAGTTCACCTCTAAATGCAGTAAAAAGCGGTCGAGCTGAGCTTCTGGAAGCGGGTAAGTCCCCTCTTGCTCAATCGGGTTTTGGGTTGCCATCACCAAAAAAAGTTCAGGTAAACGATAGGTTTTACGGCCTGCAGAAATCTGTTTCTCCGCCATCGCTTCGAGCATTGCCGCCTGCACTTTAGCGGGGGCACGGTTTATCTCATCGGCCAGCACCAAGGCGTTAAAAATGGGGCCAGATTGAAAGACAAATTCGCCCGTTTCTGGACGATACACATCGCTGCCGGTTAGATCGGCTGGGAGTAAGTCAGGGGTAAATTGAATGCGGTGAAAATCACCTTCAATACAATCAGCCAGTGATTTGACGGCACGTGTTTTCGCCAGCCCCGGCGGGCCTTCCACCAGAATATGTCCATCAGCCAGCAGAGCAATCAGCAGTTGGTTGATTAAATCCATTTGACCTATGACTTGTTGGTTTAGGTAGTGCTGCAAAGTTTGAAAGGATTGAAACGACATGAAAACTTCTACTCCTAGATTTCTCAGCGGTTAGTGTGGCGTAACATCCAGAAAGTTCCACAAAAAATCCCACAGCCAGCATGGGTGTTGAAAAAATGCGCATTTGTATGTGGTTGAACATAAAAAGCGACTATTTTAGTGAATGCTATACCCTTCCTACTTGAAGCTGCAGCGGTGTTGGCTACGTTCGTTCACCCCAATCACATAGTGTATCTATGCTCATGGGGATGAACTCACTTGCCGCCTACCTGCAACTCCAAGTTGTTTGGGTATAAGCAGCGATTTATAAACAGCACTTGGATATTTTCAGTCGAAAGTGTGATGTATAGCAACTTTGAAGCTGGATTTTGTGAGAATTTTCTTAAGTGGCGTGATCTTAAGTCGATAATGTAGAGGTTTCGTAGATAGCCATGATTAGGCGGAGAATATGTTCAAACTGCATCAGATGAGTATTAAGCAAAAGGTTGTGTTAGGGGTCACACTCGCCGTACTGGCATCCACCCTGATTGTGGGTGTGATGGCACAGCGCCAAGCGCGAGAAGTGCTAGAGCATCGCTTAGTTAATTTGGAATTACCCGATATTTTGAAGCTGATCAAGAGTGATATTGACCATGAAGTGCTACAACTGCTTGCTTCTGCTCAGCAAATTGCCAGCAATGAGTTTGTGCAGCAAGCGATTGCTACCACAGAAAGAGATCCGGCAACAGAAGCGTTATTAGTGAAGCAGTTGAACAACTTACGCGATCAATACCGCTTGAATGATGCGTCGGTAGCCAACCGAAAAACGGCGTATTACTGGAACCAAAACGGCTTTCTGCGCGAGCTGAATCAGCAGCAAGACGGGTGGTTTTTTGGCTTTATCGGCTCAGGAAAGCCGACCATGGTCAGCATGTTCCAAGAGGCGAATGGCGAAGTCAAAATGTTTGCCAACTACCAGTTGGTGAATGGCAATACCATGTCTGGTATGTCTAAGTCGATGGATGACATGGTGCGTCTGCTCAACAGTTTTAAAATTGAAGACACCGGTTTTGTGTTTTTGACCAATGCACAGGGTGAGGTACAAATCCATCGGCAGAAAGAGCAAGTGAAATCGAGCTTGCAGCAAATTTATGGTTCAGACGCGAGTGCGCTGCTGAACAAATCGGGCTTCAATTTGATTTCGGCTGACGATCAAGGTCAAAAAGTGATGGTAGCCAGCCTCTACATCGACAGCATGGACTGGTTCTTGGTCGGCACCGTGCCTGTGCATGAGGTGTTTGCGGAATTGGATGCCGTAGCACAGCGTATGATGCTCACGACGCTGGCGGTAGCTGCCATCTTTATTTTTATGGGGATTTTCCTGGCTAACAGTATCGCTATGCCGATCAATCAGATAGCCAAACGCTTTACCGATTTGGGCAGAGGGGATGGTGATCTCTCGCAGCGTATTGAAGTGAAAGGCAATGATGAAATCGCTCAGCTTTCCAAAGGCTTTAATGGCTTTATTGACAAGATCCATCAATCGATAAAAGACGTTGCCCAAACCAGCCGTGAGTTGCAAGTGGCCGCCGAAGGGGTATCACGTAAAGCGTTAGTCACCCACGATAATAGCCAGCAGCAGCGCGACCAAACGATCCAAGTGGTTACCGCCATCAACCAAATGGGGGCGACGATCAGTGAAATCGCCTCTAACGCGGCGACTGCGGCCGAAACGGCGAATCAAGCGTCTGGTAATGCGGATCAAGGGCGTAATGTCGTCAATAAAGCCAAAGAGGCGATCAGCCGCTTAGCTCACGATATTGAAAACACGGGCAAAGTGGTGGAACAATTGGCGTCGACCACTCAAGAGATTGGGTCGATTTTGGATGCAATCCGCGGCATTTCAGAGCAAACCAACTTGCTGGCACTGAACGCGGCGATTGAAGCCGCTCGTGCTGGCGATCAAGGCCGCGGTTTTGCGGTGGTGGCCGATGAAGTGCGTAACTTAGCGAGTCGTACGGCATCCTCGACGGAAGAAATTCAGAAGATGATTAACCAACTGCAAAATGATGCTAAGAATGCCGTATCGGCAATGGATGCGGGTAAAACGGTGACTCATCAAGGGGTTGCCGCTTCTGATGAAGCAGTACAGGTGCTGATGAGTATTTCGGATCGAATCCACGATATTTCAGATCGCAACACACAAGTCGCTACAGCAACCGAAGAGCAATCGACCGTTGTACACACCATTAACCAAAATATCGAAGAGATTAACGCGATTAATGAAGTGACCACCTCAACGGCAGAAGAGCTGGCTGATGCGAGCAAATCATTGCGTGAACTCTCTGGCCGTTTAGATAAGTTGGTGGGCAACTTTAAACTCTAGAAACCTTGCCGGGAGTTCGTTACACTTCCGGCCAGTAAAAACCAAGTAGGTACAGAGTGATGAACGATTTCGAAAAAGAGCTGGAGTTGATGTCTCAGCAAGTTGCAGAAGAGCCAGAAACGCAACTGCCCAGTCTGGATGAGCAAAAAGCGATTGCAGAAAAACTCAAACAGTTGGAAGCCGAAGGCAAATTGACCCCAGAAGTGCTTGAAGCCTATTTTGGTCAGTATTACGCGAAAACGGAAACGCCTATTCACTAAGGTGGGTACCGAGTTAGTCCAGATGTCATCATCGAGCCGCTTTGCGGCTCGATGTTTATCGGCTTGTCCTATACCCAAACCACTTGGAGTTGCAGGTAGGCGGCAAGTGAGTAAGTCCCCATGAGCATAGATAGACTATGTATTGGGATGAACGAACGTAGCCAACACCGCTGCAGCTTCAAGTAGGAGGGGTATATTCATAATATTTGTGTTCTGCACCATGCTTCTCAAGGTGAGGGTTCCGCTCAAGCCGTTGAAGTGAAAGTGAGAGGCGCTTAGTGCTCGCGATCCGTTTTTATGGTCAGGCGCTGCAACACATCCAGCAAAATCTCGCTGGTTTGTGCGCCTGAGATTAAATATTTCTGCTCAATGATCAAGGTCGGCACGGCATGAATGCCTGCTTGTAGCCACTGTTGCTCAGTATTGGCTACTGCGTTCGCCCATGATTCATCGGCGAGGATCTGTTGGCAGGCGCTACGGTCTAAACCCACCGTCTGCGCGATTTCCAGCAGTACCTCATCCTCATCTATCGCTTTGCCTTGCTGAAAGTAGGCTGACCAGAGGGCTAAGGTGAGAGGCAACTGCTTGTCTTGCTGATGAGCCCATAGCAGTAACTGGTGGGCTTTGCGCGTGTTGTAGATGCGCATTTCATCAAAAAAAGTGAAACGCAAATCCCACGTCGTTTCCAAGCTCAGTCAGCGTTTTACGTGCTTGCTGGCTCGCCTCAAGGCTGGTGCCATATTTTTTATTCAGGTGCTCGCGCAGGTTCTCTCCGCCCATGGCTAACCGTGGGTTCAGTTCATAAGGATGCCACCTGAGTGTGACATCGACCTCTGGCAGCCGAGCGAGGGCATGGCGCAATCTTAAATAGCCAATCACGCACCAAGGGCAGACGATGTCTGAGACAAGATCTATCGTTAGCTTGTGCATCGTTTCCTCCTTAATCAGTGCTGATGAAAAGTATAGGCTTTCTGATTAAATGTACAGCGAGTGACGTGTGAGTGACTTGCAACTCCGAGTCATGGGGATAGCGCTGAAAAAACGCCTCACGGCTTCTTTGAAACACGTGAGGCGTTGACACTGACGTTGTTAGTAATGGTTATTCAGAATAATCAAATTGCATTAAAGCTAGGCTGCTTCGCACTTTTATGCCAGCTTGTTTTTCGACCAATCGATAAAAGAATGCAACTTTGTGATATGTGTTCCATTCAATAAGTAACAAGTTCTTGAACTGTCATGATAAAGAGCCATTTTTGTAAAGCGCTGCACGCCTAGTGAGCGATGAGATAAAAAATACCCGAAATAAACGTTTGCGCGAAAAAATGTGATGAAACTCATTTTTTTATCGTTATACTTTGCGCCCGGCTAAGAGCCGGTTGCTCTGCCAGTACAAGCCGTCACAAGGAAATGTGAATGACCCCAAGGACAGGACCAGCTATTTCCCAAGCTTGTGTCTGTTGATGTTGATGGCCTGTGAGCAATAAAACTTTATTCCCTCCTTTTGAGGTTGCCTCTGCCTACACACTGATCAAGCCATGGGTTTCCCTGTTTTTACTCACATTTTTCTAGGTAAATTATGGCGATTTTGTTTGGAATCATCGGTGTTACGGTACTGATCTTATGCGCGTATCTGCTCTCTGAAAGTCGCAGTGCGATTAATTGGAAAACCATTTCCCGAGCCTTGTTGTTGCAAATTGGTTTTGCGGCTCTTGTGCTTTATTTCCCATTGGGGCAAACCGCGCTAAGCAGCTTGAGTAATGGGGTTTCTGGTTTGCTCGGTTTTGCCGATGTCGGCATTCGCTTTCTGTTTGGTGATCTTGCCGATACGGGCTTTATTTTTGCTGTTCGTGTATTACCTATCATCATCTTCTTCAGTGCGCTGATTTCTGCCCTTTATTACCTTGGTGTGATGCAAAAAGTGATCGCCCTGATCGGCGGTGGCATCCAACGCTTCTTAGGCACCAGTAAGGCGGAATCACTGGTCGCGACAGGCAATATTTTCCTATCACAAGGCGAATCGCCACTTTTGGTGCGCCCATTCCTTGCCAATATGACACGCTCTGAACTGTTTGCGGTCATGGCAGGCGGTATGGCATCGGTAGCTGGCTCTGTGCTGGGTGGTTACGCAGGTTTAGGGGTTGAGCTGAAATACCTGATTGCAGCGAGCTTCATGGCGGCGCCGGGCAGTTTAATGATGGCGAAAATCATCGTTCCTGAGCGTGGTGTGCCAATCGATCAAAGCCAAGTCGAGTTAGATAAAGCGCAAGACAGCAACTTGATTGATGCTCTCGCTAGCGGTGCGATGAATGGTATGAAAGTCGCCGTTGCAGTGGGGACTATGTTGATTGCGTTCGTCAGCGTGATCGCTATGGTCAACACTGGCCTTGAAAATCTGGGCGATCTGGTTGGGTTTAGCGGCATTACCTTACAAGCCATGTTCGGTTATCTGTTTGCTCCACTGGCATGGGTGATTGGCATTCCAAGTCACGAAGTGCTGGCGGCAGGTTCCTACATCGGTCAGAAAGTGGTGATGAACGAATTTGTGGCTTTCATTGACTTTGTTGAGCATAAAGCGCTGCTTTCTGAGCATAGCCAAGTCATCATCACGTTTGCATTGTGTGGTTTTGCCAACATTGGCTCTATCGCGATCCAATTAGGCTCCATTGGCGTGATAGCCCCTGAGCGCCGCTCGGAAGTGGCGAACCTAGGCATTAAAGCGGTCATTGCTGGCACTTTAGCCAACCTAATGAGCGCTTGCTTAGCGGGGATTTTCATCTCGCTATAATCGCTTCAACAAGCAACCTATTGAGCCTATCCCATCGGATAGGCTTTTTTATTTGCTAAGCCGTTTGGTTGTTAAGCCGTTTGGGTATCGCTGATTTTGATTAATCGGTGAAAAACTGATTTGTAACAACTCATCGGCGCTGAGAATACGTAGTATGGGGTGCAATTCACTGCTTATGCTCCCTTTCAGCGAGGTTAAATCAACGCTGCGTATTTGAATGATGAGTGCTTGTTTATGAAAAATCTTGTTGGGCGCTTTATGCGCTATGTCACTTTTGATACTCAATCGAAACCGAAAAACCATCACTGCCCAAGCTCTACGGGTCAGAAAGTCTTTGCCCAAGCGCTGTATGAAGAGCTACTTGAATTAGGCTTAAGTGATGTTTCGCTGGATGATCATGGCTATGTGATGGCCAAACTCCCATCGAATGTGAACTACCCAGTGCCCGCGATTGGCTTTATTGCCCACATGGACACCTCTCCAGATGCTTGCGGTAAGCATGTTAAACCGCAAATCGTTGAAGATTATCAAGGTGGTGATATTGCCCTTGGTAAAGGGGACGAAGTGTTGTCGCCCATTCAATACCCTGACTTGCATCTGCTGCATGGCCATAACCTCATCACGACCGATGGCACAACCTTATTGGGTGCAGATAACAAAGCGGGGATTGCAGAAATCATCACCGCGATGGAAATCTTGCTTGCTGATCCTTCGATTCCCCATGGCGATATCTCGATTGCATTCACGCCAGATGAAGAGATTGGCCGCGGTGCCAATCATTTTGATGTGGCGAAATTTGCGGCGCAGTGGGCATATACCATCGATGGCGGCCCGATTGGAGAGCTGGAGTATGAGAACTTCAACGCCGCCACTGCGACCGTTGTTTGTCATGGAGTGAATGTGCATCCGGGGACAGCCAAAGACAAAATGGTCAATGCTATGCACATTGCAGCGCAATTTATTCTGATGATGCCAGAAAACGAAACGCCTCAGTATACCGAAGGCTACCAAGGTTTCTACCATCTTTCTGGCGCGACCATGAGTGTTGCGAAATCAGAGCTCAAATACATTTTGCGTGACTTTGAGGCGAGCGGTTTACAAGCTCGCCAAGCGTTAATGCAAGCTAAAGTAGCCGAGCTCAATCAGCAGCTTAAAAAAGGTCGTGTCGAGGTGAGTTTCGAGCAGAGCTACTCCAATATGAAGGAGAAGGTTGAGCCGCATCCACATATTATTGAGTTGGCCAAACAGGCGATGGTGGCTTGCGATGTTGAGCCGAACATTAAACCTATCCGTGGTGGGACGGATGGGGCGCGGTTGTCATTTATGGGATTGCCTTGTCCAAACATTTTCACTGGTGGCTATAATTTCCACGGCATTCATGAGTTCATCACCATTGAAGGGATGGAAGCTGCGGTACAAGTGATTGTGAAACTTGTAGAGAAAACGGCACTGCATTATCGGCAATAAACGTTTTTCCTTTGAAAAGCCGCTTAAGCGGCTTTTTTTATGATGAAATTTGCCGAGCAGCCAAGAGTTTGGGGATAGCGCTTGTCAGGCAAGGGGATTCAATGTTGAAATTGCGCGACACGCAACACCACGAGATAAAGAGGCGGGTTAAGCCGTAGTAGGAGAAAGAGATGGAACATCTGAGCATAGCGGTCGATTTTTTGCTCACCCATAAGTTGCTGCTGACAGCGTTGATTTTATTGGGCGTGATTTCAGTGCGCCGCCTTGTTTTAGAACATATTCGTGGTGATGCGGCGCTCATCACCGAAAAGCAACGCAAATGGATGTCACGTACCAAAAACGGCGTATTTACGGTCACTTTGCTTGCCCTGTTCATGCTTTGGCAATCGGAAATTAGCGAATTTGCACTCTCGGTGACGGCGATTGCAGTAGCGATTGTGGTGGCCTCAAAAGAGATCATTTTGTGTTTCACCGGATCGATTCAGCGCGCGAGTTCTCGTTCATTTCGGATCGGGGACTGGATTGAAGTAGGGAGTGTGTGTGGCGAGGTGATTGAGCACAACCTCATGGCGACCGTGATCCAAGAGATCGATTTACACCACGGCCAGTATAACTACACCGGAAAAACCGCGACGTTACCGAACAGTATGTTTTTCTCTTATCCGGTGAAAAACCTCAATTTTATGAAGCGCTATGTGTTCCATAACTTCAAGATTGTGGTGCCAGAATTTGTGAATCTTTTCCCACTGGTGCCGATACTGCACGAAAGGATTGAAGGGCATTTTGCCCACTTTATGGAAGTGGCACGCCGCTACAATACGGTGATTGAGCGCCATGCTGGAGTGGATTTGCCCAGTGCTGAGCCGCACATTGAAATCAGCAGTTCATCAACGGGAGAGCAAGTGGTGCATGTGATGATTTTCTGCCCGACCGAACGCGCGAACCAACTTGAACAACTGATCCGGCGTGATTTTATGCAGGAGTATGAGCGGGCATTTCCACGCTCAACTCCCACGCCGATAGTTCCTGTGCCTAGCGCCAATTAACGAGACCTTTCTATTGAGTGGCTGCGGGATACAGTAATGCCGAGTCGTTTGGCCAGCCGTGTCAGGTTGGCTCTGTCGGTCTGGAGGCGGCGTGCCGCCTCTGCCCAATTAAAGTCAGCTTGGGTGAGGGTTTCGCTGATCAAGTGGCGTTGAAATTCATCCGTCGCGTCACGTAAACCCAACTCACCAATCCATTCACCCAGCATAGGTTCATCTTGCGCTGTCGGTTCAACCATCGCTGCTCTTGGCCCTTGTAATTCCCCTAAGTCTTCAACTTTTAATGTCGTGACTGGGCGCCCCCGCTGGCGTGCTTTGGCTTTGAGTGCCGCGCGGTTAATCACATGCTCTAGCTCTCGCACATTCCCCGGCCAAGGGTATTGGATAAGCTGACTTAACACATCGCTATGCAGCTTTAGTTGAGTGATGCCGAGTTTACGTCGCGCTTGTTCCACGAAGTATCCCGCGAGTAAAGAGAGATCGCCTTTGCGTTCACGCAGTGGCGGCACGTAGATCGGATACACGCTCAATCTGTGATAGAGATCGGCTCGAAAACGGCCAGCTTCGACCTCTTTTTTCAAATCACGGTTGGTGGCTGCTAGAATCCGCACATCGACGGTTTGTACTCGATCTTGGCCAACAGGTTGAATTTCATGGTTTTGCAGTGCGCGCAGAATTTTGCTTTGCGCACTGAGGGGTAATTCACCTATCTCATCGAGAAACAGTGTGCCGCCATCCGCCAGAGCAAACTTACCCATTCGCGCGCGGTCAGCTCCGGTAAACGCCCCTTTAACATGGCCAAACAGTTCGCTTTCCAACAGGTTTTCAGGGATAGCGGCGCAGTTGACATACACCAGAGGCTGCCGTTTGCGATTTGAGCGCTGGTGTATGGTGCGAGCAACCAGCTCCTTACCTACACCGGTTTCACCGTGGATCAGAATATTGAATTGCGAGGGCGCAACCACATCAATATCCGCTTTCATGGCGAGCATGGGGCCGCTATTACCAATAATTTCGACACTGTCACGGCTCCATGCTTCTTGGTTGAGCTCTTCCAGCCGTAATTGTGTCTGTTTGGCTTGGTTTTCCAGCTCAGAAAAGGTGAGCGCCATTTTCAACGTTGCTGCTGCAATGGCCGCAAGCATTTCTAAACTGCGAGGTGAGAGATGATCAAACGCATCGGGCTTTAAGCTATCGAGCGTCAATATACCCAGTAACTGCTCACCAAAATGGAGGGGTAAGCCCATACATGAGTGCATAGGCAGATCGTCTTCGCTGTCGAGTAGCAGTCCATCAAAAGGGTCGGGGAGTGGGCAATCCGCCGCAAAACGGACGGGTAAATCCGCGCTGCAAATTCGAGCCAATCTAGGATGTTCACTGACTACGAAACGGCGGCCTAGGGTGTCGCGAGTTAATCCCTGCATCGCCAGAGGAGTTAAGGTGTCGTTGTGCAGAGACATTAGAACGACGCAGTCACAGATCACCGCTTTACGTACTGCATCCAATAGGCGATGAAAACGCTCTTCGTTGTTGGCTCCGCTGGCGAGCCCGACGGTCATTTCTAACAAAGTACTCAAGGAGAATTCTTGCATCTTGGCTTCTTAGGTTCGGATTTTTTGATAGTGTAGTGTCAAATCGACATGGTGAGAAGAGTTAAATTGACCTGTTGAAAAATGGCTTATTGTTATTTTTCAATAAATTATATTTTGGCATGCAATCTGCTCATTAAGAAGGCTTGTGTAGAGTGGCTCAAGCCACCGTTTTGCCTATCGAGGAGAAGTTATGCTCACCCAAGAACACATCAATATCATTAAAAGCACCATTCCTTTGCTAGAGTCTGCAGGTCCTGCGCTGACGCAACATTTTTACCAACGTATGTTCAGCCATAATCCAGAGCTGAAGCATATTTTTAATATGACCCACCAGAAAACAGGACGTCAAAGTGTTGCGCTGTTTGAAGCCATTGCGGCTTATGCCAAGCATATCGATAATTTAGCCGCATTAACCAGTGCCGTTGAACGTATCGCCCATAAACACACCAGTTTTAATATCCAGCCAGAGCATTATCAGATTGTCGGGCATCATCTGCTGGAGACTTTACGTGAATTAGCCCCAGATGCCTTTACCCAACCGGTTGAAGAGGCTTGGACAGCCGCGTATTTCTTTTTGGCTCAAGTTTTTATCGACCGCGAAGGCGCACTCTATTTAGAGCGCAAACAAGCTTTAGGTGGATGGCGTGATGGCCGAACCTTTGTTGTACGCGAGAAACAGGTAGAGTCTGCTTACGTGACCAGTTTTGTGCTCGTACCCGCTGATGGTGGTGCGCTACTGGATTATCAACCGGGGCAATACATTGGGATTGAAGTGACGCCAGAGGGAAGTGATTATCGAGAAATTCGTCAATACTCCTTGTCGCATGCATCGAATGGTCGTGAGTATCGCATTTCGGTTAAGCGCGAAGGGGTGGGCAGTGATAATCTGGGGCTGGTTTCTCACTATCTGCACAACAACGTCAAAGTTGGGGACAGCGTTAAACTCTATGCTCCCGCCGGAGATTTTTTCTATGTTGAGCGTGAGCGGCCTGTGGTACTGATTTCTGCTGGTGTTGGCGCAACGCCCATGCAGGCTATCCTGCACACCTTAGCCAAGCAAAATAAGCCTGGAGTGACTTATCTTTATGCGTGTAATTCTGCTAAGGAACATACTTTTGCTCAGGAAACCGCGCAGCTCATTGCGCAACGGGGCTGGATGCAGCAAGTGTGGTACCGTGATGAAAGTGCAGATGATGTTTTACAAGGTGAAATGCAGTTAGCCGAGCTTACTCTGCCGATTGAGGATGGAGATTTCTATTTGTGTGGTCCGATCGGTTTTATGCAGTATGTGGTTAAGCAGTTGCTAGAGCTTGGGGTAGATAAGGCGCGAATTCACTACGAAGTGTTTGGCCCACATGCACAGCTTGCGGCGTAAGAGTCTCTGTCTTTTGAGGCATCTAAGCCATTAAGTAACCGCTGATGTCCCTTTTCTAATCGGAGCTTTTGTAAAATCGATATAAAAGAAGCATAAAAATAGCCAGCCTAGTGAGGCTGGCTATTAAAATCTTTGGCAAGTCTATTACAGAACTTTGATGCTTTCAGCTTGTGGACCTTTCTGGCCTTGAGTGATCACGAATTCCACTTTTTGACCTTCAGCCAGAGTGCGGAAACCGTCACCTTGGATTGCGCTGAAGTGAGCAAAAACGTCAGGACCGTTTTCTTGCTTGATGAAACCAAAGCCTTTAGTTTCGTTGAACCATTTCACGGTACCAGTAACTGGAGTAGACATAATAAATATCCTAAAAACATTTTTTAACGTAGGCCGATTACGGCGCGGATAGCGTGGAAAAGTAGCTTGCTATTGCGTACGACACGGACGGTTACGAATAATCCAACCAAGCGATGTGTATACAAAGAACTCTTTCTAGCCGCGATCGAGTCTAGTGTAAACCTTTGGGTTGTCAATCGAATCTTGAACAGAGTCGAAACCCGTTAACAAAAATAGTCCAAATTTTTGCAGTGAATGCCATTTCTATGTAACTAAGTTTTCTCTTTGTTCCGCTCATTTATGAGTTGACACTGCTTAAATTGCGCACAAAATGTCGTGACTGCCGAAATGTGGCAGTAAATTGTATGGAGTTCTATCAATGAAAAACAAACCAGAAGTAATACCAGTATCGACTTCATCCGTAGGGGATACGGAGTGTGGGCGTGGTGTAGTGAAAGACAATGCTTTGAAAGCCGTCGTCACCAGTACCTTATTTCGCTGCCGAGTGGAAAAGGCGAAAAAAGGTAAAGGTAGCTATTCACGTAAAATGAAGTACAAAGGCAAAGAGCCTTACGCAAACCTTACGGATTTCGTTGTGTTTGCGTAAGGCTCTCTAGTCTGTGTTTTGCCTCTTTCCTCCTCTTTTCCTTTTAAGTCATTTCTCTTTGATGTAACGCATCTGCTATCGATGCTGTGAAACTAGTCTTACATCTCAAAATAGATAAATTCTGGCAATTCTGAAATGTAACAATCTTGTTTCAAATGTTTAGTTTTGTTGCTTCTGGCGCTTTGCCTTGTCATTTGCCTAGTATTCTCAAGCTATTTGCATTTAACCATTGTGTAACAATAGGTTTCATTAAAATTTGGATACAAATTCTGCATGTTTTTTGAGCTTGAAATAATTTTTTGAAGGTTCAAAATTAACTAAAAATGAGTTTTCAAAAATGAATGGATGCTTTTAGTGGTAATTTAAGGTAGGTGCATCATGAAACTGTTTTTAATTCTCATGCTTTCTGTATCGGGTGGCATCGCATCAGCGGATCACATCCAATCATTTATTCTCGGTTTCGGTGTGGCTTCTTTAGCCGTTGGTAGCTGTTACTGGCTTGCGTTTCGCAGTACGCGTTTTCCGCAACTCGCCGTTTTTCTGCTCCTGTGCGGTTTCTTTGCTAAGGTTGCTGTGACCGTCGTGGGCGTGATGTGGGGAATTTCAAATGAACTGATGACCTCACCGTTTGTCTTTGCGTTGTCTTATCTCTTCTTCTCGATTGTCGC
This sequence comes from Vibrio tarriae, assembly GCF_002216685.1. Taxonomy (NCBI): domain Bacteria; kingdom Pseudomonadati; phylum Pseudomonadota; class Gammaproteobacteria; order Vibrionales; family Vibrionaceae; genus Vibrio; species Vibrio tarriae. The sequence continues at coordinate 274,723 of NZ_CP022352.1, read as the reverse complement.
GACTTATTTCTGGTTTCGCTATCGTGAGTTGGTGGCAAAGCTCAAAGCCAAAATTAGCGCGACGCAGCACCAATCGCACTCTCACTAACCATTAGCTTTTTAATTAACAGCACTTACCAAACAATTAAGCAGAGCCACTGAGCTCTGCTTTTTGATTGTCATCCTTAAACCACCGCTTTTAGCGGTGGTGATTGTTTTGCGTAGCGATTCGATGGATTGTCTATTCTCTTTCGACGCCGACTTGAAACTGTCGCCACGCTTACTGGCTTGGCTCATCCTAATCACCTCACTTTGTTCATCTCACCATCAGGTCAAGGTAGCGTAAACCTTAGACTTTTGTACAACAGCCAAATCTCAGCACAATGATTACACTGAGGAAAACTGAATCAGAGGAAATGATCATGGAAGTCGTACTGTTTTGGGTGGAAAAAATGATCCTGGTTGGCGGAATTTTATTGGTGTTGACCGGAGTTATGCGTTACGGCCGTCGCAGTCAAGATTGGAAAGGGGTGGTGACTATGTTCTATAAACGCATCCCAATGACAATTGAAGAGTATAAGTGGTATCGGCTCGGAGTGAGTTGTATTGTGTTTGCTGTTATCTTACGAATTGCTCTTATGACCTTCTGGCCAGCCATTTGATTTACGATCCCACCACCTTTTACCTAGCTGTAGTGTGAATTTTGGGTATACACTTTAGTTACTGATAAAACCAATAAGGTGGTGGCATGTCTTTCCCTGTTCTCATCTGTGATGACTCTCCACTCGCGCGCAAACAGATGGCGCGTTCGCTTCCTGCATCGCTTAACGCAGACATTACCTTTGCGGTACATGGTTTGGATGCGATGGGCATTTTAGAGAAGCAAAGTTTTAAGCTCATGTTTTTGGATCTCACGATGCCGGAGTTAGACGGCTTCGAGACATTAGAAGCAATGGGGAAAAAAGGCTACACGACGCCTGTAGTGGTGGTATCGGGGGATATTCAACCGAAAGCCAAAGAGCGGGTGTTAGCGCTCGGAGCCAAAGCCTTCATTCAAAAGCCCATCGATAAGAATGTGCTCAATGATGTGCTGAAAATGTTGGTGGAACCGCCCACGCAGCCACGCATTGTCACGCCAGTTTCGCTTGAGTTGCCGATTTTAAAACGACGCGATATTTACATGGAAGTCGCTAACGTGTCGATTGGTCGAGCTGCTGATGCCTTGGCGCGCCACTTTGATGTGTTTGTCCAATTACCTCTGCCCAATGTGAACATCTTTGAGGTGAGTGAGTTACACATGGCACTTCGTGATTTGGCTGAAAACAGTCAAGTTTCGGGCGTTTGTCAGGGTTTTAGCGGCGAAGGGATTGCGGGTGAAGCTCTGGTGTTATTGAGCGATTCTAGCGTTGCGGATCTCAAAAAACTGATGAAGGTGCCGGTCGATAGTGAAGACTTGCAAGAGTTAGAGCTGCTGATGGATGTTTCTAATATTCTGGTGGGCTCATTTTTAAATGGTTTAGGCCACCAAGCTGAAGTGCGTTTTTTCCAAAGCTCGCCCGTATTATTGGGGCAGCACATCTCCATTGATTCTGTGATTCAGTCGACTGAAGGGGCATTTAGAAAAACCATGACCTTTGAGGTGAGTTATAACATTGAAGGCACCTCGATTCGTTGTGATTTACTGTTTATGTTTGTCGATGAATCGTTACCGCTGCTGGATAACAAACTTTCCTATTTAATGGAGGACTTCTGATGCTAGCGTTACCTGCGGAGTTTGAGCAATTCCATTGGATGGTCGATATGGTTCAGAATGTCGATATGGGATTGATTGTGATTAACCGAGACTATAACGTGCAAGTGTGGAATGGGTTTATGACCCATCATAGCGGTAAGCAAGCTCATGATGTTATTGGTAAATCTCTGTTCGAGATTTTTCCAGAGATCCCTGTGGAGTGGTTTAAGTTAAAAACCAAACCTGTGTACGATCTGGGTTGCCGTAGTTTTATTACTTGGCAGCAGCGCCCTTATTTGTTCCATTGCCGTAATGTGCGTCCTGTGACTCAGCAAGCCAAATTTATGTATCAAAACGTTACGCTTAACCCAATGCGTACGCCAACAGGCGCGATAAATTCACTATTCTTATCGATTCAGGATGCAACAAGTGAAGCCCTTGTTTCGCTACAAGCATCTTCTTAATAAATTCAAAACGGCCATGGATATGGCCGTTTTGTCAGTTGTTGGACACCATTATGCCGTTACCCAGCCATTTTTATACTACGCAGCAACTCAAACAGGGTGAACAAGATGCCGCGAGTGAGCGAGGTCTTGAGCTCTTTCATTTAATGGAGCGCGCAGGACAAGCGGTGTTTACCATTGCTTTTGCTCAGTTTCCAACCAGTCATCACTGGTTAATTTGTTGCGGTGGTGGAAATAATGGTGGGGACGGCTATATCGTTGCGGTATTAGCCAGGCATATGGGGATTGATGTCACGGTATGGCAGTTAGGCGACCCTGAAAAATTCCCAGCCGATGCCCATCGTGCTTATCTGCAATGGAAAGAGTTGGGCGGTGTTGTCTATGCCCCACAATCTGAACTGCCGCCATCGACAGATGTGATTATTGATGCGTTATTTGGCATTGGCTTGAAAGAGGCGTTACGGCCGCAGGTTGTGCCGTTAGTCGAGTTACTCAATCAAAGCGGCAAGCCGATTGTGGCGGTCGATGTGCCTTCAGGGCTGTGTGCCGATACTGGCCAAGTGATGGGCGCTTGCATTAAAGCGCAACACACGGTGAGCTTGATTGGTTTGAAGCAAGGCTTGGTGACTGGACAAGCGCGCTGCTATGTCGGCACGCTACACTATGCGGGATTAGGGATTGAAGAAGTGTTTGCCCTGCACAATTCGCCATCTTTGGTCGCGATAGAAGGCAAGCTAAGACACAGTTTACTGCCGCCACGTCAAGCTTGTACTCACAAAGGCCAAAATGGTAAAGCTTTGATTGTCGGGGGCAATGAAGGTATGGGCGGAGCCTTGATTTTGTGTGCTTCCGCTTGTGCTCATTCGGGAGCAGGGCTGAGCGCGGCAATGACCCATCCCGATAACGTTACCGCTATGCTGACGATTACACCGGAAGTGATGAGCACGAGCTGGAACAAACATCATTTATTTGAAGAGCGCATTGAATGGTGTGATGCCCTTGCTTTGGGCCCCGGATTAGGGCGAGATGCTCAAGCGCAGCAGATTATGCAGCGCTTAAGTAGCTTGAAGGTTCCGAAAGTGTGGGATGCGGATGCACTCTATTTTCTAGCGCATAACCCCAGCTATGATGAACAGCGGATCATTACACCGCATCCCGTCGAAGCGGCGCGTTTATTGGGCTGTGAAGTGGAAGAGGTGGAGCGAGATCGTTTTGCGGCTATTCGTCAGCTTCAGCAACGCTATGGAGGTGTTGTCGTGCTCAAAGGTGCGGGGACTTTAGTGGATGATGGGAAAGAGATCGCGGTCTGCTTACAGGGGAATCCAGGAATGGCCAGTGGGGGAATGGGCGATGTACTTACCGGCATTATTGTGGCGCTATTAGCGCAAAAAATTCCCTTAGCGGATGCGGCAAAACTCGGGGTTTGGCTACACAGTAGCGCTGCGGATCTCAATACCAAATCGCATGGCCAGAGAGGACTTCTGGCCAGCGATTTATTGCCTCACCTGCGTGAGCTATTGAATTAATTCATTACCCGATGCTTGATTGTCAAAAAAGAGCTGGATGTTATTGAGCGTAGTTTGCGCAATATTGCTCAGTGCATCCTCGGTCAAGAAAGCTTGGTGACCGGTGAACAACACGTTGTGACAAGCAGAAAGGCGGCGGAATACGTCATCGACGATCACATCGTTAGACTTGTCTTGGAAGAACAGATCTTTCTCATTGTCGTAAACATCCAAGCCTAGCGCGCCAATTCGCCCCCGTTTCAATGCTTCAATCGCTGCCACAGAATCAAGCAATTCCCCTCGGCTGGTGTTAATGATCATCACCCCATCTTTCATCTGTTCAAACGCTGACTCATTGAGCAAATGATAGTTCTCTTTGCTCATCGGGCAGTGCAGGGTGATCACATCACTTTGCGCGAAAAGTTCGGACAACTCTACATAGCGCGCACCCAGTGCAATCGCATCGGGATTGGGATAAGGGTCAAAACAGAGGATCTGCATACCGAGCCCTTGCAGAATGCGCATGGTTGCCACCCCGATTTTGCCTGAGCCGATCACCCCGACCGTTTTGCCGTGGAAGTTAAAACCCACCAAGCCATCAAGAGAGAAGTTGGCATCACGGGTACGCTGATACGCTTTATGGAAGCGGCGATTCAAGCACAGCATCATCCCCACCGTATGTTCAGCCACCGCTTCTGGCGAATAGGCTGGCACTCTGACGACTTGCATTCCAAGTCGCTTCGCCGCTTCAAGGTCGACTTTATCAAAGCCAGCACAGCGCATGGCAATAAGACGAGTTCCCCCTTGGTAAAGCTGTTCTAATACGCTGGCGTGAAGCTCATCATTGACAAAAGCGCAGACCACTTCGCAGCCTTTTGCCATCTGAGCCGTTTTATCGGTCAATCGGAAATCATGAAAGTGTAAAGACAGTTTTGTGGGATCAACCAACTTGTTGAAAGAGGCGATATCGTAGTGTTTTGCACTAAAAAAAATGACGTTGAGCATAGTAATTCCTGTCTCTTAGAGTATCTGGCCTATAGATATACCCATTAGTGGGAAAAATAAACCCCAAAATCATTAGGTATAAATGTGCAACAAATGGATGTTTGGACGTCTAGACTGTTGACATGCATTCGGCTTACCTTTAGGCTTTGCGCCCAATTTCGAGACCACAATTTGTTATTTGTATGCACTACACTCCGTCTTCAAAGCCTCAACAACCGAATGCCTTTGCCCTATTGCCACTCATGGTTTTCTTACTGCTCTTTATGGGGGTGGGTAGCTATCTCACTTGGCAAGGGGTTGAGTTTGCGTTCTATCAACTGCCTGCCCCTGTCGCTGTTATACCAGCGGTCGTTTTGGCAATTGCCTTGAGCAAAGAGTCGCTCAATCGAGCTATCGAGCAGTTTTTACGTGGTGTGGGTCACAGCGATATTATGGCGATGTGCATCATTTATCTGCTTGCCGGAGCCTTTGCCGCCGTCGCCAAAGCCACTGGTGGCGTGGATGCCACAGTGAATCTTGGTTTAGCATTGCTGCCAGCGAGTCTCATTCTGCCGGGGCTGTTTGTCATTTCAGCCTTTGTTGCCACAGCAATGGGCACCTCAATGGGGACGATTGCAGCGATTGCACCCGTGGCGTTAGGTATTGCCCAAGCGGCGGATTTGAATCTTGGTTTAACGGCTGGGGTCGTGCTGAGCGGAGCCATGTTTGGTGATAATCTTTCGATCATTTCGGATACCACCATTGCGGCGACCCGTTCACAAGGCTGCCATATGCGTGACAAATTTAAAGAGAATATCCGCATTGCTTTGCCAGCGGCGCTGTTGGCGCTTGTGGTGTTCACCTTCAGTAGCCAAACGGCACAATCACCGCAAACCAGTGACATTGAATGGCTAAAAGTGCTGCCTTACCTCACCATTCTCGTGCTGGCCGTGATGGGGTTGAATGTGTTCCTTGTACTGCTGGTGGGCATTTTAATGGCCGCAGGTGTCGGTGGTTTGAGTGACGGTTACTCCTTGTCAGCATTAACCAAAGATGTTTACGCGGGTTTTGGCAACATGCAGGAGATTTTCCTATTATCGATGCTGATCGGTGGTATGGGTGAACTGATGAAACAGCAAGGCGGATTGGCGTTCCTCACTCACCAAATTAGTCGATTGATCAATAAATTTGCTCGCTCACGCAGCAGCGTACAAAAAATGCGAGCCAGTGAATTGGGGATTGCAGGCTTGGTGGCACTGACTAATGTGTGCACGGCGAACAACACGGTTGCCATCATTGTGAGTGGCGGAGTGGCTAAAGAGCTGGCTGAACACAATGGCGTGACCGCAAAGCGTTCTGCCAGCTTGCTGGATATCTTCTCGTGCATCATGCAAGGTGTGTTGCCTTATGGTGCACAAGCGTTATTGCTTGGCTCTATTTTTCAAATGTCGCCATTGAGTGTGGTGAGTTACTCTTATTACTGCTTCTTTTTGGCGGTTGCCGCATCAGTGGCGGTATTTCGCCGCCACACCATGCGTCACGCCTGAATTAGGAGTTGCGATTGTCTTGCGACGGAAGTTTTAATCGACGACGCTTTGGTTTCTGATTTTTCCGTTCTGTTTCACGTTCCGCGAGCTGCCGACGGTAGCTCGCTAGATGAAAACGCTTTCTAGGTTGCTGAGTTTCAACCAATTGATTCAACTGTGTTTCCAACTGCTGGTTTTTTTCAAGCAAGAGATTGAGGGAGACATGGTCTTGCTTGGCCGTATCATCCTCAACAAAAAAAGAAGCCACACTCGCGGTTAATAGCCCGAACAGGGTGATCCCTGTCAGCATCAAAAACACCGCCACTCCACGTCCAAACCCAGTTACCGGGTACATATCCCCATAACCTACCGTGGTAATGGTCGACATCGCCCACCACAGCGCATCGGCATAGCTATTGATGGGGCTAGGCGTTCCTTTCTCAACCAGATACACAAACGCTGCAGAGAGCAGCACAGTAGAAAGACTCGTCAGACCGATAAAGCTGAAGGTTTTTTGGCGCAGAACCGATTTGGTTTGTCTCCACGCTTTGGGCAGTACCAACAAAATACGTAGGAAACGCAGGGGACGCAGAAACGGCATCGCCACGATAAGTACGTCCGGCCAATTCTGCATCATATATTGCAGTGGTTTAGGGCTGACGAAGATTTTGACTAACAGCTCTGTCGCAAAAATGCCCCACACAATCCAGAGTAAGCCATCAAGAAACTCAAGATCGTCGGGAGATAAAACGGCAATGTCAGGCAGCAACGCGACGACAACATAAACGACAGAAAGGATCAGCATCGGGGTTTCTGTCGTGTTTTCTACTTTTTCTAACAGCTTTTTGCGAAGGGTGAGTTTCATAAAACGAAAGTGGTCAATAGCAAATCGTGGCCTTAGCCTATCAAAAAATGCTGTCTAAGTGTTAACTCCGATCAGTTAAGCAAATGATCAGTTGAACGATCCTGTGGTTGGTTGAAAATACCCTCAAGCATTTCATGTTTGAGGGTATTTTTTTATGTTGGCTCACTGGCTTATTGATGTTGATGACTTCGCTTCTCCTGATTCACTTGCGCTTTTTCAAAAAGAGCTTCCATTAGAATGGATAAATCAAGCGCTTGATGAAACGAATAAAGCCAGCATGAGAAGACGAAAGCTACCTGCTGAGTTGGTCGTTTGGCTACTAGTCGGTATTGGCTTGTATCGCGATAGACCTACTACTGATGTTTTGGAGAAGTTAGATCTAAAACTATCTAACTCTTTAGGTTCGTATGAGTAAAACTCGCTACCCTGTTCGTTCCAAACACGTTAAGTGATAGGAGTTAGCTTAATGGGGCTTTTTTGTCATCACTAAACCATTGCGCTTGTAATGGTGGTTTTCTAAGGTGATGTCCATCCAGAACACGAGACGCACGCCAATTCCTTTCTGACACTGTTAAATTAGGTGTCAAATTCTAAAGGCGCAAATCTATCAGTAAGATCCTATCCTCATGATTTTCTCCTCTTTATTACAGGCTTTTTTATAGAGCATTCCTGCTTACTGAGTAGTTTGTGACACGTAAACTTCACATTGAACATTAACATTTCATTAACCTAGATTTGGTGTTTTCAATTGACCTGTACCACTGTGATTGAACGCGAAATAACGCGTGCAATCGGCGTTGATGGGAGCGGTTCAACGCTTAATACATTCAACATCTCTAGGATTGAGAAATGAAAATGATACAACGTCCTCTGAATTGGTTAGTTCTGGCCGGAGCGGCAACTGGCTTCCCTCTCTATGCGGCACAAATGGTCACAATTGATGATGCATCAATGGTTGAACAAGCTCTGGCGCAGCAACAGTACAGCATGGTGTCTGCCGCCAGCGGTTTTAAAGCCGTCAATACGGTAAAGTTGCCGAATGGTAAGGTGAAAGTGCGTTACCAGCAGATGTATAACGGGGTTCCTGTCTATGGCACCGTTGTGGTGGCAACCGAATCCAGTAAAGGGATTTCGCAAGTGTATGGTCAAATGGCTCAGCAGTTGGATGCTGATCTCCCAACCGTGACCCCCGACATTGAAAGTCAGCAGGCCATCGCTTTAGCGGTTAGCCATTTTGGTGAACAACACGCTGGAGAATTGCTCCCGGTTGAAAACGAAAACGTGCAACTGATGGTACGCCTGGATGATAACCAACAGGCCCAGTTAGTGTACTTGGTCGACTTTTTTGTTGCTTCAGAAACGCCAGCTCGTCCGTTCTACTTTATCAGTGCAGCAACGGGAGAAGTGCTAGATCAATGGGATGGCATTAACCACGCACAGGCGACAGGAACAGGCCCTGGCGGTAACCAAAAAACGGGACGCTATGAATACGGCAGTAACGGTTTACCCGGTTTTACGATTGATAAGACGGGAACCACCTGCACGATGAGCAACAGTGCAGTAAAAACCGTTAACCTCAATGGTGGCACATCCGGTAACACGGCGTTCAGTTATGCTTGTAACAGCAGCACTAATTACAACAGCGTGAAAACCGTGAATGGTGCTTACTCTCCGCTTAACGATGCGCACTTCTTTGGAAAAGTGGTGTTTGATATGTATCAGCAGTGGTTGAATACTTCGCCGCTGACTTTCCAATTAACCATGCGTGTGCACTATGGTAATAACTATGAAAATGCCTTCTGGGATGGCCGCGCCATGACTTTTGGTGATGGCTATACCCGTTTCTATCCTTTGGTGGATATCAACGTTAGTGCCCATGAGGTCAGCCACGGTTTTACTGAGCAGAATTCAGGCCTCGTTTACCGAGATATGTCCGGTGGTATTAACGAAGCATTCTCGGATATCGCAGGGGAAGCGGCAGAGTACTTTATGCGTGGCAATGTCGACTGGATTGTCGGCGCGGATATTTTTAAATCCTCCGGTGGTCTACGTTATTTCGATCAGCCGTCACGTGATGGCCGCTCGATAGATCATGTTTCACAGTATTACAGCGGCATTGACGTTCACCATTCGAGTGGCGTGTTTAACCGCGCGTTTTACCTATTAGCCAATAAAACGGGTTGGAACGTACGCAAAGGCTTTGAAGTGTTTGCCGTGGCTAACCAGTTGTACTGGACACCGAACAGTACGTTTGATCAAGGTGGCTGTGGGGTAGTGAAAGCTGCACAGGATCTCAACTACAACACCGCAGACGTCGTGGCAGCCTTTAATACCGTGGGGGTCAATGCTTCTTGTGGCACCACGCCACCACCTGTCGGCAAAGTGCTTGAGAAAGGTAAACCGATCACGGGACTGAGCGGCTCACGTGGAGGAGAAGATTTCTATACCTTCACTGTGACCAATTCAGGCAGTGTCGTTGTGTCCATCAGTGGTGGGACAGGCGATGCGGATCTGTATGTCAAAGCAGGCAGCAAACCCACCACTTCTTCTTGGGATTGTCGTCCATACCGTTCAGGCAATGTCGAGCAGTGTTCCATCTCTGCGGTTGTGGGTACGACATACCATGTCATGTTACGTGGTTACAGTAACTATTCTGGTGTGACTTTACGCTTGGACTAAGAACTTCCTTGCCGTATAACGCAAAACCCTTAGTACAGTAAAAGTTCAGGAGCATACAGTGTATGTTCCTGATGGACTGACTTAGCGGCCAACGAACGCCACGACCACCTTATCTTCACCCAATGTGCGAGTGAAAACATAAGCGTTGGATTGGGCGATTTCGCGATGATCTCCCGCTCCTATCGCAGGGTGACGTTGACGGAATTGACCTAAGGTTTGCCAATGCTTGAGCAGTGCTTGGCGTTCGGTATTCCATTCCCAAGGCATATCAGAGCGAGTGCCTTGATGGAAATCGTCTGCGTACGGTCCCGCTTCGCGGGCGACTTCATCGCCGTAATACACTTGGATAGCACCCGGTGTCAGTAGCAGGGCATTGGCGGCGTTACGCTGCATATCCAGTGATTTAAAGCGTCCGAAAAACAGCTCAGTATCGTGCGAAGACATATAACTGACGGGGTTAAAGTCGGGATATTTGGCGAGGGTTTGCGCGTAATCGCGATACACCATCGCCATCTGGCTCAAACAGGCTGCGCCGTTATCCATACGTTTTTGAATATCAAAGTTAATCAGTGCATCAAAGCCATCATCAAAGTAAGGGCTGCGATAGGCAGCGTGCCCCCACACTTCGCCCATCATCCAAAACGGCTCACCGCTTTGATTATTGTCTTTACGCCACGCTGCAAGGCTTTCCGTCGCGCGCTGTTTTAAGCGTTGCCACACTTCCCCTTCCACATGTTTGACGGTGTCGATGCGAAAACCGTCGATCCCAAAGCGGCGTACCCAATCGCTTTGCCATTCAATTAAATAGTCAGCGACAGTGTAATTGGGTTTGCTCACCACTCGTGTGCCGGGATTGTTGAGTAGCCACTGTGGCGGGGTAACGGCTTGGGGGGATTCAGTGCGAAAATCCGGTAAACCGGCGAGATTCATGGTGATGTCACTGCTGCCCGGCGCAGGATAGCCCGGTAAGCCTGCGCGTACCCAGTCTGGCCCCCACCACTGTTGCCAATTCTTGCTCTGGTAATCAACGGCTTGATGGAAACTGTGCCAGTTTTCGTCGGCGCTGGGTTTCCAGTCATTCCAACGTTCAGGCAGCATAGGTGCGTTCACCACTTGTACCGCATCTTGCTGTAAATCAGCGAGTGTCGCGTAACCTGCATGATTGATCACCGCATCCATCAAAATTTTAATGCCGCGACGATGCGCCTCACGCACTAAGGTTTGTAAATCCTCATCTTTCCCAAAGTTGGCATCGATCTTGGTGAAATCGCGGGTCCAATAGCCGTGATAGGCATAAAACGGGAATGATCCTTTCTCACCACCGCCGACAAACCCATGTACCTGTTCGACAATCGGAGAGAGCCAGATAGCATCCGTGCCTAAGCTTTGGATATGGTCAAGTTTTGCAATCACACCCTTGAGATCGCCGCCATGAAACGTTCCGATCTCCTCTTGGCCATCTTTGTGACGACCATAACTGCCATCATTGCTTGGGTCAGCGTTGTAGAAGCGATCAACCATCACAAAATAAATATTGGCATTTCGATAGGTAAAGGGCTGTTTGGGCTCGGCTTTTGCTGTCTGTTTGGGTTCCAACAACACCAAGCCGCCGCTGTTAGCGGAAGGGGTTAAGCGCACTTTGCCTTGCTCGACGGTCACTACTTGCCCAGTCATAGCATCTTGCAACTCGGTTCCATCGGCAAAGCTGCTCGCCAGATCTAAAGTCACTTCACCGCCTTGATACACTTCGCAACTGACGTTTGGGATCGGGCGACGAAACTCAGTTTTGGCTGCCTTAGTGGTTTGACGCACGAAGGTGAGCGTATTGTTTTGCGCTTGCCACTGAAATGCGTAATCCCCGGTAAAACGGATACTCAAAGGTAACTGAGTCGGGACATGGCAATTGAGAGCGATTGGCGTATTGAATTTGATCTCTTGTTCGGGGGCAGGTGGGCAATCACCGCCAATCCCGCTAATGGTCAAGGTGTAGTCGCCCTTAGTGAGCGGGATCACCAGTGGTTCATCGGCTTGCAGCGGAAAATCGCGGCTGTTGGTGGTGGTTGCTACCGTTAAATTCGCAGTGGAAGCTGGCGAGGCCAGCGCTGGCAAAGCTAGAGCTGAGAGCAGCGATAGGGTCAAGGCGTTCAGTTTCATTGTCTATCCTTCTTATTATTGATTCGGCTTTCCTACCCAAATGGCGCCGATTTTTGTATCGATAAAGGATAAATTGCACCGCGTCACTCAACATCATTCTTAGCGCTACGCCTTGTTAATTTGCACTGCGTCACAACCCAACAGGATAGGGCGTAGAAAGCCATGTTGCCGCCATGCGTTATCGTCTAAAATCTAATTCAAGTCACAACTTTATGGTTCGATATTGATAGTTTTTGCACATAGACGGCCAGCTGCATAGGATGTGCTGAGTGAAAAACAGGAGAATAACCATGCAACAACAAGCAACCGTACAGAAAGTGACCATGGCGCAACAAGGGCCAGAGCTGTCTGAACTGGTTCAAGGTTACTGGCGACTGGCGGAATGGAACATGACGCCTCAGCAGCGCTTAACCTTTTTGAAGCAGCATATTGAGCTGGGGATCAGTACCGTTGATCACGCGGACATTTACGGCAACTATCAATGTGAAACACTGTTTGGTGAAGCCCTCGCGTTGGAACCTTCACTGCGCGAGCAGATCGAGATTGTGACCAAATGCGACATTAAACTGTGTAGCGATCGCTTTCCTGAGCGCAAAATTAATCACTACGACACCAGCGCGGCGCATATCTATCAATCGGTCAATCACTCGCTTGAGCGTTTGGGAGTCAATGAGATTGATGTCTTGCTGATCCACCGCCCAGATGTACTGATGAATGCTGATGAAGTCGCGGAAGCGTTTTCTGAACTGCACAAGGTCGGTAAAGTGAAACACTTTGGTGTTTCAAACTTCAGCCCAGCGCAGTTTGATTTGCTGCAGTCACGCTTAGGTAAGCTATTGGTGACTAACCAAGTCGAAATCAATCCACTCAATTTTGATGTGGCACACGATGGCACCTTGGATCAACTGCAGCGTCTGCGCATTCGCCCAATGGCATGGTCATGCCTCGGTGGCGGCGCGATTTTCTCAGGCCAAACCGAGCAAACGCAGCGCGTACGAGCTGTGCTGGAAGAGATCCGAGTTGAGCTCGGCGCAGAGTCGATTGAGCAGGTGATTTATGCGTGGGTGCGTCGTTTACCGAGCCAACCATTACCGATTATCGGATCCGGAAAAATCGAGCGAGTTCAAAGTGCAATAGCAGCCTTGTCGTTAGAGCTTTCTCGTGAGCAGTGGTATCGGGTGTGGGTCGCATCCAAAGGTCATGGCGTGCCATAACGGGTTATTACGGCTCAATCTTCTTCCACCCTGCAGCTCCACGTTGTTTGAGGAGATACTCTTGCGCCAGTCTTTGTACTGGCGCAGTTTTTCTCAAGTCATCCTATACCCTTCCTACTTGAAGCTGCAGCGGTGTTGGCTACGTTCGTTCACCCCAATCACATAGTGTATCTATGCTCATGGGGATGAACTCACTTGCCGCCTACCTGCAACTCCAAGTAGTTTGGGTATAGCTCTTCACTTCTTGCCACCCATTCGCTCCCGATATTGTCCATTCACGCCCCATAAAGACCATTGGTCGCAAAGCTCGATAACGACAGACGAAGTTCAGTAAGCTCACTCCATTCTTGATGGCTGCTGCGTCGTGGCACAAACACGATGAGCAGTTGAGGACGTTTACGTTACTGACAATTACGTTACTGAAAAGGACCGTTCACATGAAAATTCGAACTTCGTTAAGCTTGACTGCTTATGTCGCCGTTTTGTTGTTTACCTTATCTGCTTGGCCTGTATTTGCGCTGCCAAGCGAAGCCATGATCCAACGTTATAACCAAGCCGCACAAGGTGATGAAAAGTTAGTAGAACCCTTGTACGCCGATTTAGAAAAATTGGTTGCGCAAGAAGGGGCGACAGCACTGAGCTTGGTCTATTTGGGCAGTACACGCACCTTGATGGGACGCGATGCTTTTTTACCGTGGAAGAAAATGCGTTATAGCGAAGAGGGGCTTGCCATGATAGAAAAAGGGCTTTCTTTATTAAGTGCCAACACGTCAAATTCAGAAGAGATACGCAACGGTTTACCAGTTCAAATGCTTGCTATGGCAGTGGCGGCGGCCACTTATACTTCGATGCCGGATATGTTTAACCACTTTGAACGCGGATACGATCTCTACCTGAATCTATTGGCCGACCCGCAATTTCAAACACAGCCGTTTGCGGCTACCGCATGGATCTATCGTTTAGCTATTGTTGCTGCCTTGCGCGCCAAAGATGAAGCGCAAGCCCGCCTTTGGCTAGAAACCATGCAGCAAGCAGATGCTCAACATCCCGATACCCAGCAAGTACAAGCCCTGCTGAGTCAGGGGTAGGAGGGCGCATGCTGCATTTTCAAAGTATAGAAAAACAGTACTCATTGGGAGTCCAAAGCGTGCCAGCTCTACGTGGTGTGAGCGGTGTGGTACAGCAAGGTGAGATGTTAGCGCTGTGTGGCCCTTCCGGTTCAGGTAAAAGCACGTTGCTCAACATCTTGGGATTACTTGACCCTAATTACCAAGGTGACGTGGCGTTAGAGGGATGCGTATACCCGCGCAATGGTAAGTCTGCCGCCTTACTGCGTCGTACCCAGTTTGGTTTTGTGTTCCAAAAATTCAACTTAGTACCCGTGATGACGGCACTAGAGAATGTCGCATATCCCTTGATGCTTAACGGTTTTAGCCGTCGTGATCAGCACAAGTTAGCACATGACATGCTAACCAAGGTTGGATTAGAAGCGGTGATGCAGCAGCGGCCAGATCATCTTTCAGGTGGTCAGCAGCAGCGTGTGGCGATAGCTCGGGCTTTGGTTCACAACCCGAAATTGGTGGTCGCGGATGAGCCGACCGCGAGTCTGGATAGTCAAACAGCCAACCTTGTGATCAATTTAATGAAAAGTCTTGGCCATGAGTTAGGCACGACTTTTGTGGTTGCCACTCATGACGGGCGCATGGCAGCTCAGTGCGATCGCACCCTCAATCTGGTGGACGGACAAATTTCATTGGAGGCGATGCAATGGGCAAGTTGATCTCACAAGCATGGCGATTGGCGGCGTTAAACCTGCAGCGTAATCGTCGCCGCAGTTTACTCTCTATTTCGATCATCGCGATTGCAGTATTGGCATTAACATCTGCAGGCGGCTTTGGTCTTTATACCTATGATTCGCTACGTGAATCGACCGCGCGGGATGTCGGACATTTAACGCTGAGCCAGCGTGGCTATTTTGCACAAGAGGAAGAGACACCTTTGGCGAATGGATTAGAAGGCAGCGACCACATTCGCCAAGTGTTGCTGGCGAATCCGGCGATTCGTGGCATCCAGCCACGTATTGAGTTAACAGGGCTGGTTTCGAATGGCCAAAAATCAACGATTTTTGTTGGTCTTGGTGTGGATGACAAAGAGTTTGATATGAAAGGCCCGTTTTTGGATCTGCGAGCAGGGCAAACCTTGCAAGATCCTAAGTCTCCGCGCTTTGACCCGACTCAACCTCAGGTGATGCTTGGCGTGGATCTGGCTCGCAACCTCAATGTTGCCGTTGGTGATTGGGTGACGCTGCTCGCCACCACGGCGGATGGCGCACTGAACGCACTGGATTTTCAAGTGCGTGGTCTGTATTCGACAGGAGTGCCTGAGTTGGATAAACGGCAGCTCTATTTGCACTTAGCATCGGCTCAAGAGCTGCTCAACTCCAGTAAAGTCAGCACCTTGTCTGTGTATCTGTTTAACACCGAGAATACTCAAACGCTACAAACGTGGGTGGAAAATCAACTGAATCAGTTGTCCTTAGCACAAGATCTGCAAGTGACACCTTGGCCGCAGCGCGCTTTCTTCTACGCCGGAGTGAAAGATTTGTATGACCGACTGTTTGGCGTGATGGGAACCGTGATGGCGATGGTGGTGTTTGTTGCGCTCTTCAATACCTTAACCATGTCGGTCAGTGAGCGAACTCGTGAAATCGGAACCTTGTCGGCCCTTGGCGCGTACCCAAGCGACATTTTGGCGGGTTTTGTGCGCGAAGCGACGCTGTTGGCGCTGTGTGGCAGTGTATGCGGCACGTTACTGAATCTGCTGACTATCGCAGTAGTGCGAGTGGCTAAGATTCAAATGCCACCTCCACCGGGAAGAACCGAAGGCTATCCGCTCGATCTCTATTTTTCCTTCACTCTGGTTGGGTTTTGCACCCTAGGCACAGTGCTGATTTGTGTACTGGCGGCGTGGTTTTCTGCACGCAAAGGTGTGAACAAGCCAATTACGGAGGCGTTAGCGTATGTATAAACTCATTTTTATGGCCGTTTTAGGGCTTGTGGTGATGGGTCGATCTTTCGCGGTCGAGATGGATGTGAGCAGCATGGTGCAGCGTGCCGATGAGTATCGGCTTAAAGAAGCGGCAGCGAAAGTCGTCTCTGTGGTGCAGCTTTATCATGATGGCCAGTTGGAAAAAACCAATCAGTATGATGTCTATGTGCGTGAAAATCGCGAATCGCTAGTGCTGTTTCAATCGGCGACAGAAGCGGGACAAAAAATGTTGATGCTCGGAGATAACTACTGGTTACTGATGCCGAAAAGTCGCCGCCCAATCCGTATTACACCGATGCAAAAACTGCTCGGTGAAGCTTCAGTCGGTGATATTTCAACACTGACTTGGAGTGATGATTATCAAGCGAGTTTGGAGGGAGAAGACTCGGTGCAACGTGAAGATCAATCCAGCGTTGAAACGTACCGTTTGGCGCTCAAAGCGAAAACCGCAGGGGCCAGCTATCAAGCGCTCACCTTATGGCTTAATCGTGCGGATGCTTCACCAGTCAAAGCTGAACTCTATCTGCATTCCGGCAAACTGGCCAAGGTGGCTTGGTTTACCGTGCAAGGTGATCGGGTGGTTGAGATGACGTTGCTGGATAAAATTCAACCCTTGCGACGAACCGTGATCGAATATCAATCCGTACTGCCGAAACGTTTGGAGGATAAGTTCTACAACCCCGCGTATTTGATTCAAAATCCTGCCTTGGAGTAATGCTATGAGGTGTGCTCAGGCGTTAGGAATTATTGGGCTACTGAGTTGTCCTCCTGCATGGACACAAGAGCCGCTCAAGTTAGACTGGGATTGGATGGTGAGCGCTTCGCATGCTCAACGTAATGACTCCTTGGTGTGGGCTGCTGCTCAAGATGATGAACAGCAGCAAGTGGATATCGGGCTCGATTTACAGTCTCGTTGGCAAGGTTGGACGGCGAGTTTGGCGTTCACTAGCCGCGCGCTCTATCGAAGTGATGAGCAGGCAAAAGAAACGAGGCTGACACTCAGTGAACTGTTTTGGCAAGGAGAAAGCACGCTTGCTGGACAAACGCTAGATATTACCGCCGGAAAAATTCGCCTCGATTGGGGGGTGGGCTATGGTTATCGACCGCTGGATCTTTTTTTACCCTATCGGCGCAATCCATTAGGTATTCAAGTGGAAGAAGGGGCTGGTGTGCTCGCGCTCTCCTCCTATCAAGAGTTAGGTGAATGGACTTTGATCGCCACGGATAGTGCTTGGGGGCGTTCGAGCGAAGCGCAGTTAGTGACTCAAAATGAACAACAAGGCATTGGATTACGCCATTATCGCTTAGTCGGAGACAGTGAAATCCAAGGCATCGTCTATTACGACAATGTCCGGCGCGGTTTAGTAGGCGGCTCGTGGGTTTCTGTACTCAATAGCGCATGGGGCATGCACAGCTCTTGGCTTTATCAACGAGAATATTGGCAATACCAGAGACAAACTGAGCAGCCGATCGAATTGGTTAAACAACAACATGCGGCGCAGTTTTTGTTTGGCGTAAACTGGGCAAACCCAGAGGGGCACAATGTCATAGCCGAATATTGGTACGACGGACGCAGTTGGAATGCCGATGAATGGCAGCAAACACTGGCTGACGCGACTTTGCTGCATCAACAGGGACGGTCGTCAATGGCTTTTGCGTATGCACAAGGCTATCAAGCAACGAACCTGATGGCGCATAATTTTATGCTGCATTGGACATGGGATAGCCGTAATGGTCAACTGCTTGGAATTGATGACCTCACACCAACTCTTGATGTTTTGTGGTCGCCAGAAGATGGCGGTTGGATGATTACCCAATGGATCAATTGGCAGGCTTACGACACGGGCTCTGCCTCTTTGGAACTGGAACTGGCCGCGCGTTTCTTTGGTGGTGAAACGGATTCGGCGTATGCCAACTTGCCCGATAGCGTTAGGGTTTTGTTCAATCTAAAAGGAAAATTCTAGATGATGGAGCGCTTTGATATTTCAGCACAAGATTTGAAAAGTTTTGGTTTTACCACACTGTTTTGCATCGTGATCGCCCTCGCGACTATGTCAATTTGGGGCGGGCTATTTGGAGAGCATCTCGCCATTAGTTTTAGTTATGGTTACAGTGCTTTTATCTCAGCACAATGGATTGCACGACGCTGGCCTGAATTATCAAAACGTTTAGTGAATATCTTAGCCTTAAGCTGTGCGGTGGTACTGGGCACAGGTAGTGCCTATTTGTGGCTGCACAACTACCCCGGTTTTGATGAATTTTCCGCTTATAAGCCAATCATTTTTTTGGGTTTTATTTTCTCGGCAGTCTGTTTCCTGTATTTCTATTCTCACGAGCAAAAAATCTTGGCTCAAGGCGCATTAGAAGCGGCTCGCCGCCGTCAGTCGGAGCAAGAAAAAGCCCTGTTATTGAGCCAGCTCAAGCAGCTACAAAGCCAGATGGAGCCCCATTTTCTATTCAATACATTGGCCAATATAAATGCTTTGATTGCGGTAGAACCCTACAAAGCTCAGTTAATGTTGGAAAAACTCACCGAGTTACTGCGCGGAACTATGCGCTTGCGACGCGGCAATACAGGGGATTTGCGTGAAGAGATACAACTTATTGACGCGTATCTAGGCATTCAGAAGATACGCTTAGGAGACAGGTTGGAATACACCCTGCCCGAGTTGTCTGAATGGGGCACACTCGGCATGCCGCCTATGCTGATCCAACCTTTGGTGGAAAATGCGGTGTCACATGGTATTGAACCTAAAGCCGAGGGCGGCTCGGTCCGGATCGATATTGAAGTGGTCGATGGCTGGTTTGATCTATCGGTTGAAGATGATGGTATGGGGTTAAGTGATACCCCCAAGGGCAACGGTATTGCTTTGCAGAATGTTCGTGATCGGCTGTCCGGACTCTTTGGGCATGAAGGTTTGCTGACGGTGGCGCAAAATTGCTCTGGCGGTGTTACGGCCACAATTCGTATCCGTTTGCATCATTTGCAGACATTGCAGCGCTCCTTCTATGCTTATCCTCTTACTCGTTGAAGTTGCACTAAACTGGAAGTGGCGTTGGCTACATTCCTACACTCCAGTTTACTTGTCCAATTGGAACTGAAATGACTGCTCGTTAATTCAGCCACCCTTGGGAATAAAAATAGAAAAAGAGACGTCGAATGATGAATCAGACCTATACAGCGGTTCTTGCGGATGATGAACCTTTACTGCGCCATCATCTCAATAAGCTCTTGGCTGAGTTATGGCCAGCGCTGGAGATTGTGGCCAGTGCGGAAAATGGTCAAATCGCTCTGCAGGCAATTGAACAGCATCAGCCTGATGTGGTTTTTTTAGACATTAGAATGCCGAAAATCGATGGCATCGAAGTGGCTCGGCGTCTACTTCAACAATCGAAAGTTCCATTAGTAGTTTTCATCACCGCGTATGATGAGTACGCGGTCAGCGCGTTTGAAACGCATGCTATCGACTATCTGCTAAAGCCACTTTCATCTTCTCGGTTAGCGATCTGTTGCGAAAAACTGCGGCAACAGTTGCGGCGAAATATCACCCCAAGCAGCGACTTAGCTCAGTTGCTGAGTCAATTTGAACAACTGACTCGTAGTGTTAAACCAGAATATCAAGTCTGGTTAAAGGCCAGTAAAGGCGAGGAGATTCACCTTATTGCCGTGAATGAGCTGCTCTACGTGAAAGCGGAGGATAAGTATCTTTCTTTGTACAAAATGCATGGTGTGACAACGCAGGAATATTTGTTACGTTCATCCTTGAAAGAGCTGCTTGCGCAGCTCGATCCTAACCAGTTTTGGCAAATCCACCGTTCTATTGTGGTCAATGTAGCGAAAATCGATAAGGTTACCCGCGATTTCGGCGGCAAAATGTGGGTACATATTGAGAGGGTTCAACTGCCAGTGAGCCGAGCACTGCAACACCTGTTTAAAGCGAGCTAACCTAACGGAACTCCGTCCTATTTTTGTCCTTTCCCTGTCGTCTATCCCCTTCTTACCTGAAGCTACAGCGGTGTTGGTTACCTTCATTCACCTCAATCACATAGTTTGTTTATGCTCATGGACCATCAGAGCCATCTTTGGTTCTCACCAAAGGCCAACCGACGGCAGTGCAAATTTGTTTCAGGCCAATTTGCCACTCATGTTCTGCCTACCTGCAACTCCAAGTCGTTGGGGGGGGGGGGGTAAAATTTAAATTACATCAGGGCTTGCGAGTCATTTCACAATTGAGACTTGTGTTATTTAACCATCTTGTCAGTAGTTATTTAGTTATGTTTCGCTTATAACTTAAGCAGGAAGTTTAGTTACAAAACAATAAATACTATTCCAATAAAAATAGACGTATTACCGATTATCTACCGCGAGAAATGGGGGCAGTATGGAGTCTCAAGTCGTCACTCAACCTGTAACAGTCACAAGCTTGTCTGGCAATGTTGTTGTTGTGAATGCGCAAGGCCAAGCACGGATTGTGAATGCAGGAGATGCATTGCAGCCTGGTGACATCATCATCACGGTGAATGAGTCCGGGATTACGCTACAAACCACACAAGGTGCTGTGCAGGTTGATGCTAACTGCGTTGCTTGCCTGCCAGAGTTCGCGGCAGATGGGCAACCTGAAGTGCAAGCCACACCCGTTCAAGGGGAAATCAACGTAGATTTAACCCAACTGGATACCGCGAACTTTGATGAGCAAGCCATCGCAGCGATTCAGCAAGCGATTTTAGACGGTGTCGATCCAACTACCGCATTAGAAGCGGCCGCTGCAGGCGCAGGTGCGGGTGCGGGAGGTTCGGCTAACGGTGGCGCGATTACTATCGCTTATAATTTTTTGGAAGTGCTCGCCAGTACTGCTTTTGACACTCAAGGCTATAGCCAAGCTTTTTCGACGACTCAAATTCTGGTTAACCCACTACGTTTTGCAGCTGGTGGTGAAAGCTTGAGCGCGCAAGTTACCGAAGGCTCCTTGTCGCTTGGTACATACCCCCAAACATCTATCGTGACCAGTTTTATTACTGCGGGTAGCCTTGCGTTGTTACCTGCTTCCTTTGTACCTGAAGCGGCCTTTTTGACCTCACTGCTCGCCGAGCTGAACCAAGACATTACCTCGTCTGGTCAGCCTGTGGTTTTCCGTTATGATGCGGCGACGAACAGTATTATTGGTGAGCAAAATGGCAGCGAAGTACTGAATATCGCGATTGGCGCCGAATCTGTTGGGCGAGATCTAAACCTGACGATCACCACAACACTGAATCAGCCGATTGACCATTTGCCTTCTGTAGGGGGCGGTTTAGTGTCGATCACTGGCGATCAAATTTCGATTGCCTTACAACTTACTGGCACCGACAGTAACGGCAACCCGATCCAAGCACCGATTGATATTGTTGTTGCCATTAATGATGGTAGCGCGCCGGTGATGGTCGATGAACCTACCCTAAGTCTGAATGAAAATGATCTGCCAACCGGATCGGATGGCGCGGATCCACTGACCGTGTCTGGCCAGTTTGATACTCAGTTAGGCTCCGATCAGGTGGCGTTCTATCAAATTGATCCCAGCACTGCTAATCCTATCGCTGGGCTTACTTCGCAAGGTGACGCGGTCATATTAGGCGAGCCAACTCTGATTGATGGCAACCGCGTTTATCAAGCCACTGCGGGTGGGCGTGATATTTTCCAACTGACGCTCAATGCTGACGGCAGTTACCAGTTTGTGTTACAAGGCACACTGGATCATGCTGCGGGCAGTGATGCTCTGACCATTAGCTTGCCAATTGTTGCGATAGATTACGATAACGACAGCTCAGAGCCGGGCAACTTGAACATCGAAATTCAAGATGACAAGCCGATCATTATTGGAGCAGAGTCGCTCACTGTTGCTGAAAAAACTTTGGATGACGGTTCGATTGGTGGTGGAGCAGATTTAATTGCTGATGGCAACTTTGCCACCACCCAAGGCTCAGATGGAGTAGTGTCCTACCGCTTAGACAGCTTAACCGATGCCGTAGCAGGTATTACGTCAGGTGGTGTGGCGGTGACGTTAACCGAATCGGTTGATGCCAACGGCAATTACACTTACATCGCGATGGCTGGCGGTGAGCCGGTATTTACTCTGCTGCTGAACCAAGATGGCAGCTACCGCTTTACCTTACAAAGCTCATTCGATCACGCGGTCAACAGCGATGAGTTGTTGGTCAACTTCACCGTGGTCGCGACCGATTTTGATGGCGATACGGCAAGCATAACCTTGCCAGTGACGGTAAAAGACGACAAACCTTATTTCACTAACGTGCAGGGCTTGTACGTGCACGAAAACGATCTGCCGCAAGGTTCTGATTTGACGAAAGAACCACTCACTGCGAGTGGTCAGTTTGAATTAGTGCAGGGTTCGGATCGCGTAGCGAGCTTTGCGCTCGATGGCAGCGTCAATCCAGTTCAAGGACTGATGTCGAATGGCGTGGCGGTGACGCTGTCAGCGCCTGTCAATGATGGCAATGGTAACCTGACTTACACCGCGACGGCAGGTTCAGTCACCGTCTTTACCTTGACTCTGAATACCGATGGCACCTACAGCTTCACGCTGGCGGCGCCGGTTGACCATGCGCTTAATAGCAACGATTTAACGCTCAACTTCCAAGTGATTGCCACCGACTATGATGGCGATAGCGACAGCATCGTGTTGCCCGTCAAAATCAATGACGACAAGCCTTACTTCACCAATGTGCAGGGCTTGTACGTACATGAAAACGATCTGCCGCAAGGCTCGGATACGACTAAAGAGCCAGTCTCCGTTAATGGCCAATTCCAGTTGGTGGAAGGGGCAGATACAGTCGCGAGCTTTGCGCTCGATAGCAGCGTAAATCCAGTTCAAGGACTGATGTCGAATGGCGTGGCGGTCACGCTGTCAGCGCCTGTCAATGATGGCAATGGTAACCTGACTTACACCGCGACGGCAGGTTCAGTCACCGTCTTTACCTTGACTCTGAATACCGATGGCACCTACAGTTTCACGCTGGCGGCGCCGGTTGACCATGCGCTCAATAGCAACGATTTAACGCTCAACTTCCAAGTGATTGCCACCGACTATGATGGCGATAGCGACAGCATCGTGTTGCCCGTCAAAATCAATGACGACAAGCCTTACTTCACCAATGTACAGGGCTTGTACGTGCACGAAAACGATCTGCCGCAAGGCTCGGATACGACTAAAGAGCCAGTCTCCGTTAATGGCCAATTCCAGTTGGTGGAAGGGGCAGATACAGTCGCGAGCTTTGCGCTCGATAGCAGCGTAAATCCAGTTCAAGGACTGATGTCGAATGGCGTGGCGGTCACGCTGTCAGCGCCTGTCAATGATGGCAATGGTAACCTGACTTACACCGCGACGGCAGGTTCAGTCACCGTCTTTACCTTGACTCTGAATACCGATGGCACCTACAGTTTCACGCTGGCGGCGCCGGTTGACCATGCGCTCAATAGCAACGATTTAACGCTCAACTTCCAAGTGATTGCCACCGACTATGATGGCGATAGCGACAGCATCGTGTTGCCCGTCAAAATCAATGACGACAAGCCTTACTTCACCAATGTACAGGGCTTGTACGTGCACGAAAACGATCTGCCGCAAGGCTCGGATACGACTAAAGAGCCAGTCTCCGTTAATGGCCAATTCCAGTTGGTGGAAGGGGCAGATACAGTCGCGAGCTTTGCGCTCGATAGCAGCGTAAATCCTGTACAAGGACTGATGTCGAATGGCGTGGCGGTCACGCTGTCAGCGCCTGTCGATGATGGCAATGGTAACCTGACTTACACCGCGACGGCAGGTTCAGTCACCGTCTTTACCTTGACTCTGAATACCGATGGCACCTACAGCTTCACGCTGGCGGCTCCGGTCGATCATGCGCTCAATAGCAACGATTTAACGCTCAACTTCCAAGTGATTGCCACCGACTATGATGGCGATAGCGACAGCATCGTGTTGCCCGTCAAAATCAATGACGACAAGCCTTACTTCACCAATGTGCAGGGCTTGTACGTACATGAAAACGATCTGCCGCAAGGCTCGGATACGACTAAAGAGCCAGTCTCCGTTAATGGCCAATTCCAGTTGGTGCAAGGGGCAGATACGGTCGCGAGCTTTGCGCTCGATAGCAGCGTCAATCCTGTGCAAGGACTGACATCCAATGGCGTGGCGGTGACGCTGTCAGCGCCTGTCGATGATGGCAATGGTAACCTGACTTACACCGCGACGGCAGGTTCAGTCACCGTCTTTACCTTGACTCTGAATACCGATGGCACCTACAGCTTCACGCTGGCAGCGCCGGTTGACCATGCGCTCAATAGCAACGATTTAACGCTCAACTTCCAAGTGATTGCCACCGACTATGATGGCGATAGCGACAGCATCGTGTTGCCCGTCAAAATCAATGACGACAAGCCTTACTTCACCAATGTGCAGGGCTTGTACGTACATGAAAACGATCTGCCGCAAGGCTCGGATACGACTAAAGAGCCAGTCTCCGTTAATGGCCAATTCCAGTTGGTGCAAGGGGCAGATACGGTCGCGAGCTTTGCGCTCGATAGCAGCGTCAATCCAGTTCAAGGACTGATGTCGAATGGCGTGGCGGTGACGCTGTCAGCGCCTGTCGATGATGGCAATGGTAACCTGACTTACACCGCGACGGCAGGTTCAGTCACCGTCTTTACCTTGACTCTGAATACCGATGGCACCTACAGCTTCACGTTGGCGGCGCCGGTTGACCATGCGCTCAATAGCAACGATTTAACGCTCAACTTCCAAGTGATTGCCACCGACTATGATGGCGACAGCGACAGTATCGTGTTGCCCGTCAAAATCAATGACGACAAGCCTTACTTCACCAATGTGCAGGGCTTGTACGTACATGAAAACGATCTGCCGCAAGGCTCGGATACGACTAAAGAGCCAGTCTCCGTTAATGGCCAATTCCAGTTGGTGGAAGGGGCAGATACAGTCGCGAGCTTTGCGCTCGATAGCAGCGTCAATCCGGTGCAAGGGCTAACGTCAAATGGTGTTGCAGTGGTGCTCTCTGCACCTGTAGATGATGGTAACGGCAATCTCACGTACACGGCAACGGCGGGTAGTAATCCAATTTTCACCTTAGTGCTGAATACTGATGGCAGCTATACCTTTACTCTGTCAGGAACGATTGACCACGCCGTAGGCAGTGACAGTAAACAACTGAACTTTAAAGTATTGGCGGTGGATTTTGATGGTGACAAAGCCAGTGTCAATCTGCCCGTCACGATTGCCGATGACAAACCGACCATTACCGCTGTACAAGCGCTGTCGGTTGATGAAGACGATCTGACTCAAGGCTCGGATACCAGTAAAGAATCCTTAACCGCTACAGGTCATTTCACGACAACGCAAGGCGCGGATCATGTGGTTTCCTACACGCTGAATCTTGCCAGCAATCCGTTAGCTGGAGTGACTTCCGGCGGGCAAGCGCTCACCTTGGCAGACAGTATCGATGCCAGTGGCAACCACAATTACACTGCAACTAAACCCGATGGTAGCGTGATTTTCACATTACAGTTGAATGTTGATGGTAGTTATCAGTTCACCTTGTCAGGACCACTGGATCACGCCGCAAGCAGTGATGAATTGCTGTTGAATTTCAAAGTGGTGGCGACGGATTACGATGGCGATACCTCAAGCATTGTATTGCCGGTGACCGTGGTTGATGACCAGCCTTCAGTGATCAGCGCGCAAGCCTTGTCGGTCAATGAAGATGATTTAGCCACTGGTACAGATCAGAGCAAAGAATCAACCACCGCCAATGGCCAATTTACGACCGCCCAAGGTGCAGATGGCATTGCCCATTATCAGATTGATACCAGCACAAGTAGCGACACCGGGCTCACTTCACAAGGTCAGCCTGTGGTATGGGGCGCGCCTAGTATAACTACAACCAGTAGTGGTCAAGTCTATACCTATCAAGGTATCGCCAATAGCGCAGTGATATTTACTCTCGTGTTAAGAGCCGATGGCAGTTACAGCTTTACCTTAAATGGCGTGGTGGATCATCCACTCAATGCCAATGAGCTAACGCTGAATATTCCGGTGCTCGCGCAAGATGTGGACGGCGATACCTCACCGATCACCTTGCCTGTCACTATCGTGGATGATGTACCGATCCTGCATGATAAAAATATCGCCGTGCAGGAGGGGGCGGCGGCATCGTCGGTGAACCTGTTCTCGCGAGACAATAACTTAAGCCCAGATACGCAAGGCGCTGATCGCGGAGTAGTGACTCACTTTAGCGCAGTAGACGAAGCGGGGCGTGATATCCAGTTCCGTGAAGGTAGTGTGCTGAGCAATGATATTGAGCTCAATGGCGCAGTGAAAACTGTCACTGTGGTGGAAATTGTTAATGGCGTGAGTCGCGATCTTGGTACGCTAACCATTCAACCGAATGGCGAGGCGCGTTTCACTCCGGTTGCGCAGTTGGATCATGCTGACGGGAACGACATCAATTTCACAGTAGATGTGACGGCGACCGATTATGACAAGGACACGTCCACTGAGCAGCTCAATATCACGATTTCCGATCATAAGGCGACCATTACTCAGCAGAAATTTACGGGCTATGAAGACCAAGGCCACGATGCGGCGCTGAACTTGGTGCCTGCGGGTGAGCAAAGCAATGCGCAAGATAACTTGGGTGGATTGCCAGTTGAAGCTCTGAAACTCGCCTTGCAGGTCAACCTGTATGACGTAGACCAAGGGGAAAGCTTAGGTGAAGTCTCGATTTGGAATCCAAACCAGATCCGTGGCGATTTCTATTATTTGGATAGCGGCAACCAACTAGTGAAACTGGATGTCGATCCGGCGAGCGGACATGTTGTGTTGCCTGCTGCACTGTTGCAACAATCGATCAATGGCACTATTGCCACGGTCGAAAACCTCTACTTTGTGCCAGATCGTCACTACTCGACAGGCAATGGAGGCATGAATGCCTCTGTGAGAGTGGAAATTCTGCACAATGGTGTGCTTGACCATGTCACCAACGGCAATATGCGCATCGAGATTGAAAGCGTAGCGGATATTGCGACGTGGAAGAGCAGCAGTGAGTTTCACTATGATGCGGTGGAAGATGGCAGTAATGTTAGCCTCAATATCGCAGCGGAGACTCAAGACAACAGTAATCCTGAGGCGATCACCTACCAGATTCGTTTTACTGAAAATGGCGCAAACGCCAACTTGGTGTATAGCGATGGCTCGCCGATCCCAACCAAAACCGATGCTAATGGTACTTACTATGAAGTGCCAGCTAACAAGATAGCCCAAGTTCAGGTCGACCCGGCGGATAACTTCGCAGGCCAAATCAAACTGGATGTCACGGCCATCACTAAAGAGTCCACCAATTACGTTGCTGGCAAGCAGACGGCGCAATCAGAAACCAAAGAGATTGTGATTGATGTTGCGCCAGAAGCGGATCGCGGCAGCTTTACCGTTAATCGTATTTCGATTTTTGAAGATAACGCTTCCAATCAAAATGCGGTTGATCCGAGTGTTGAGCACGATCCTCTCCTGCTCAGTGAAGTGATTTCCATGACTGGCTCAAACGATGCGGATGGCTCAGAAGCGCTGTTCGTTCGTCTGTCCGATTTTACCGACACGGGCGCCACTTTGGTGTGGTTAGGCTCTGCCCCAAGTCTGATCACGGTTGGAACCTACCCTAACGGGGAAACTTACTATGAGATCCCGCAGAGTGCGCTATCTCAGGTTGAGGTTCTACCAACGAAACACAGCAACGAGAATTTCTCGTTTGTGGTTGAAGGCATTGTGAAAGACACGGCTAACCTATCAACGGGTCAAGCTCAGGATATTGAATCGCTAGGCAGCAAAACCGTCAATGTCACCGTGAAAGGAGTCGCCGATCTTCCGAATGTTGATTTTATTAGCGGCAATACGCAATGGCAGTCATTTAATGACGGTACTCATCAAGGCGTGATGGCTACCGTAGCGGAAGATAGCTTAGTCGATCTCAACTTCAGTATCATTTCTGGTGAAATCGCGGACAGCCCGACGGACAGCTCAGAAACCATTTCGGTACTGCTCTCGAACATTCCGGACGGTGTAAAGCTGTTTGACAGTGACGGTACGAGCGTCGATTTGGTGTTTGCTGGCTACGACAGCAACCATAAACCGATTTACCAAGCCAACTTAACGACTGCGCAAGTGATCACCGGCATTCAGGTTCAGCCAGTGGCTTCATCAACCGCCAATATTGATATTAAGGCGACGGTGATTGTCACCGAAAACGATGGTCATGTACGCCAAGTGGACGAAACCATCCGTATTTTGGTTGAGCCCAAAATTGATGTGACCGAAAACTACCACAATGCCGTGTCTGGCAATGAAGACAGCCGTATTCATGTCACTTGGGTGCCGCAAAACACGCCGGGGAATATTCAAAACCCTGATGCGCAAGAGTACTTCAGCCGAGTTGAAATCTCTGGCTTCCCAGATGGTAGCCGAGTGTTCGTCAATAATGTGGAAGTGACCTTAGTCAATGGCGTGCTGGTACTTGAACCTGCAGTAGGACAATCGGATCTCGATTTCTCAAATCAGGTTTCCGCGGCAGGCTACATTCAGGTCATTCCTCCGCACAACTCCAGTACCGACTTCACACTGGATACGACGATTACCGTGAAAGAGCAAGATCACGAGTACGTGGATGCGGGTAATCCAGGTCAAGGTATTGCTGAGGAAGTGATCCACGGTTCGATTGGCGTGAAAGTGAACCCGATCGCTGAGCCGGATGGGCAACTGTTAGTCGAAAACGCGGGCAGCGCTACTCAAACGGTACAAGCTGATGCCAGTGGCAAGATTGATTTCACCATCAATGATGCGAGTGGCGGTCAAGCGGGGGCGAATGTGATTCGCTTTGATAACCTTGATAGCAACACCGCAGGCAGTTATCAGTCCGCTGAGTTGGTGGATCAACTGGTGGTCAGTTTTGGCAACGTACCGCCGGAGGTATTGAACCAACTGCTGATCACTGGCGCAATCAACAACGGTGATGGCACATGGACAATCACCAACGAAGCTGATTTCAGCATCAAAGCGCCCAATGGTTTGGTGTACAGCAGTAATAACGACCCGGATAACAACGGTTTCAACGACATCAAGATCACCATCACCGCCAAAGTCTATGACCAAGGTGAAGACAGCAATGAAGCGAAAATCACCGAGCAGGTGAGCACGGAGTTAACGTTGAGTTTCCCCACCGTGGTCACGGGTAATAACAGCGTTGCCGCGCAGCTCAACTGGGTTGGCGATGCCGATGATTTGGTGATTGGCAAAGAAGATAACACGGTGGATTTGGGACAACAGATCCAAGACAAACTCATGGTCAATGCCACCGGCTTTGATGCGGTAGCCGATGAACTGAGTATTGTGATTAACGCGAGCGATCTGCCTGCCGGAGCCTCGATTGGTGGGCAAGATTTCAACTTTGTTGATGGCCAATACGTGTTTAAAGGCACGTTGAATGCCGATGGTTCGATTTCTGGATTGGAAGGATTGGTGCTGATCCCACCGCGCGATTTTGCGGGGGATTTTAAGCTGCCGATCACGTTTGTGACGACAGATACTCAGTCGGGTGATGAGAAAACATTGACGGCGCAAGTGCCTGTCGCGATCTCTCCGGTTGCGGATGTACTCAGCAGCAGTGGCGATCAGCCACTCGATAATCATGTGACCCCAAGCATTACACTCAATGTGCAAGAGACGCTGGGACTGGATGCAAACCATCAACCGACCGATTTGGCGAACGATACGCCAACGCAAGACGGTATCGCCTATGAAGATGGCATTGTGCACCTCAATCTCGCGATTGGTTTGGCGGATAGCCTCAATGGTAATACGCAAGGGCAAGAAATATTAACTGAAGTCACCCTGACGTTGAATGACACCAATGCGGGCGTATTTGTCGATGCCAATGGCCAAAGTTTGGGAACCAGCATTACGCTCACTCAAGCACAGCTGCCGGCTGCACTCGGCGAAATATACTTCAAGCCTGCGCCGAACTATCCAAGCGGTAACGACATCAATACCGTGGGAATTACTGTGGCCGGAAAAGTCACTGACAGCACCGTATTTGATGAAACCAACGCCAGTTCACAAGGTGTGAGCAGCAGCGATGCTGATAAAACCTTCACCTCTCAAGTCAGCTTTGAAGTGAAACCTGTGGTGGACGATATCACGATTGGCTCTGGTAGTCCGATTTCGGTGACCGGGGATGAAGACAGTTGGATTGCCCTTGCCGATCAAGGCAGTGCGTTTAACGTTAGCCTGAATGACAATGATGGCTCGGAGCAATTTGTTTCCTTGGTTCTCACTGGATTGCCGACCGATTTCCTCGTCAAGTCACTGTCGAGTGACTATGTGGTGAAAAATAACGGCGGCGGCGAGTGGAGCGTGCAAATTCGCAATCCGAATTTAACCAGCTTGGATCTATCAGCGCTGGCGATTAAACCGGCCAAAGATTTCAGTGGTGAAGTGCAATTGGGGATCAAGGTCTATACCCAAGAGTCATTGCTTAACCAACCTGTGGAACATACTGGCCAATTTACCCTAAATATAACGCCGGTCGGCGACGATGTGGATATTACGCCAGCGCAAGATGTGGTGGGCAATGAAGGACAAGCGATCGACATCGCTCTTGGTGCGCAAATTCTCGATAAAGCACCAAGCTTACCGGGGGGGGCGAATTACACCGAAAACAGCCCAGAGACTTTGCGTGTTGAGATCTCCGGTGTGCCGGATGGCGCATCCTTGAGCTTGGCGGATGGCACCTTGGGAACCTCTCTTGGTGGCGGCGTTTGGGTATTTGAAATTAATGCGCAGCAGCTTGATAAAGTGGTGTTCAATTCCGGCGATA
This sequence comes from Vibrio tarriae, assembly GCF_002216685.1. NCBI lineage: Bacteria > Pseudomonadati > Pseudomonadota > Gammaproteobacteria > Vibrionales > Vibrionaceae > Vibrio > Vibrio tarriae. The sequence goes on along the minus strand of NZ_CP022352.1, from coordinate 243,645 downwards.
ACAACCAACTGAATTGGAATGGCAATCTGCATTTTAAAGTGCAGTCCGTGGATACCGGATTGGCAGGTGATCAGCACCTTGGTAGTGCGCAAGAGTTTGATGTGCATGTAGATGTGACGGCGGTGAACGATCGTCCAGAATTGATTAACGTGCAGGATCAAGTGACGGAAGAGGATACACCTCTACTGCTCAATAGCTTCACGTTGGCTGATATTGATGCCCAGTTGGATGACCCGAATACGGATTATACGCTGCAAATCGGAGTGAATAGCGGCGTGCTGATCATCGACTCATCGCTTAGCAGCGGTTTGACCATTCAGGGCGATGGTACGGGGGCGCTTTCCATCACGGGTAATGTGGCAGATATCAATGCGGCGATTGCGTCAGGAGTGGTTAAATTTGTGCCAGCGCCAGATTTCTATGGTCAGGTAGCCGTGACACTGAATGTAAACGACAACGGCAACTCAGGGATTGAAATCGCGGGCGATGCTTCAACCGCACACGATAACAGCGCGCAGTTTGTGATTGAGGTAACCGCAATCAATGATAAACCTGAGATTGATGCGACTTCGATGACCACACAAATTGATGAAGCATCAGGACAAAAACTGACTGGCATTACGGTCTCAGATGTCGATTACGCGGGTGTTCACGCCAATGATCTGATGAAGGTGACGTTGAGTGTCAGCGAAGGTACTTTGAGTGCACAAGTGCCAGCAGGCAGCTCAGTGGCCGTCAGTTATGCATTGGATGGCAGTGTGATCCTCGAAGGCAGTCCAGAGGCGATTAACGCGCTACTGAACCATAGTGACTCCGCTTACGGCTTATTTGTGGATGCAGCGACTATCGCAGGGACGCAAATCAATCTCACCGTGACTGCGCAGGATATGGGCGTCTACTTCGAAAATGCCTCAGGCATGGCATTGGAAGAGAGCAAAACTTACCCGATTCAGGTCAATCCGGTGGCTAACGCGCCAAGCTTGAGCATGAATCCTGCCTTCGGTTATGCCCAGCAGATTTATGCTAATCAGAGCGTGAGTGCACAAGGGATTGCTCTTTTAGGCGCGATTGCGGCCTTAACGGATTTACATGAAACCTTGAGTTTGCGTGTCGATCATCTTCCAGCGGGGGCGAGCTTAAGCAGCACGACAGGCTCAGTGACCGATTTAGGTAATGGCCTCTGGGAAGTCTCTCCTGATGCGCTAGAGAGTCTCAAAGTAGTCGGTTTGGAGGAGGGATTACACACCTTGTCGCTTACAGCACTGTCTACCGAGAGTGATGGTAGCAGCGCGCCATCCGCAAACAGCATCGATTATCGGATTGAGATTGCGGCAGATGGTTCACTGCTGGATCATCGCAGTGCAACCGATGATAGCTTGCTGGTGGCGGACAATAGCGGCATGACGCTATTGTCCGGTAGCGGTGATGACTTTGTTCAAGGCGGTGCGGGTGACGATGTACTGGTGGGCGGTTTGGGTGCTGACATATTGGAGGGTGGTGCTGGCGCAGATTTGTTCAAGTGGACGCTTGACGGTGTTGATGACAAGGTAGATCGCATTCGTGATTTCAACGTAAGTGAAGGCGATAGCATTGATTTGACGGACGTCGTGCAAGATTTGAACAACAATCTGGATCTAGACCAACTGTTGGTTAACTTGAGCTCCTCCAATCAGTTGATGGCACAAGTCGTGAACAGTGATGTCACCTTACAAGTGACAGCCGACAATCAGGTTCAACAAACCATTGTGATCGAAAACCTCGCGACTCAAATTGATTTCACTGGAATGAGTTCACTGGACATTATCGGCACTTTGTTGGATCAGAATTTGTTGCGTCACGACTAACGATCCATTCTACGACTGAATCATCAGCCCCTTCTTTTAGGGGCTGATTTTTTCCTCTCGCGATTTTTCTATTCTTTATTTCCTTTTCTATAATTGAGTAAACGCGGTTCTCAGTCGGATAGAAAAACGTATGAATGATAAGGTGCTTGAATCGGTTATTGAAATTACTGAGCAGAAAAACTCTTTGACACTCAGTTACAGCATTTTGGCGACCTTATCGGAATTGCTACCGCTCTCCACGGCGACCTTATTTCACCATCTTGGACGTTCAACCCTTATGGTGGCACGCCTAATGATTACCAAAGATGCTGCAGGTAAAAAACAGTACCAGTGGCAATATGATCAAGTGTGTGCTGACAATGGTTATCAGCATTCCCAATCTACAATGGCCTTTTCTAAACAAGCGAATGGTCAATATCAATGCTTTTGCCCGATTCCGATAGAAGAGCATTTTTCCGCAGAACTCTGCTTAATCCTCAATAAAGATCCTGAACCTTATCGTATGTTGATCGACGGGTTTGCGAAAATTTATCGTAATTACACGATGATTTTGCATGAGAGTGAGCGCGATAAGCTGACCGGATTACTGAATCGTCGCACGTTAGAAGACCGATTACGCCACACCTTTGCCATCAATCCCTCGATAGAAGAGAATCATAAACTCTGGATCGCGATGTTGGATATTGACCATTTTAAAGCGATCAATGATCACTTCGGTCACATGATAGGTGATGAAATTCTGCTGATATTTGCTCAACAGATGCAGCACTATTTCGGCCCGTCTTCTCAGCTATTTCGCTTTGGTGGTGAGGAGTTTGTGATTATTTTTTCAAGCGGAGATGAACAACAAATCAAACAGCAGTTGGATGGCTTTCGCCAGCAGATCCGACGCCATAACTTCCCGAGAATTGGTGAACTGAGCTTTAGCGCTGGTTTTTGCTCACTCAGACCAGGCGACTATTTACCTACCATTCTCGATCATGCCGATAAAGCACTGTATTACGCCAAAGAGCATGGTCGAAATCAGGTGCACTGCTATGAACAGCTGTGTGAGAACGGTAAAATTGCCAGCGCGCAACGGCCATTTTCTGATGACGTTGAACTTTTCTAAAGCGCTGTTTCCCTTCTTAATCTTAACTACCACTCCACACCATTAGATTGTTTGCACCCGAGCTTGCCATGGCCGAATCAATAGCACAAAGACGCCTAGAGCGTATAGCATTGACCAGCCTAAACAGATAAACACTCCAGCACACAAAACCAAAGCTAAGCCAGCAAGGTGTTTACTCCATCCCGTCAGGAGTTTGAATGCGGCTAACATCGCCAATAAGTAAACCAATACAAAAATACCATTCGCCAGCTTGAGGAAGAATTCGAGATCAAGCCCAGTCAAATGGCCAATAAAGCAAGAAGCAAACAGCACCACTCCGACGAGTATCGTTGCGTGAGCAGGAACTCCCCGAATCGAGACGCGAGCGATCGCACTTTCAGGACGATATTCTCGTGCTTGTGCCCACACCATGCGCGCTAAGCTTTGAGTGTAAAGGTTCAGACTGGCAAAACAGGCTAAAAAGCCAATCACACTGATCATGATTGCCCAGCGAGTGCCAAACAGTTGGTCACTGAGCCAAGGAATCGCGCCACTATCAAATTGAGGAGTGCCAAACGCACCAAATTTCAGTACGACGACGGAACACGCCCAGTAGGTCAATCCAGCGACAAAACTGCCGATCAAAATCGCCAATGGAAAATCGCGTTGCGGATTACGAAACTCTTCTCCCATATGGGCAAAAGCCTCAATGCCGACAAAACACCAGAACATGACCGCCAGCGCGGCTCCGATCGAAGCCCATCCCTCCTGCGTTAATGCAGGCATGACCAAATCTTGCGTGGTTACTTCACCACGCCACCAAAGAGCAATCACCAAACTGAAAATGGCCAACGCGATGAGGGTTTGTAAACGGCCTGATGACTTAGTACCCGCCAAATTAACCCCAACTAAGAGCAATATAGTTAGAGTTTGGGTCAGCAGTGGGTTAGCCAAAGGCGCTGGGAGTAAGGCTTGCAGAAAACTGGCGGCGAGCGTGACTGCCGCCGGAACGCCCACAGGAATAACGCTGAGAAACAACCATGCCACTGCACGTTCAAGGCGTGGATTAAATGCTTGGCGTACAAAGTAAGCGGTGCCCCCCGCATTGGGGTAACGTTTACCTAATTGCGCAAAGGTCAAGGCGATCGGGCAAATCGCAACAAACAGCAGCAGCCATGCCCAGAGTGAGAATACACCGGCGATCCCTGCGGCAATCGCTGGAACCATAAACAGTCCGGTCCCCATTAACGTCGTGGAAAGTTGAGCGATTCCTGCTCCCAGAGAAATATCCTTTTTCAGTTGATTCACTTTACGCCACCTGCACAGAATTTGAGCTTTAGCATACTCTCTTTCATAGGGCCTTTCACAGAATAAACATTCACTCAAAAATCATTCAATCAAAAATTCGAAGCGATATTTCTCTCTCATTTATCTATATTTCCCAACCGTTTACTTATATTGTGGCTCGCAGAGTGAATAAGTTTAGGAGCTTGCATGACACTGACAGTGTGGTTATCGCTATTTACGATTTGTATTTTAGGGGCGATGTCGCCGGGGCCGAGTTTGGCTATGGTGGCTAAACACAGTTTGGCAGGGGGACGTAAGAACGGCTTTGCCGCTGCTTGGGCTCATGCCTTTGGTATTGGGGTGTATGCTTTTATTACGCTGATTGGATTGGCCGTCGTGCTGCATCAATCTCCTGTGCTTTTTATAACCATTAGCTATGCGGGTGCAGCCTATCTTGCCTACTTGGGCTGGAACGCTTTGCGTTCAAAAGGTGGGGTAGCGGCTAAGTTAGAGTCGGGCGAATCGGTCAGCGTTTGGCAATCGGCCAGAGAAGGGTTGTTAATCTCGCTGCTCAGTCCGAAAATTGCTTTGTTTTTTATTGCGCTGTTTAGTCAATATGTCGCGGTCGGTTCCGATTTTATGAGCAAAGCCGCGATTGTGTTTACACCGTTTATCGTCGATGGGCTTTGGTACACGTTTATTACGTTGATCTTGTCTTCACCACGCTTGCTCGACAAACTGCGTGCTCGCGCGGTACTGATTGACCGCCTCTCTGGCCTCGTGTTGATAGCTCTGGCTATTCGAGTGATCTGGACGGTATAAGTCGTCCTTTCTGGGTTTGAGATTCACTCAAACCCTAAGGCTATCGCCGGGGCGAAATCTCTTCGTACTCACCTTCAATAACATTTGAATGAGTGGTGTAGGCCGCTTGCTGATGAAATTGGTAAGCACGCGCTTTGAGCTGTTTTTCTAAACGTTTGCCTGTGATTAACGCTGCGATAGTCAATGGAATCGCGAGCAGCAGACTGAAGATCAAAGCGAATACGCCAGTAATCAGTGACAGTAAGGTGATCAGGAATCGGTTCATAATGGTTCCTCCAAGTAATAGAACCACCATACCCTGAACTAGATTAATCGAAAATGAACAATGTTCATTTTCACCATAACAGGACAAACTTGACGTATTTCTGACCTAGAGCGGGTGAGTAGTTACAAAAAAAAACCGCCCACATCAGTGAGGCGGCAAGGAGGGAGAGGTCGGTGTTGCTCATCGCCGAAGCGATCAGCGCAGCACGACTTATGGTTGTTATTGTTTGACCCATTCCACCTGCCACGAGACTATCGAGCTTCGCTGCACGCAGTTTGGGTCTGTTGTGGAGACGGTGATTTATTGAGCGGGATAGGTCGGGTAACGCACACCCATCATCTGTTCCATGCAATGTACCACTTGGCAGCTATAGCCAAATTCATTGTCATACCAAACATACAGAACACAACGACTATCTTGTGCAATCGTTGCTGTGGCATCGACCACGCCCGCATAACGTGAACCCACCAGATCGCTGGAAACAATTTCAGTCGACTCGGTGTAATCAATTTGTCCTGAGAGTGGAGAATGGGTTGCCATTTCTCGCAAGTAAGCATTCAGCTCTTGCTTAGTCGTGGCATGAGCTAAATTGAGATTGGCTATCGCCATCGACACATTCGGAGTCGGGACGCGAATCGAATTACCCGTCAGTTTGCCAGTTAACTCAGGAAGCGCTTTAGCAACGGCTTTAGCCGCGCCTGTCTCAGTAAGCACCATATTGAGTGATGCTGCTCGACCACGACGCTCACCTTTGTGGAAGTTATCGATCAGGTTTTGATCATTGGTAAAAGAGTGGACGGTTTCGATGTGTCCAGAAGTAATGCCGAAACGGTCATTCACAGCTTTTAACACCGGAGTAATCGCGTTTGTGGTGCAACTTGCTGCTGAAATAATGGTGTCTTCCGGCTGAATCACCGATTCATTGACCCCAAACACCACGTTTTTAATATCGCCTTTACCCGGCGCAGTAAGCAGAACCTTACTTGCCCCCGGAGAGGCAAGGTGCTGGCTTAAGCCTTCGCTGTCGCGCCATACGCCCGTGTTATCCACCACCAAAGCGTTATGAATGCCGTAAGCGGTATAGTCGACATCTTGTGGGGAATTCGCATAAATGACGTTGATGAAGTTACCATTTGCGATCAGTGCCTTACGCTCTTTATCTATAGTAATACTGCCGTTGAATTGACCATGAACCGAGTCTCGACGGAGCAGACTGGCACGTTTTTCAAGATCGCCCTCTTTTCCCCCACGTACAACAATCGCCCGTAGACGCAACGGATAACCTGCGCCGCTCTTTTCAATCAGTAAGCGAGCGAGTAGACGGCCAATCCGACCAAATCCATACAGCACCACATCTTTGGGCTCAATAGCCTGAGCGGGCTGTAGCGCAGCGTCTAATGCTGTGTGCAGAAAATCATGTAAACCACGCTCATCCTCATGTTGCTGCCAATACTGGCTGGCAAGTTGGCCAATATCAATTCGGCAGGGGGCTAGCTCGAGAGTCGATAACTGCTGCACTAAGGGTAAGGTCTTATCGAGTGGCAAAGGCTCACTTAAATAGCGCCGAGCGACACGATGAGTCTTAATGATGTCGATCGTGGTCGCATTAATCAGGGTTTTACCGCATAACACGGCCTCAACCCCTTTCTGGCGATAGAGCTGACTAATTAAGGGAGACAGGGTTTCTGCAAGGGTTTGGCTTTTTTGCCAGTCTAGGAAGTAGTTCTCTGGGCTCATGGTTGACTTGGGACCTTTCACGTTAGAGTTAATTCCCTCGCTACGCATCGCCATAGCTTCGGGAGAGTGTTGATACAGATTATTGTTATACACACTTAAGTAGGGGAGTGTGCGCCATCCTATACTCTTCCTACTTGAAGCTGCAGCTGTGCTGGCTAGATTCATTCACCCTGAGCATAGCGTTTGCCTATACCCATCGGGATGAACTCACCTACCTCTTATCTGCAACGCCAAGTGGTTTGGGATATCCGATTTCGGCATACCCAAGCGGATGGTTGTTATTTTTATGTGGCGCGATTGTAAAGTTGTGATCGTTTTTCTGCTAGGAAAAATAATGCATTGATATATCACGTAATAGTGACGATTTTGACGAGTGTTTGGTCTATTTACCGAGGTTTGGTTAGGGTTGACATTGGCAGACTCAGTGACTTATTTCGTTCTGATAATGACTAAGTTCAAAGTTTCTTTGGTAAGAATCCTTAGTTTTTGCAATTGAATGCGCGCTAATTCGCGAAAAATCGCGGAATAAAGTGTTGAAAGGTGATCTTTGTCATCTGAGTATAAGACAGAGAAAACCAGCAGATAAAGTGGAAGAAGGGCGCAGTTATCAAGATCAAAAATGGGACAAAAGTGTCCCATTTTTAAGTGCGATGGTTGCTGGTTATCGTCTTCGTTTATGGATTGCTCGATTCTGAAGGCAGTTCAATGGTATTGATGTGTTTGAGCTCAACCAAAGGTAGCCAATGCACTTTAACCCCAGCTTGCAAGAACATGTCTTGGCTGACTTTGATTTTATCGCCCCAGCGTGACAGAAAATCTTCGGATTGCTCAGGACAATGTACGGCAGAGATCCCAGTTTGGATAATCTTGGCCGCGCAATTAGGGCAAGGGAAGTGGGTGACGTAAATCTCACAGCCATCCAAATCACGCTTGGCAAACAAAATCGCATTCTCTTCCGCGTGCAGCGTTTTCAAATACTTCATATCACGATCATCGGTGCTGGCACTGTCAGAAATACCGTGTGGGTAGCCATTGAAGCCGACGGAGACAATTCGGTTTTGTTTGGTGATCACAGCGCCTACCTGCGTGGAAGGATCTTTACTCCACGAGCCAACTAATTCAGCCATTTGGAAAAAACGTTGCGCCCATTTTGAAATCATGTCGTTGTTCCTCATTCATTCGCGACATTGGTCAAGCCATCAAGTACGTACGCAAAATACATTACTCTCGCTGATACTATCCTGATTTTTGTGATAAGAGTCTATACCCTTTCTACTGGAAGCGGCAGCGGTGTTGGTTACGTTTATTCACTCCAAGCATAGATTTTGTTTATGCCCATGGGGATGAACTCACTGGCCGCCCATCGGCAACTCCAAGTCGTTTGGGTATATACCTGTGCCAAAAACGGCGCTTCTTCTTGGGTTGGAAGAGTGGAAAATATCTTGCGATCTGCATCGCAGATTGCGTGGCGGTCGAAAAAGTATAACGTTCTTATTTTAGGATTCATCTTGTGCGAGATCTCTTACACCTGATGTAAGATATTTTAGTTTTTGATTGCAGACTTTAAATTTGTTTTTATTTTATCTTGTTGATTTAAATTTATTTTTTATTAAGGTTTTCCTGTGAGTCGGTAATAAAAACGCCCAACATAGGTTGCTGAAATACGCTCATATCGTAAAGTCAATTCGTCAGCAGGAAGCGGACACGGAACAGGAAAGACCCAAGGATTGGTCATCTTCAGGACGAAGATTTCGATTGTTCAGGATGAATGGTCGGCAAGGAGAGCAAAGGACGTTAGCTGGACGCTTAATAACTAGGATGGTTATAAACGGAGAGTTAATGGACAACTTAAAGGACTAAGCGAGTTCTGTCAGGATGACAGAGGAAGGGACACCGCTAGGAAGGCGATGAAACGGATTGCGCTGAAGGACACAGCAGACTATCAAGGAATAGATGCAGGGAGCACCTATTAGTAGCGGGATTGCTGCGAGTGAGAACTGAACCCCACTAAGCTTAGGCTTAGTGGGGTTTTCTTTTTTAGCTTCGCTTTTGTCTCTTGGCATCTTTCCGTATGCCACTGTGCTAACATACTGGCGGTCATTTACTTTAGTGAGGTTCCGTTATGCAAGCGCAAGTCAAATGGGTTGAAGATTTTCGTTTTATTGGGTTATCTAATTCCGGTCATTCGATTGTGATGGATGGGAACGGTGGAGCGAGTGCTCCAAGTCCAATGGAAATGGTGTTGATGGCCGCGGGTGGATGCAGCTCTGTCGATGTTGTGGATGGCATGAAAAAAGCGGGACAAAAAATCCATGGTTGCACCGCGCAATTGTCTGCTGAGCGTCGTGATGCCGCGCCGAAACTGTTCACTCAAGTCAAGATCCATTTTGTCGTCAGTGGTGAAGATCTGGATCAAGAGATCGTAGCGCGCGTCACCGCTGATTCTCTAGAGAAATACTGCTCAGTATGTTTAATGCTCGGAAAAGGTGTTGAGATGACTCATTCGTGGGAAATCCGCACCGAATAATCCTTTTCCTGCTTGACGTTGCAGTGTGCCTCTCTATCCGTCTCGTGTTCGTCTATGCTGAACGAGGCGGATAAAGAGGTGTTTATCTCTCGCTTATCTTCTCTGTTACTCGTGTTTTAAGCCGTTTGGTTTTATTGATTTTGGGTGTACACCTATGAGTTTTTTCGAAAACATCTCGATCATCATGGCGCTGATTGCTGCCAGTTGTTTCTTTTCTATGTCAGAAATTTCTTTGGCTGCGGCGCGCAAAATTCGTTTGCGGCAGATGGCCGATGAAGGCAATGAACGTGCCGAGCGGGTGTTAGAGCTGCAAGCTCGGCCAGGCAATTTTTTCACTGTGGTGCAAATTGGCCTCAATGCGGTTGCCATTATGGGCGGTATTGTGGGTGAATCGGCGTTTACCCCTTATATCAGAGCGCTGCTGGAAGGATTGATCCCAGCCAATCTTCTGTCACAAGCGAGTTTTGTGCTCTCCTTTATGCTCGTAACCAGTATGTTTATTTTGATTGCGGATTTGATGCCTAAACGGATTGCGATGGCGATGCCGGAAAGAATCGCGACCAGTTTGGTGGGAGGCATGCAGATTTGCATTACCCTGCTAAAGCCGTTTGTCTGGTTCTTCAATGGATTGGCGAACTTGCTGTTTCGCGCATTAAGTGTGCCGACCGAACGTAATGATGAGATCACCTCTGACGACATTTATGCCGTAATGGATGCAGGCGCAGAAGCCGGAGTGCTGGATAAAGGCGAACAACAGATGATGGAAAGCGTGTTTGAAATGCAGAGCATTCCAGTGACATCGGCCATGACGGCGCGCGAAAGTTTGGTGTTTCTTAACCTCAGCGACAGTGAGGAAGTGATCAAGCAGAAAATTTCTCAGCATCCGCACAACAAATTCTTGGTTTGTGATGGGCAGTTGGATCAGATCAAAGGTTACGTTGACTCGAAGGCCTTGTTAATTCGAGTGATTAATGGTCAAGGAATGAATCTCAAAGAGAGCAATGTGGTCATTGGTTGTCCGATTATTCCCGATACGTTAAGCCTTTCGGAAGCGTTGGAGTACTTCAAAATTAACCGCGTTGATTTTGCGGTGGTGATGAACGAATACGCGCTTGTCGTGGGCGTTGTGACGTTCAACGACTTACAAAGCGCAGTCATGGGCACTTGGGTGCTTGCCGAAGGGGAAGAGCAAATCGTCGCGCGTGATGGCAATTCATGGCTAGTAGACGGGGTGACACCGATCACCGACGTGATGCGCTCCTTTGCGATTGAAGAGTTTCCTCAGCAACAAAACTACGAAACGATCGCAGGATTTATGATGTATATGCTGCGTAAGATCCCGCGTCGTACGGATTCAGTGGTCTATGCCGGCTATAAATTTGAAGTGGTGGACATCGATAATTACAAAGTCGATCAGCTCCTGGTGAGTCGCGTTGAACCTCTCGAACCTATCGTCAAAGAAGAATAGAGGAAACCGATTTGCTCTTATTTGCACTTTTCATTTACTGATGGGTGATTAACCATGTTATCCCCTTACGACTGGAGGCACCATCGCCAAATGGTTGGGGGATAGCTGAGTAATGGACGTTCATAAATCACGGGGGAATGAAGATGAGCGAATTAGAAAAAATGCTCAAGGGTGAACACTTTGACGGCGCATCCGCGGAAATTGAGGCACTGCGCAGCCAAGCGGGAAGGCTCAAGCTCGAGATCAACCAAAGTCTTGATGAAGCAGAGCGCTATGCACTGCAACGTGAGCTGTTTGGTCATCTCGGTCATAAAAGTTGCGTACAGCCTCCTTTTCACTGTGAGTTTGGCAAAACCATTCGTATTGGCGATCACACCTTCATCAACATGAACGTAGTGATGTTGGATGGCGCACCCATCACGATTGGCCATCACGTATTAATCGGCCCGAGTACTCAATTTTACACCGCATCGCACTCTTTAGATTATCGTCGTCGCCAAGCGTGGGAAACCATCTGCAAACCGATTGTGATTGAAGATGATGTCTGGATTGGCGGAAATGTCGTCATTAATCAAGGGGTCACGATTGGTGCTCGTTCTGTCGTGGCGGCGAATTCCGTGGTCAATCAGGATGTTCCGCCTGATACGTTAGTCGGTGGCACTCCTGCGCGTATTTTGCGCTCACTGAAAGATCCTGCCGAATTAATGGCAAAATGATCGTACGGCTTGGCGTTTTATCCCTCAACTGCTTGACGTGATAGGTAGGGAAGGGGTTACCACTTTGAGGTTTACTGTGAAACAGCAATTCATCACTCATAAACACACCTTGTATGGTGTCGCGGCCATTTTGCTTTGGGGAAGCCTGATGGCATTAACGCGTCGTGTTGCTGAGGAGTTTTCACCGATTGGCGGTGCAGCACTCATCTACACAGTGAGTACGCTGTTTTTGCTGTTTACGATGGGGATGCCTCGACTCAAAGCGGGATCGAGCCGCTATATTCTGATTGGCGGTGCGCTGTTTGTCAGTTACGAAATTTGCCTTGCCTTAGCACTCGGTATGGCGAGCGATCGTTTACAAGCGATAGAGATGTCGGTGATTAACTACCTTTGGCCAGCCTTAACCGTATTGATCGCGGTGTTGCTCAGTCAGCGTGCGGTCAGCTTTTGGGTTTACCCGAGCGTCGGTTTGGCTTTCGCTGGTGTCGCGTGGACTATTGTCGCCGAACAAGGCATTTCGCTCGCCGATTTTTCCGCTCGCATCGCTACCAATCCAGCGGTTTATGCTATGGCATTGACGGGCGCTTTTATCTGGGCGATTTACTGCAATGTGACCCAACGTTTAGCTCGAGGGCAGAATGCCATCGTACTGTTTTTTGCCGCGACCGCTGCCACACTCTGGCTCCAATACGCTTTGAGTAATGAGCCGGCACTCTCTTTTACTGGGTCGAGCATGGTGACGCTGTTATTAACGGGCATTGTGATGGGAAGTGGTTATGCACTATGGAATGTGGCCATTTTGCGGGGGAACATGTTGCTGCTGGCAACGCTTTCTTACTTTACGCCGGTTATCTCAACCCTATTTTCATCGCTGATTTTAGGGGTGGTTCTCGGGTTAAGTTTCTGGCAGGGAGTGATCATGGTGACATTCGGTTCGCTGATCTGCTGGTGGGTGACTCGCGAGTCGAGTTCATCAACAGGGGAAGAGCCTGAAACGCCCCCGCCGCTTAAAGAACAAAGTTAATATTCAGCCCGCGACAGCGGGCTGAGATGAGTTAGCGAGCAACGCTCACCGTGAGCTGTAATTGGTAAGGTAATGCCGCCAAGCTTTGCTGCAAGTGGTTTTCGATACGCTCAATATCTTCTACCTCAACTGAATCATTCGTGGCCGTTTTTAGCGCTGCCTCATCACGTAACTCAAGCCCGACATTGGTCACGTCATGACGCTCAAGCGGGTCAAACTCTTGGGATCATAAGCAAAATTCGATGTATTGTTTATCGGTACAAATTCTCGACAAATGGAGTCGAAACGGATTTTCTTAATAAAGAATGCGTTGTAACTCTATGAACTTGACTTCATTTTGGTTTACTCTTGGCAGCATTGCCCGAATACAAGAAGTAATACGGAGGCCATGATGGCACACGACTGGGATGAGTACGCAGCAAATTGGGAAAAAGACCCAGCGACCCATGCTTTTGCGCAAAGCGTATTTGAACATCTGACAAAAATCCTCCCTTTGCAGGGAAAACATATTTTGGATTTTGGCTGTGGTACAGGATTGCTTAGTCAGCGGATGTCACCGCTTGCTCGTGATATTGTTGCGCTGGACTCATCAGAGGCCATGATTGAGGAGCTTGATCGCAAAGAATTGCGCAATGTAGAACCAGTCGTTGATTCCTTAACTCGCGGTTTGGTTGCTCAACATCCTGCCTTTCGTAAACAGTTTGATTTGGTCGTTGCTTCGTCGGTGTGCGCTTTCTTACCAAATCTACAAGATGTGGCCGATATTATCTTCACTCTAGTGGATGAGGGGGGATATTTTGTGCATTTCGATTGGTTAGCCGATGGTAAATCTGAAACTGGCTTGGCTACGACAGACATTGAATCTGTACTTCACAATGCGGGTTTCTCTTCAGTGGAGACTCAGATGGCGTTTGATGTCACTACCGCACAAGGCACACAATCTGTCGTTGTTGGAATTGCTCGTAAGTAATTCATCGATTCACATTGTTCGTTATAGCCGCTACTTGTACAGCGGCTTTATTTTTTCGCTTCTTGCTATCCCCTTCCTACTTGAAGCTGCAGCGGTGTTGGTTACGTTCGTTCACCCCAATCACATAGTCTATCTATGCTCATGGGAACTCACTCACTTGCCGCCTACCTGCAACTCCAAGTTGTTTGGGTATAAATCTTACCGCCACTGTTTCATTCATTGGGTTATTGCATTTCAATTTCGTTTACAGTGTGATTTACCTATCTTTTCCAAATCGTAAATTGGCCATTTACTTCTTTTCACTAACAAAAATCCAACCTTGCGCCTAAACTAATGATTGAATAATCAAAGACGACGCTCAGTTTCCCGAGTACACGTCTCAGTTTCTGTTTATTGACTGACAACTCATGGCTAGGGTTATTAACAAAAATCAAAAACAGAGCAACAAAGGAAAGGGTCAGCATTTGCTGACCCTTTCCTTTTCCACTCATTTTTATTTCAAGTTAACTGGCTGTTCAGTTGCTGGCATAGCCAACGAATGGCTCGGTCATTCATGCTGGGTTTGTTCCAGACTAAGCTGTAAGCCACCTTACCATATTCAAAGGGTAGGGCTTTTTGCACCAAGCCTTGAGCTTGCATTGCGTGATCCGCCCACATCTTTGAACAGGTGAGCAGCAAGTGTGTCTGCCGACACAAGATGGCTGCTGCACCAAAGTCAGGAGTGGCAACAGCAATACGTCGAGTTTCGTGTTGCTGAGTCAGGTACTTCTCAAAATACGGCTCATTGAGCTCATTATCGAGAATGCCGATGTGCTTATAAGCAAGGTAGGCTTCGACACTGAGTTCAGTGTGAGCGAGAGGATGATCAGCGCTCATCAAACAGACCAGCTCATCCGATTCGATTACCTGCCAAACTAAGTCTTGGGCAAAGGTTGGTGGCTGGCTGATGTCATGTGGCAGAAGAATGCAATCAATCAAGCCACTCTGCAAAGCCTCAAACCCATAATGTTCTTTGGAGTGAATCGTCATGGAGAGCTCGGATGAGCAAGCGGCGAGAATCGCAGTGACTTTGGACGCAAATAGCTCAAATGTACTTTCACGCATCGCTAAACGATAGTGGCCTTGGTATGCCTGAGGATCGAATTCGGTGCAGTGCAATAAGCCATTCATACTGGACAGAACATGATGCACTGTTGGCCCCATTTGCTGTACATAAGGGGTCGGGATCAACTGATTTCCATCCCGGTAAAAAAGGTCGTCATTAAGTAGTTCACGCAATTGAGCGAGGATTTTACTGATACTGGATGGACTTACACACAGTCGAGCGGCGGTTTGGGTAACACTGCGCGTGTTGAGCATGACATGCAGGGCTGTCAGGTGTTTTAAGCTAAAGCGGGAGAGGTGAATATAATCCATAAAAAGTCTATGCAGAGAACAGCTGAGCCAAGAATACCACTGTGGCACGAAAATCAAACCGATAAATGTGTTGGTATTACTTAAATTAAGCTTTGTATTCAGGCTGTTGCAGCTTATAGCAATGCTTAATTCATGCCGTGAGTAATCTTTCTATTTCTGTTAACACTTGTGGGTTGGCGATAGCGCCGAGGTTTTTCACTTCATCACCATGACACACTTGTTTTACGGCAAGTTCGACCAATTTGCCCGATTTCGTGCGCGGGATTTCGCTGATGGCATAAATGTGAGCAGGAACATGACGTGGAGAACAGCGTTCACGCAGTAAGGTGCGGATTTTCTGCTGCAGTTCGTCATTAAAGGGGACGTTTTGCACGAGTTGAACAAACAGAATCACCTGCTCATCACGGTCAATCTGGCGACCAATGGCAATCGAATCGTGGATCTCAGGTAATGCATTGACTTGCTGATAGATTTCAGCCGTACCAATCCGAACACCACCCGGGTTCAGAACGGTGTCACTACGACCGAAGAACAATACGCCCCCTTTGTCGGTGATTTCGATTTCATCGCCATGATGCCAAACTCCCGGGTATTTATCCCAGTAAGCTTGGTGATAACGGCTGCCATCATCATGCCAAAATCCAATCGGTTGATTGGGGAAACTATTTCGGCATACCAGCTCTCCACGCTCAGCGACGATGGCCTCTCCATGCTGATTGTAAGCCACGACATCCAAACCTAAGCCCGCACTTTGGCATTCGCCCTGATAAACCGGAGAAATAGGGTTACCAAGCACAAAGCAGCCGCAAATATCCGTGCCACCAGAAATAGAAGCCAGATGCAGATCGGATTTGACATGCTCATACACATAGTCAAATTGCTCGGGATAGAGCACCGAACCGGTCGAACACAGGGTTTTTAAGTGGCTTAATGAGTAAAAATCGCATGGAGAAAACTGATTTTTTTGCAGAGTTTCTAGGTACTTGGCAGAGGTGCCAAACAAGCTGACTTTGGCTTCGTCAACCAGAGCCCATAACGCTCCCGCTTGTGGGTAGAGTGGATGCCCATCATAAATCACTAAGGTTGCGCCACTGGCGAGTGCAGAGACATGCCAGTTCCACATCATCCAACCTGTTGTCGTGTAATAGAACACGCGATCTTGTGGCTGGATATCACAGTGTAACTGATGCTCTTTCAAATGGTTGAGTAGCGTACCGCCAACGGAGTGCGTGATGCATTTCGGTTTGCCCGTTGTTCCAGAGGAATACAAAACAAACAGCGGATCGTTAAAACCAATCCGGCGGTATTCGACTCCTCGCGGTTGATAACTGGCGAAAATCGATTGCCAGTCAGAAAAGCTATCATTGAAATCCGGTGTGAAGTTGCGATCTTGCAGATATTCGATTTGACAAGTGTTGGCTAGGCTTGGCAGGGCGCTAGCTATCTGAGCATTACGCTCTTGCATGGGAAACGATTTACCGTTAAACGTGTAGCCATTACAACAAAACAGAATTTTCGGTTGAACTTGACCAAAGCGTTCAATCACACTTTCCACGCCAAAATCCGGTGACGTCGAAGTCCAGATTGCCCCCAAACTGGTGGCGGCTAACATGGCAATCACGGTTTCGGGTAAGTGGGGAAGATAGCCAGCCACGACATCACCCTCTCCAACGCCATTTTGTGCCAACCACTGTTGAACGACGGAAACATGATCACACAACTGCTGCCAACTGAATTTCTTGGTATGGCCATTTTCATTTTTAAACCAGAGGGCGATCCCATCGGGATTTTGGAATGCGTAAGAGAGTAGGTTTTCTGCATAGTTGAGCTGAGCTTGTGGAAACCAGATCGAATCACGAGCGGGAACCATGGTTTTACCAAAACGAGGTAGTCCTTCACCAATAATGCAGTTTCCGCGATAGCCGATCACATCGCAAAATTGCCACACCTCAAGCCAGAATTGCCGTGTTTCAGCAACAGACCAGTGATGCAACGCAGAATAACTGTCGATCGCTTCACCTTGCATGTTCACATGTGCGATGAACTGTTGCAGGTTAGAAGCGGAAATGCGCTCGTGGCTTGGCGTCCACAATGGTGTAGTCGATGACATAATATTCCCTGTCTAAAAATCAATTCTGACGTGATCACTGTGAACAAGTTTTGTCCTCGCAAGTTCGAAAGTCAACTTGACGGGTCAGGATCAGGCCTATGAAAAATAACTAAAAAATGCACGACTGTAAAATTATTGTTACATTAATGTTGGCTTGATTGAGCAAGATCCCATTGGCAGTTCAGATTGCGCTAGGTAGGCTTAATGTAACGAATTTGTTAAGGAGTAGGGCGATGACTCAGTATCACTCTAAACCCGTTAGTGAGCATGGTCATATTGATTGGGATCAGGATGAGCATGCTGTTTGGCATGAGCTGATCACTCGCCAGCAAGAGGTGGTGAAAACCAGAGCCTGCCAAGCTTATTTAGATGGTTTGAATATGCTTAATTTGCCGACAGATCGCCTGCCACAATTGCCGGAAATAAACCGAGTATTGCAAAGAGAAACCGGTTGGCAAGTTGAGCCTGTTCCGGCATTGATCAGTTTTGATCGCTTCTTTGCCTTACTCGCCGATAAGAAGTTTCCAGTGGCCACGTTTTTGCGGCGTCGAGAGGAGTTTGATTATCTCCAAGAGCCGGATTTCTTCCATGAAGTGTATGGTCACTGCGCTATGCTCACGCACCCTGATTTCGCCGCTTTTACTCATGTTTATGGCCAGCTAGGTGCGAAAGCGACCCCCAAAGAGCGTAGCTACTTAGCGCGTTTGTACTGGTTTACGGTTGAGTTCGGCTTAGTTCAAGAACAGGGACAAACCAAAATTTATGGCGGGGGCATTTTGTCGTCACCGGGTGAAACGCTTTACGCTTCAGAAAGCACAATCCCAAAACGTGAGCCGTTCGATATTATGCAAGTGCTACGCACTCCTTACCGCATTGATATCATGCAGCCGATTTATTATGTGTTGCCGGATCTCAGTCAACTGTATCAACTCAGTCAACGCGATGTGATGGGCTTGGTGTGGCAAGCTATGCAAGACGGGTTACTCCCGCCTCTTTTTCAACCAAAGGAACAACAACATGCTGGATGAATTACGTTGTGAAGCGTGCAGTGCAGACGCTATCGGTTTGACATCAGAAGAGCAGCAACAGCTGCTCAGTGAACTGGATGGTTGGGCATTAATTCACCGAGACGGTATTGCCCAACTAGAAAAGATATATCGCTTCAAAAATTTTAAACAAGCCTGGGCGTTTGCTAATCAGATTGCTGAATTGGCGGAACAAGAATTTCATCATCCGGCAATTTTATTAGAGTGGGGTAAAGTGACCGTAACTTGGTGGAGCCATTCCATCAAAGGTCTACACAAAAATGATTTTATCTGTGCTACGAAGTGTGATGGTCTTATTTCGTAATTTGTTCGATATTTAGACATTAATTCAAAATATTGATATCCATACAATTGATATTGTATGGGTTTCATTTTGCATTTTTTATATTCATAACTCCATGTAAATAAAGATGATTTTTATTTACTATTAGATCGCGTAGTTTTGAGTTATTGACCTTGTGAATATATTGGTTTAGGTTTCATTTGAACCACTGAGTTCATTTTTATATTTTTACTGTATATTTTGAGAAGTTAATAATAATGAAAAATACCATTGCTATTGTTGCCCTATTAACGGCTTCATTACAAATTGCTCACGCAAATGCTGCTGACCATACTTTCAGTGTTGGATATGCACAGACAGACATCAAAAGACTTAATGACGATTTGAAAGGGCTTGCTTTTAAATATCGTTATGAACCTGGTCGTTTAGGATTATTAGTTGGTTTAACGGGTACTGTCCTGAGTGATGCTCAATCATTCTCGGTGGTTAACAATAAAATTGTGTTGAATAGCGTTGATCGTTCTTATGGCAGTTTCCATATTGGCCCAACTTACCGTTTTAACGATGTGGTCAGTGGCTATGCCACACTTGGATATGCAACTTATAAGATAGAAAATAAATCAGGTAAGACAGTGAATGGAAGTATTGAAGACAGTGCCTTTGCAGTAGGCACAGGCATTGAGTTGAATTTGACTCAAAGCTTTAGTCTAAATACTGGCATTGAATACAGCGAGCACCTAGTTGATACAACAGCACTGACTTATACCGTAGGCCTAGGCTACCGTTTTTAAGTTTTCTGCTTGTTAAGCAACACTAAAATAGTAGAGCGAGTGATTAGAGATAATTAGCTCGCTCTATTTTATTTCAAGCTGCAACTTCAGATATTGGCTCACTAATGAGATTATTAATCCAGCGTTTTGAGTTTATCCGCTGTGTGGTGAGTCCTATTTTGCCCCACTCTTCAAGCCAAATAGCCATTAATACCCAATGTAGTGGCCACCCCCAGACGACGCCTGTCAGGTAAGCGAGAGGAAGACCCACCGCCCATTGACCAAACAGATCAATAAAAATGCTGTAACGGATATCACCGCCACTTTTGAGCACTCCACCAATTCCGACCATGTTAAAGACTTTAAAAACCATGCCAAAGGCCATCACAAGGCAAACATTGAGTGCCAATTGATGGTTTTCTAACGGACTGTGGCTAATGACCCAGGCAAGCAGTGGTTTGGCAGCCATGCAGAGTAAAGCGAGCACTAAGGCTAAGCTGCAACTGGTGATGACATACCACCACGCGGTGCTTTCTACACGCTGATAGTTTTGTGCGCCAATCTCATTACCTAAAATGATCGATGCTGCGACCGCAAACCCAAGGAAAGCGGAGATCAACACACTCTCGATAGGAGCAAGCAGTGAAATAATCGCCAACTCTGAAACACCTAATTGCCCGACAATCACGTTGTAAACTAAGAGCCCGGCAGCCCAAGCGCTGTCGTGGATAAGCATGGGCCAAGCAATCTTAAAATAACGTTGACGATGGTGGCGCTGTAAGCTTTCCTGCCAATGATTCTGGTTGGGCAGTAAGTGGGCATAACGGCGTTTGACCAAGATGAACAATAGTGTGGTTTGGAATAAGCGCGACAGAGTGGTACCTAAGCCAGCACCGAGTACCCCAAGCTCTGGAAACCCGAACAGACCGAAGATGAGTAAGGCATTGAGGATAGCGTTGACGATAATGGCAAAAATACTTACACGCGTTGGGAGCTTTGCTTCCCCAATACTGCGTAATGCACCTTCTAATGGCACCACTAACGCGGTACAAAATAAACTGCTCCCGGTGACCCACAGATAATCTGTTGCTTGCGCAACATAGTGTGGATCATCGGTGACGAGCGTTACGATACTTTCCGGCATCAAGCTGTACATCAATGCAAAAGGTAGCGTCAGCACGACCGCCATTATCCAAGATTGGGCAAGCGTGCGGCGAACCCCATCAAGATTGCCCGCACCAAAATATTGAGATGCCAACACACTGACTGCACCACTGGCACCGACAATTACGATCAAATTGAAGAAGAAAATGCGGTTGCCAACCCCTACCGCGGCAGTGGCCGATTCTCCCAACTGGCTGACCATAAAAATATCGACCACGCCTAATAACGAAAACAACATGGACTGCATTGAGACGGGTAAGCCGATTTGGAGTAATTTTTGCCAAAATGGTCGGTCGAGTTGGCGAAAGTGGGCAATCATGTGATCTGACTCCTTGGAATGAATGTGAATAGTGTAGATCTCTGTGCCATCGCAGTATTGTGTTTAAAACTCCAAAACTATTGCCAAAATCTCATCATGCATGAAAAACAAGAGAGCTATTTGATCTCAGAGAAAACCCAGCATGAGGTCATTGATCAAGAACATGTGCTTAAGCTAGAGCAAAGTGGCGTTGTGCAATGTGGGATTGCGACTTGCCGCGAGTCCTTCAATGTTTATCGAAAATCACCCAAGCAACATATGCTGTTGTTTACCATTCGTGGCAAAGGCTGGTTAAACAGCCAAGGTCAACGCTACCTGCTTGAACCGGGTTCAGTGATGATTATTCCGGCGGGTGTGGAAAACGGTTTTGGCATTGAAGAGGAAAATTGGCAGTTAGCTTGGTTGTTCCTTTCCGCGCAACGAGAGTGGCCCAACCATCTTGGTGAACAGATCCACTATGGGTTCACGCCAGCAGCCGATGTGATGTACACCTGCATTCAAACCTTATTACGAACCCAAATTTTGCCTGATGGGATCGGCCAGCCCGTAGCACAACGTGCAGTCGAGCAAATAGAACTGTTACTGGCGACACCGGGTGAACGGCAGATGCCTCGTGCCCAAATTCGCCTTAATCGAATGTTTGAGCGTGTGCAGAAACAGTTACACAAAGAGTGGCCTGTGAGTGCGATGGCGGCGCTTGTACCGTGCTCGGTGGCTCATCTGCATCGTCTCTGCTTACAGTATTTTGGGCATAGCCCCACCGCACATTTAACTCGGTTACGTATGGAATATGCAGCGCGTGAGTTAGCTCGGTCTGATTGGCCTATTCAACAAATTGGCGACATGGTGGGGTACCCCAATGCCGCCAATTTTAGTACCCGTTTTAAAGCTTGGAGCCACATGACACCGCGAGCGTATCGCTCACATCACTACAAAGATTGATGTTGTCTTTTAGCAGCTTCAGTCGGTATTGCAATGGCTGGCGTCACTTATTTCACGGCTGTGCAAAAACGCACCTCGGTGTGGTGGAAGAGCGTGATAAGTAAATCGCGTGAAGAAAGGCTAAGCACAAGAAAGAAAAAAGCCAATCACAAAAGGGTGATTGGCTGATAAAACAGTGTGAACAATTTCATTCACTAACAACGTCAGTTGGCTAGGTGACCCTCGGCTTAATAAGGGTCATTACTAATAATGCAGTATCTGTGCCAAGTTGATATGCATAGATTTGTGCGGGTTTTACGCAAATTAAGATGAAATAATGCTCATCCGATTGCATTGTGCGATTGCAAATTGCAAATATTGCAAAATGGAAGATAAAAGATGCGAGATGCTTCAAGCAAAGAGCAATAGATGTTGAGGGGCAGAGAGGATAAAACAGTTTGAAAAGTAGGCATAGCCGTCATGCTATGCCTAGGAAATGCTACAACATCACCAAACTGGCGGTACCGAGGAAGGCAAAAAAGCCGACCACATCGGTCACGGTGGTGAGAATAACCGAACCTGCCAGCGCTGGATCGAGCTTGAATTTATCCAGAATTATCGGGATCAACACCCCAAATAGTGCTGCGGTAATAATGTTGACCACAATTGCCAGCGCAATCGTTGCGCCGATCACCGGCTCTTGGAACCAAAGTGCGGCCATACCACCGATGATCAGCGCCCAGACTAGGCCATTGATTGAACCAATGCCGAGTTCATTTTTCAGTAAGGCAAAACGGTTACCCACGGTGATCTGATTAAGCGCCATCGCGCGTACCATCAAAGTCAAGGTTTGGCTTCCGGCAATGCCACCCATTGAAGCAACAATTGGCATCAGCACCGCTAGGGCCACAACTTGGGATATGACATCTTCAAATAAGCCAATGGTGATGGAGGCAAGAATGGCGGTCAGAAGGTTAATACCGAGCCACAGCCCGCGCTTTTTCGAGCTTTTGAGTACTGGTGCGAACAGATCATCACCTTCATCCATACCGGTACCGGCCATCAGACGTGCTTCATACATTTCACGCTGCACACTGAGCGCAAAGTGCCAGTCAATTTCACCAATCAAGGTTTCATCGTCACTCAGCACTGGCACAATTGGCAAAGTGGTGTGTTCGAGGGCATCCACCGCGTCTGATAAGGTTTGCTGCGCATTGAGCGTCACCAGTTCTTCCATACGCAAGCTCTTGAGCTGAGTTGTTTCTTCGGCTTGCAATACATCACTAAAGCTTACTAAGCCACGGAACTTTTTGGCTTTGTTGATGAGGTAAATGTATTGAGGGGAGTCGTAGTGATATTTATCCAACAAGACTTTGGCGCGGCGAACACTGATGCTAAAAGGTAAGGTATAAACTTTTCGATCCGCCCAGTGGCCAATTTCATCATCTGCAAACTCGTTGGCTTGGTCGTATAGCTCAAGTTCATCACGGTTAATCAGGCTTAATGCTTCACTGATGATGTCATCGGGTAGCGAGTCTTCCCATTCGATCAGTGACAGGTTATCGAGCTTAGCCAGCGTCAGTTTGAGTTCAATTTCTGACAGCGCATTAATGACCGAAACCCGCACCTCGGCGCGCATTTCGGTCAGCACATCAATGTGCATCTCCAGTGGCAAACTTCGCCATAAACGTACCCGTTGTTCGACGGGAAACGCTTCTAAAATCAGAGCGATCGAGCCTTCATCTAAGCCATTTTCTACCATCTCACCGAGCAAATAGGTCTGCTCGGACTCTTCGGCAGTGGCAATTAGTTCAATTTGTTGAGATAAGTCTTGGTATTCGCTCAAAATTACAATCCCTTGGGTAGCTGTTTTCTTTCTGGCTTTTTGACCGCTTTCTCGGGTGCCTTTTGCAAGACAATCACTGGGCGAACAATAAATAAGTTGTTAGGGTAAAGTACGCGGTTGCCCTCAAGGGTTTCCAACTCAACATTCAGCAGTGCCATGTCAATGATCTTCCCTTCAATAAAGTTTGCACCATCGACAATACGTACCCAGCAGCCGATCCGGCAGTGATTTTGTACAAACAGAATTAAGAATGCGGTGACATTGCTCAGCAGTGACCAACCGGCAAACAGACCCACCCCAAGCAAGGCAAACAGGGATGAGCCGACGACCAGTAAACCACGTAACTCAATACCCCACAAAATCAAGGTCGTAAACAGCATCACTATAAAGAGTAAGGTGCGGATGAGCCAACGCGCGCGTTTCAAACGGTGAATGTCTACCCGTCCGGTAATCATGCTTTCGAACAGACGTAAGGTTATCCGTGAAATATGCGGATATAAGACGATGATGAGTATTGTCATCAACCATTTATAGTGGGTTTGTAATAAAGCTAGGTATTCCATCGTATATCTCACCTCTTTGGTCAAATCACCTTAACGGAATTGTATGTAATTACAAAGAACAACCAAATGAAAACTCGAGTTAACATGGCCAGTTGGTTGAATTGTGCACATCGCAATAGACAGCAATATACAGATGACGAATTGATGCATTCTATTTGTTTGTTTCAGCCTATAAATTTGCGTATTCAATGGCATTTTTATTGCAGAGAATCGATGAGTGCTTTGTGGCTATGCCTTGTGGCATCAAGTGCGCGCCAGAAAAAATGAATGAAATGAAGACATTTATGCAAGTTTATGTGTGATAACTAACAGTTGTCATAACGATAAATTATTATCATTAGACACACCCTAGCTTTTCACCGATAAAGCGCGTGACATCTAGGGTGTCAGGTGTGATTTCAACCGATGAAATCATTGTAATCCTCTCTGTTTTTGTGAGATACGATGTGGAACAACCATCCAAATTAGACCGCGTTCGCGCTGACTACAATGTGCATTACTGGAGCCAAGGCTTTTTTGGCATTGACGATCAAGGCGAAGTGTATGTATCGCCGAGAAAAGACAAAGCCCATCAAACGCAATTAAGCTCAATTGTTAAACAGCTCGAAGCGCGTGATTTAAATTTGCCTGTGCTTGTACGCTTCCCGCAGATCCTGCATCAACGCGTGCACAACATTTGTGACGCTTTCAATCAGGCGATTGAAGAGTACGACTACCCGAATAAATACCTGCTGGTTTATCCCATCAAAGTGAACCAACAAAGAGAGGTGGTAGACGAAATTTTGGCCAGTCAGGCCGAATTAGAACACAAACAACTCGGCTTGGAAGCGGGCAGTAAGCCTGAACTTCTGGCAGTGTTGGCGATGGCTCAGCAAGCCAGTTCAGTGATTGTATGTAATGGTTATAAAGACAGAGAGTACATTCGTCTGGCACTGATCGGTGAGAAACTGGGTCATAAAGTTTTTATCGTTCTGGAAAAATTGTCAGAGCTGGATCTGGTCCTGAAAGAAGCGAAAAGCCTTGGTGTGAAACCACGTCTGGGTCTGCGTATTCGTTTGGCTTCTCAAGGTGCGGGTAAATGGCAATCGAGCGGCGGTGAAAAATCGAAGTTCGGTCTAGCGGCATCACAAGTGCTCACCGTGATTAACCGCTTGAAAGCGGAAGACCAACTGGAAGCGCTGCAACTGGTGCATTTCCACCTTGGTTCACAAATGGCGAACATTCGCGACGTACGTAATGGCGTGAACGAAGCGGTACGTTTCTACTGTGAACTGCGTGAGCTGGGCGCACACATCGATTTCTTCGACGTGGGTGGCGGTTTGGCGGTGGATTATGATGGTACTCGTAGCCAGTCATCCAACTCGATGAACTACGGTCTTCACGAATATGCGCGTAACATCGTGAGCACAGTCAGCGATGTATGTAACCTATACGGTCAGCCGCGTCCGGTGATCATTTCTGAATCCGGTCGTTCGATCACGGCGCATCACGCGGTGTTGATCACCAACGTCATCGGTACAGAAGCGTATTCACCAGAAGATATTCCTGCACCAGATGCAGAATCGCCAATGCTGATTAAAAACATGTGGCGTGGATTTGAAGAAGTGCAGCATGGTACCGATGACCGCGCACTGATTGAAATTTACAACGACACGCAAAGCGATCTTTCTGAAGCACACAGCCAGTTTGCAACGGGTGTATTAAACCTTGAGCACCGTGCATGGGCAGAGCAGCTGTCACTGCGTATCTACCATGAACTGCGTCAGAAGATGAGTAACAAAAACCGCTTCCATCGTCCAATTTTGGATGAGCTGCAAGAGCGTTTAGCAGACAAGTTCTTCGTGAACTTCTCACTGTTCCAGTCACTGCCAGATGCTTGGGGTATTGACCAAGTGTTCCCAGTGCTGCCGCTTTCTGGTTTGGAAGAGATGAACGATCGCCGCGCAGTGATGCTCGACATCACCTGTGACTCAGACGGCGCGGTTGAACAGTACGTTGAAGGCCAAGGTATTGAAAGTACACTGCCTGTACCAGCGTGGACAAGCGACAAGCCTTATCTGATGGGCTTTTTCCTAGTCGGTGCATACCAAGAGATCTTGGGTGATATGCACAACTTGTTTGGTGATACGCACAGTGTAGTGGTAAACATTAACGATAATGGTGAGTCTGAAATTGCCTTTATCAATGAAGGTGACACGGTTGAAGATATGATGCGCTACGTTCACATTGACGTAGATAAAATTCGCACCAACTATCGTCAACTCGTTTCTCAACGTGTTGCTAAAGAAGAACAAGAAACCGTATTGGCGGAACTTGAATTAGGCCTGAGCGGCTATACTTACTTAGAGGATTTCTAAATGAATGATTTGTTTACTAAAACTGATTATTCACTCTACTCAAACGCGATGACGTTTGTACGTCGTCCTTATGTGCGTAACCCAGTAGATACTAACGCTGATGTCGTGGTACTTGGCGTGCCTTTGGATATGGCGACGTCCGGTCGCCCGGGCGCTCGTATGGGGCCTGACGCGATTCGTCGTGCTTCGGTTAACCTCGCTTGGGAAGGTAAGAAATTTCCTTGGGATTTCAACCTGTTCAAAAAAATCAACGTGGTTGATGCGGGTGACTTGGTTTTTGATTGTGGTGATGCTGAAGATTTCACTTACCGCCTAGAAGCCGCGACCAGCGAAATCCTGAAAAGTGGCAAAACCATGCTGGCACTGGGTGGTGATCACTTCATCACTCTGCCAATCCTGCGTGCTTACGCTAAGCACTACGGTGAAATGGCGCTGATCCACTTTGATGCACACACCGACACTTACGCGAACGGCAGTGCGTATGACCACGGCACCATGTTCTACCATGCGCCAAAAGAAGGTCTGATCTCGGCTAAGCACTCTGTGCAAGTGGGTATTCGTACGGAATACAAACAAGAAGGCCACGGCTTCAACGTGATTAACGCGATGCAAGCCAACGATATGTCTGTCGAAGAGATCGTGGCGCAAATTCGCCAAATCGTGGGTGACAAGCCAGTTTACCTGACTTTCGACATTGACTGTCTGGATCCCGCTTTCGCACCGGGTACGGGTACACCAGTGTGTGGTGGCTTGAGCTCAGACAAGATCCTGAAAATCATTCGCGCGCTGAAAGGTATCAACCTGATCGGTATGGATGTGGTAGAAGTATCACCTCCTTACGATCAAAGCGACCTGACTTCACTGGCGGGTGCAACGATCGCTCTAGAGCTGCTCTACGTTTGGGCATCCAACAAGAAAGACGAAGAGTAATCTGAGTTAAGCAATGTAAAGGCCTGAGAGATCAGGCCTTTTTCTTTTGTATTTTGCTTGTTCTGCGGTTTGGTAAATACGATGCTTTTAAAGACATCATGGATTACATCGCCTAAACGCCAAACTTGAAAATCATGACTCGGGCAGAATAAAAAAGCCTAATGGAAATCCATTAGGCCACAGAAATAACTGAAACAACGAGGGATTATTTCAGCGTTACACTGTAAGAGATTAACACTTTCAAATCGTTACGATCGTTCTTGTGTACTATGTCATCGCCGCGGAACAAGCTACGGAAAGTTTGAATGTTCAGACCTTCCAGACCACCATCAAGGAACTTGTAACCGACGTTCCAATCCACGGAGTACATGCTGCCATCATACACCGCATTTTTCGCATCTGAACGTACATGAGTACCGTAGTTGCCACCCATACCCGCTGATAGCCCCGGTACTCCAAAGCTTGCGAAGTTGTAGTTCACACCCAATTTCACAGCACGAGTACCATCAGTGTTGTAATCGTCTAAGCCGGAAAGCGTCTGTTGGAAGCTGCGGTTATCTGAGTTTGCCCATGGTGTGAGTCGGAAGTTGTAGTTGAGCTCTTCACCTTGTGTATCGGTTGCAGAAACCCCTGCAATCCAAGTGAAGTTTCCGTGTTTGATGTTCGCTCCTAAGCCAATATAACTCTGGGCTTTTGCATCTTTTACGCCGGTTAACTCAGTTTCCTCAGCAATTGAACCGTGGTAGAAACCAGTCAAATCGACTTTTGCACCACCTAGGTCAAAGCCATATTTCGCAAGAGCTTGCCAGTTCGTACGGTATTCTTTACCAACACCGTAACCCACATCGAATGAACCACCATCAAAGTTATAAACGGCTCCCACGGTATGGATAAAGTCGATTACATGACCTTGGTTGGTTGATAAAGGGTTTTGTTGTTGATGCCAAACGGTGGTCATCGGTAAGAAATCTTTGCGCCAGTCATTCTTGAATTCATCAGCGAAAGCATAACCGACTACCCAATTGCCAAAGTGGGCTTTAGCTTCAATACCGCGGTAAGAGTGTGGGTTCAAACCCCAGCTAGAACGAATCGTGCCGAAGTTAATGGGTGTATAACCACCACGCAAAGCCAACCCTGTCGCCTCATCACCAAATTTTGCTTTTAATGCAAATACCGATAAGGCTGCGTAGGATTTTTCACAAGCAACGCGAGTGGTTTGACCTGTCGCTGGGTCATAAGTTTGGCTAGAAGGATCGTTAGCACACTCATGATCAAAGTACAGGATCTCAGACATTCCGGTGGTGTCGCCGATTTTCTGGTTGATGTTAGCCCAGATGTCGAGACCCACGGTATCTTTGAAGTAACCAGACTTGTAATCCCATGCTAATTGCAGAGTTTGGTTTTCAATATTGGGTTTGAAACTCTCGCCTTCTTTTCGCTCTTCGCGATCACGGAAGTAAAGGAATGAGTGCAGTTTAGAGCTAGAGCTGTCGTAGAACGCTTGTTTGGCTTCAGTCGTAAGATCAACCGCCGCTGCACTTTGGTTACGAATATCGTTTGGATCCAGTGTTTCTGCAAAGGTTGATGCAGCAAACAAAGCCGTCAAAACGGAGGTACAAACGAGGGTTTTAGAGCCTACATGTTTCATTTTCATACGCTTTCCATTTCTTAAAATTATTGGTTTTTTAGTGAACTGATTCACCATTGCAATAATATAGATCTTTTTAATCATTAAAATAGAAATAGCGTTTTAATTATTTAAAGTAAGATCAGAATCAAAACTGTAGATAAAAAACTAAAATAATAAAACAAAACTCACAGATTGAGACAGATTGGTATTTACACCTGATAAAAGTAAGGCTAAGCGTGAGGAGGTAAAAAAGTAAATGTCGAAAAACAGTTTATCTTTATGTTTTTAAATAAAAAATGCCCACGGAGGGCGCTTTGAGTTAAGAACAGCTATGCATCATCTTTTTATGATTCAATATTCCCTTCCTACTTGGCATTGCAGCGATGATGGCTACAACGCCAAGTAGTTTGAGTATAAAATTACCATCCAAGTTATCCGATAACTCAGAGGCTCATTGAATCCAATCGATGTATTTCCATGTTATCCATGGAACGATCTCATCACTCTTCCTAATCGCTTAGGTTGGCCAAAAAGTGAGGAAGTCGCTTCGTTATAGCAAGTCTTGCATTGCGATATGATCCATATCGGTGAAGACTTGGTTTTCACCCACCATACCCCAGATAAAGGTGTAAGCCTGAGTGCCCACGCCGGAATGGATAGACCAGCTTGGTGAAATAACCGCTTGCTCGTTACGTACAACGAGGTGACGCGTTTCTTTCGGTTCGCCCATCAAATGGAACACGGCTGCGTCATCTTGCATGCCAAAGTAGAAGTAGACTTCCATCCGGCGCTCGTGAGTGTGGCAAGGCATGGTATTCCACAGTGAACCTGGCTCTAGTTGAGTGAGCCCCATCAGCAATTGGCATGTTGGCAACACATCTGGAACGATGTACTTGTAAATGGTTCGTTTGTTACTGGTTGCAGCATCCCCCAAGGTTACTGGTGATGCTTCTTGTAAGGTGATCTTTTTGTTTGGATAAGCTTGATGAGCTGGCGCACTGTTGTAGTAAAACTTCGCGGGATCCGCAGGGTTTACACTAGCGAACGCGATCTCTTTAGCCCCCATACCCACATACAAGGCTTCTTTGGCCGCAACTTGGTAAGTCTCACCATCAACCGTCACCACGCCATCGCCGCCGATGTTAATAAGCCCTAATTCGCGGCGTTGTAAGAAGTAATCAACGCCGAAAGTTTTGCCTAGGTCTGCCGCAAAACTCAGCGTTTGGTTAAGGGGCTTAATCCCCCCAAACACGATGCGGTCGATATGGCTGTAAGTCATGGTGTATTGGTCATCGACAAAGATCGACTCAACCAAAAACTGGCTGCGTAGATTTTCAGTGTCGAGGGTTTTCGCATGTTGGCTATGGATTGCTTGGCGTATTTGCATTACTCAATTCTCTTTCAATAAGTATGTCACCTTGTTTCCCAGT
Source organism: Vibrio tarriae (assembly GCF_002216685.1). Taxonomy (NCBI): domain Bacteria; kingdom Pseudomonadati; phylum Pseudomonadota; class Gammaproteobacteria; order Vibrionales; family Vibrionaceae; genus Vibrio; species Vibrio tarriae. The sequence continues at coordinate 213,110 of NZ_CP022352.1, read as the reverse complement.
GACATGAATCAACTGTATGGCCGTGTCTTTCGGTAATGGTATTGCTCTTTTTTACCTTCTACATAGCCACCCTCATTCAACTTGTACGCACTTTACCACTCTTACTTGAAATGAAAATTTTTGAAATGACGTTTTATTAACTTGCTCACAGAAAAGAAAACATAACAAAACTTAAATTGAAATGTCGTTTTAAAAATAAATTTCATGTGATTAAATACTCTACATAGCTTGAAATGTAGATTGCTGTATTAGGTACGTCACTATGAAAAAGAAAATTGCTGTGCTGGGCGAATGTATGCTGGAGATCCAGAAAACTCAGTCGGGACTACGACAGGGCTTTGGTGGCGATACGCTGAATACGGCTGTCTACCTTGCTCGTTTAGCTCGCGCTGCCAATGTCGATCTATCGGTCAGCTATTTTACAGCATTGGGTAAAGACCATCTTAGCGATGACATGATCAACAGCTGGCAACAAGAAGGCGTGGATACCACTTATGTGGCTCGTTATGCAGATAAATTGCCCGGTTTGTATCTGATTGAAAATCGAGAAGATGGTGAGCGTGATTTTCATTACTGGCGACAAGATGCTGCCGCTCGTTACTGGATTGCACGGGAAGATAATGACCACTTGTACACCATTTTGTCTGACTACGACCTTATCTATCTCTCGGGAATTACCTTAGCCATTCAAGATAGCGCCTCACTAACCAAGCTACTGAATTTAATTAAAAAGCTAAAAGAATCGGGCTGTGTGGTGGCGTTTGATACCAACTACCGAGAGCGTTTATGGCCAACGCCAACGCCAGCACAAGCTCAGGAATGTTATGAACAGACTTTGGCATTGACGGATATTGCATTGCTGACCTTAGACGATGAGCAAAAGCTGTATCAAGAAAAATCGCAAAATGACACCTTAACGCGCTTACAAGCCTTTGGTTTGGCTCAACTGGTACTTAAGTCCGGCAGTGATGGCTGCATGGTTGTGACACAAGGCAAAGAGCAGTGGGTACCGACAACGGCGATTCACGATGTGGTTGATACCACTGCGGCGGGGGACTCGTTTAACGCTGCATATATCTATAAGTGGTTGTCTAGCCAAAACGCAATTCAAGCGGCTTTAGCTGGACATACATTGGCGGGGCAGGTGATACGCCATTACGGAGCCATCATCGCGCAAGATGCAATGCCAACACTGTGAACAGTCATGCTAGGAGAGAAAAATGAGTAAAAACCAATTAGAGAAACAGTTAAGCGCGATGAAAGTCGTTCCCGTGATTGCGATTAAGCGTTCAGAAGATGCGGTGCAATTAGCGAAAACCTTGGTGGAGAACGGCCTGCCTTGTGCCGAAGTGACATTCAGAACGGAAGCCGCAGCAGAGGCGATTCGCTTAATGCGTCATGCTTATCCCGAGATGTTGATTGGAGCAGGCACCGTGCTTAGAACCGATCAAGTGGATGCCGCGATTGAAGCGGGAGTCGATTTTATCGTCAGCCCCGGTTTTAACCCAACCATAGTCAAATATTGCCAACAACGTGGTGTCACCATAGTTCCAGGCGTCAATAACCCGAGCCTTGTTGAGCAAGCAATGGAAATGGGATTGAAAACATTGAAGTTTTTCCCTGCGAGTGCATCGGGCGGTACTGACATGCTCAAAGCGTTGAACGCGGTTTACCCGGTGAAATTTATGCCAACAGGCGGAATTTCAGCCGCCAATATTCAAGATTATTTAGCCATTAGCAGCGTGTTGGCTTGTGGCGGTACTTGGATGGTTCCGGGTCAATTGATTGATGAACAGAACTGGCCTGAGATCGGCAATCTGGTTCGCAAAGCGGTAGATGCACTGACGGCTTGAAAGTGGTGATGGATGTTGAGGTAACGCCATCAAGTTGAAATCTGGGATGTAGAGAGTATTGAAAACATGACGTTAGAAGAATTTGAAGTAGCAGAGCATCCGCACCGTCGCTACAACCCGTTGACTGGTGAGTGGGTATTGGTGTCTCCCCACAGAGCGAAGCGCCCATGGCAGGGACAGCAAGAAGCTGCCAGTGAGCAGTCACTACCAAGCTACGACAAAGGCTGCTTTCTATGCCCCGGAAATCAGCGAGTCAATGGGGAAGTCAATCCTACCTACAATGGCACTTATGTGTTTAAGAATGACTTTGCAGCATTAACGGAAACCACCCCCTTTGCAGAACAGTTGAATGATCCGCTTTTTAAAATGCACAGCGCACGAGGCGAAAGCCGTGTGATCTGTTTCTCTGCCGATCACAGCAAGACACTTCCAGAATTGGAATCTGTCGAAATTGAGCAAGTGATCCGGACTTGGATTGAGCAAACTCAGGAGCTGAGTCAACACTATCCTTGGGTTCAAGTGTTTGAAAATAAAGGTGCGACCATGGGCTGTTCCCAGCCGCATCCACATGGACAAATCTGGGCCAACAGTTTTGTGCCTACGCTGGTCAGCCAAAAGGATCGACATCAAGCAGATTATTTTTCTGAGCACGGTTCGCCTTTGCTGTACGACTATGTTCAGCGTGAGTTAGCACTGCAAGAACGCATTGTCGTTGAGACGGAGTTTTGGGTAGCGCTGGTGCCTTATTGGGCGGCATGGCCGTTTGAAACCTTGCTGTTGCCGAAGCAACGAGTGAGTCGTTTAACGGAATTGTCTGGTGAACAACGTCAGGATTTGGCCATCGCGATCAAAGTACTGACTACGCGTTATGACAATCTTTTCCAATGCTCCTTCCCTTATTCAATGGGTTGGCATGGAGCTCCTTTCTTGGAAGAACAAGATTGCCAACATTGGCAAGTACACGCACTGTTTTATCCACCGCTATTGCGCAGTGCGACCGTGCGTAAATTTATGGTGGGTTATGAAATGCTGGCAGAAAGCCAGCGTGATTTAACGCCAGAACAGGCCGCAGAAAGATTGAGAAGTGTGAGTGCGGTACATTACCGACAACAAGCAAGGTAAGAGCAGCAGTAGCACTTGAGCATCCGCATAAATTTTTTTGCCTAATTTTAAACTTGGAACGTTGTTTTTAAAAAATATTCATCACTTTCATAAAACGAAAGCGTAAATCGAATTTACAGGAATCCAGAAATGATATTAGAAGCTTTTGATCTTAAAGGGAAAGTGGCGTTAGTCACGGGGTGTAATACCGGTTTAGGTCAAGGAATGGCCGTCGCGTTAGCGCAAGCGGGTTGTGACATTGTCGGGGTTAACTATGCCGATGCAGCGGATACGCCTGAACTCGTTCAAGCAGCTGGTCAGCGTTTTTTCTCAATGACGGCCGATCTGAGTGATCAGCAAGTCATTACTAAAGTCGTTGATGAAGCGGTGGGATTAGCCGGACGCATCGATATTCTAGTCAACAACGCGGGCATTATCCGTCGTGCGGATGCCATCGAATTTACCGAAAAAGATTGGGATGATGTCATGGATATCAATATTAAAAGCGTTTTCTTCCTTTCACAGGCGGTCGCAAGACAGTTCCTCTCTCAAGGTCAAGGCGGAAAAATCATCAATATTGCTTCCATGCTTTCTTTCCAAGGCGGGATCCGTGTGCCTTCTTATACCGCATCAAAAAGTGCTGTTATGGGTATCACTCGTTTGCTGGCCAATGAGTGGGCTTCACAAGGCATCAATGTCAATGCGATTGCACCAGGTTACATGGCAACCAATAACACGGCGGCACTTAGAGCGGATGCCGATCGTAACCAAGAAATTCTGTCACGTATTCCGGCTCAGCGTTGGGGTTTACCAAGCGATTTAGCTGGCCCCGTGGTGTTCTTGGCCTCGCCAGCATCTGATTACGTCAATGGTTATACCATTGCCGTAGACGGTGGTTGGTTAGCCCGCTAGTAAGCCTGCAATTCACCGCGTATGAGTCACAAACTTAGCATTTGTTTTGAAATGACGTTTTTGAAATGATGTTTTGGAAAATGTGACTCGGCGTGATGTGAATATTTCATAAGCAAGTTATGATTTCAGTATGAGCTTGCTTATGAAGCAAATCGAATAATTGATGAGAATGACTTATATGACCAAACCTATTGCACTTCGACCATTGCCAAGCACTTTAGATGAACCTCGGGTACTCAATCATCTGAGTAAAGTGGTGGAAGCTATTGCACGTAATATTCCGAAAATTGGTGAGCGTAACCCTAAAATCGGTACTCACGATCATCAATGGGAATTTTGTGGCCAATTTGATTGGGTATCCTCATTTTGGACGGGGGAACTCTGGCTTTGTTACCAAATGACAGGCCAAGAAACCTTTAAAAACAGCGCTAAACTGCGCAAATCTTACTTTGCCAACATGCTTTTGGATCCGTTCTGGTTGGATCATGATTTAGGTTTTCAATACAGCTTAAGCTGTGTTGCGGACTATCAACTGACAGGGGATGAAGAATCCAAGATGATGGCGATTCGCGCCGCCGATCATCTGATTCATCGCTTCCGCAAAATTGGCGGTTACATTGTCGCGTGGAACGATACGCATCCCCTTGGCCCTGAAATCACCCAAGGGAAATCGATCATCGATTCTTTGCAAAATACCGCACTGCTCTTTTGGGCATCAAAGATGACAGGTTCACCGGTCTATGCGAATGCTGCTAAGCGCCACAGTGAAACCTTAGCCAAGCACATAGTGCGTGATGATTTCTCAACTTATCACTCATTTAATTTCCATCCAGTGACTCAACAGCCGCTTAAGGGCGAGACTTTCCAAGGTTACGCGGATGATTCTTGCTGGGCTCGTGGTCAATCATGGGCGATTCATGGCTTTGCCCAAACCTACCTTTATACCGGTGATGAGCAGTTTTTAACGCTCGCGAAGCAGCTTGCGAAATACGCGACTGACCACATCACGGACGATGGTGTACCTGTGTGGGATTACAGCCTACCGGCTGATGAAATTCAGTATAAGGACAGCTCTGCTGGTGCGATTACCGCGGCAGGCTTGCTGCTGATTGCGCAGTGCATTGACGATGAACAAGAAGCAAAAATGTACCGCGATTGGGGTCTGTTCTTGCTGCAAGGTCTCATGAAGCAATGCGATTTAACCGATGATGAACAGGCTCTCGGTCTGCTGGCGGAAGGCGCATCCTTCGTCAAAATTGGTCTTTGCAACAACATGCTGCCTTATGGTGATTACTACTATCTAGAAGCACTGATGCGTGCAAACGGCTACCGGAACTTCTTCTGGTAAGTCAGTAACCTCTCTTCTCTAGGCTGAGGGAGTTCAGCCTAGAATCGCAACTTTTCGGAGTATGAAAGATGACTAAGATGACCTCACGTAAAGGGCATATGACCCTGCCTGTCGAAGTGGGACAGGAAGAGGTAGTTTTGGATTTATATCAGCGTTGGCAAGCGGATGCACTGCGCGATAGTGATGGCACCAGCATGCCAGCTTGTCTGGCAGAGCAAGACAGCGAAATCTATTCGATCATGTGTTTAGTGCGTGCCGACCAAGCCTTTGCGAACCAACACCCAGAATACTTGCACCGCAAATACTTGATGTCTTTCCCTGTTACGGCAATGGATGAAACCTTAGTGCTGACACCACTAAAAGGTTACAGCAAAGACAAGTATGAGCTGGATGACGACAGCGATCCTAAGCAATGGTGGGAAGTGCGTAACCGCACAACGAACCAAGTGATTCCTGCTGCGCAGTGGGAGTTTGATGCTGATCGCCAGCAGGTGACAATTTTCCAAGCGGTGCCTTACCATGAATACACGGTGACTTTCATGGCACGCCAGGTTTGGGATAGCGTATCCATGTATAACGCGCTAACCAACGACTGGAAAGGGCCAAAAATCAAGAGTTTGGATCCTTATCATCCCGAGTGTCGAGCACATCTTCTGGCACATTTCCAAAAATGGCTGGATGAGCACCCGCACACGACCGTGGTTCGTTTCACGACTTTCGCTTTCCTCTTTGTGATTGATACTGGTGAAAAGAACCAAGATATCTATCGTGATTGGACGGGTTACGGTGAAACCGTTAGCCCGCGTGCTTTGGAAGATTTTGAACGCCGCTTTGGGTATAAACTCTCCCCTGAAGATTTTGTGGATGCAGGCTATTACAACGGAACGTACAAGGTACCATCGCAGCGCTACCGTGACTGGATGACCTTTGTGCAAGATTTTGTGGTGGAGTTTGCCGCGCAGTTGGTGGAAATGTCTCACCAAGCAGGTAAGAAAACCGCCATGTTCCAAGGCGATCATTGGATCGGTACCGAGCCTTTCTTGGATAGCTATCAAAAAATTGGTTTAGATATCAACATTGGTGCAGTGGAGGATGGCGTGGCACTGCGTCGCTTAACCGATTCACAAGGTAGCCAAATTCGCGAAGCACGGTTCTATCCTTATTTCTTCCCAGATGTGTTCCGTGAAGGGAATGATCCAGTTGTTGAATCCATGTCGAACTGGACTAAGATTCGCCGTGCGATGTTGCAAAAACCATTGGATCGAATTGGTTACGGTGGCTATCTCTCCTTAGCTAACCAGTTCCCGCATTTTATTGACCATGTGAGTGAGATTTCACGTGAGTTTGGTACTTATTTGGATAAAACGGCACGTACTGAATCACAGAAGCTGCCGGGTAAAGTCGCGGTATTAAGCGCGTGGGGTAAAGCACGTAGCTGGCTACAAAACCAAGCACGCGATCAGCGCTTTTATGTTCCGCCTCGTCCGGATGTGATGGAATTTGTCGGCAATAACTTACTCGAATGTTTGGCAGGGCTGCCATTTGAAGTCGAGTTCATCAGTTTTGAAGACATCATCCAGCACGGCATTGGTGATGACATCAAAGTGATCATCAACACGGGCGATGCGAATTCTGCATGGAGCGGTGGTGAGTGTTGGGCCGATCCACAAGTGCTGGTGGCTTTACGTCGATTTGTCGCCAATGGCGGCGGCTTACTGGGGGTATGTGATCCTTCTGCACTGCAAAAGAACGGACGCTATTTCCAACTAGGTGATGTTTTTGGCCTAGAGAAAGAAACGGCATTGACCATGGGACGTGTCGCCATGCCACTGAACATCGCCAAAGATCATTACCTGAGCCAGTTTGTTACTGGTGAAGAAGACTTTGGTAATCCAAGCTACGTTTACCCGCAGGCGGATGATTTGGCCGTACTTGCAGCGCAAGGGCAGCATCTCGCTCTGACAGCAAGAAATTATGGTGAAGGGCGGGCGGTTTACTTAGGGAATCTGCCGTTTACCATGGTCAATGCACGTTTGTTACAACACATTCTGGTATGGCTAGGCGGTAATGAAGCATATCCTCAACCTTGGTTGTCATCTCATCCATTGGTGGACGTGGCCTATTATCCAGAGATGAACGTCGCGACCGCGGTGAACTTTTCAAGCTTGCCGCAAATGCTGACTGTTGTAGATGAACGGGGATATGACGTTGAGATTCGTCTACAAGGCTATGAATGGAAATGGATTGAGTGATGAATTCATTCATAAATGAACAAAGGACGCTTAGGCGTCCTTTTTACATAATTCTCTGTTTAAGTTGATTTAAAGTGCTTATTCCTACTCCAGACAGCTGATGTTGATAGTTCATACAGATGTTTTAAATTTGATCGAAATTACATTCTCTTAAAAATAAAAAAGCTTTTCATTATGGTTGTGTTACTGTTCCAAATAGAATTGTTTAAACAATCAGCAAAGTGAAACATGTTTCTAACATCGGCAATGATGTCAGTGTTAGCGAGAGTTTTACGACAACGTCAAGTTTGGTTTCTCCTAATAACAAATGAAATCCCCTACAAAGAGAACAAACCATGATGATCAACAAACTGAAGACAAAGTGGTGGCTATTGGCTCCCTATATGATCTGTCAATCAGCATTGGCAGACGACATTCAAACCCTCACGCAGCGTATTGCGCCTGATTTTGCTCAGGTTGCCGTTGAAGCGGCTCAAGGGCTTGGGCAACCACTGTCTACACTCGCAGCGCAATATCTGGCCAATCAGCAAACTGATGGTCATTGGTCGGATATTGACTATGCACTGATTCCAACTCAAGAAGCGCCTATCCGTGAGCACTTGACTCGTGTGCGTGCGTTGGCTGCCCAATATTACCTTTCCAATGATCCCACTTTTGCGGCAGGCGCCATCGCGGGTCTTTATCATTGGTACAGCGCTGACCGTACCAACAGCAACTGGTGGTGGAATGAGATTGGTAAACAGATTTATCTCGGCCCAACAGCCTTTTTGCTTGGAAACCAGTTGCCTAGCGATTTGAGTACTTCGATACGCTCAGATATGCCGACAGAGCCTTACAAAACTGGTGCTAACCGCACGGATATTTCAAAAGGAGTCATCTACGGCGGTTTGCTTGGGAGCGATTCAGCGCAAGTGAAACGTGGGCTTGGCGGCATTGAAGAGACCATTGTGTTTACTGAAGCAGAAGGTGTGCAAGCCGATTTTTCCTTCCAGCAACATGGCGCTCAACTTTATAACGGCGGGTATGGGGATGTTTTCTTTGATGCCGCGTCTTATTGGGCTTACCACGTTCGCGATTTACAGTGGCATTTTGCCCCAGATAAGAATCGCCTCGTTGCGGATTACTTTTTAGATGGTGTCCGTTGGATGAGCCGGCATGGCACGCTGGATTATAACGCGCGTGGTCGTGGCTTAAGCCGAGTGGATAAAGCAAACCTCGGTCCTATTCTACGCCAAGCCGATTACGTCGCTGCGTTGGCTCCTGAACGCGCGGCTGAAGCGCAGCAGTTTAAACAACATGTGAATGGTGCGCCGGAAAGCATCGCAGGATTTCGCTCTTTTTACCGTTCAGACTATGCCAGCAAAGTGGCTAATGGCCATTTCATTGGTATCAAGATGAATTCTAAGCGAATTAAACCCACTGAAGCGGGGAATGGTGAAAATCTACTCGGTAACTGGATCGGTTTTGGTAGCACTTTCATCATGCAAAGAGGTGATGAATACCACGGCCTCTTCCCTGTGTGGAACTGGGCTTTAGTGCCGGGTACAACGGCACCACAATTTGCGATTAAACCAGCAGATTGGGGGCGTATCGAAATGCAAACCCAATTTGTCGGTAGCGTATCGGACGGGCGAAATGGCGTTGCTGTCATGGATATGGATGCCTACCAAACCAAAGCCAAAAAAGCATGGTTTAGCTTTGATGATGAACTGGTCGCCTTAGGCGCGGGTATTCAGTCGACTCGCGCAGAATATGTGAATACCACAGTTAACCAAACACGCTTGAATGGACCTGTTACTGTGGATGGTCAAGTGTATAGTACTGGCAGCCGTCAGTTAGTGAATGCGTCTTGGGTTCACCATGATGGTATTGGCTATGTTTTTCCTGCCAATTGGTATGGGCAAATGGATAATCAAACCCAAACTGGCAACTGGAGAAATATCAATACAGGCCAACCGGATGCTCCCGTTTCTGCGGATGTTTTCATGTTACGTATGGGTCACAGTTGGCAGCCAACAAACGCCTCTTATCAGTACATAGTGGTGCCGAATCGTGATGCACAATCGGTGGCCAGCTACGCAGCTTCAGTGCCTGTAAGCGTTCTATCGAACACGCCACAGATACAAGCGGTATCGCATGTGAGCAAGCAGGTGAGTGGCATTGTGTTCCACCAAGCGGGAACGCTGCAATTGCCGAGTGGTAAAACCGTCACTGTGAATAAACCAAGTGTGTTGGTGATTGACGAATCTCAGACGACACCGAAAATCACATTGACGACACCGGGGATCGGAGATCAAGTACAGTTAAAAGTGGAACAAGGCAACAAGGTTTGGGAAACAAGAGTCATAACTTCTGGAGAGTCTCGTTTGATGGGGAAAGGTGTGATGGCGGATTTTGAGGCCGTACCAATGGTTCCACCTTTGACCTTGACTGTCAGTGCCGATGTATTTGTGCGTGATGGGCAATACGCCAACCAAAGCTTTGGCACCAACAGTTACTTAGTCGTAAAAAGCGATATTACGGGCTATAACCGTAAAACGGTTCTAAAGTTCGACTTGAGTCAACAGGCGCTGTCCTCCCATTCACAAGCGGTGTTGAGATTGCATGTGAAAAACGTCAATAACGCTGCATCCCGAGCAATCACGGTATCCCGTTTAAAACCCAGTGCATGGCAAGAAAACAGCCTGACTTGGAGCACTTTGCCGCCGATTGTACAACAAGGTGCGACGGTGACGATCTCACCTCCTCAAGTGAGTGAGTGGGTAGAGATGGATGTTTCGAATCTTATAGTGCAAGGCGAGCTGTCTCTGCTGTTAGAAAATAAAGGTCCCGCACACCAGAAATCGGATGTGAATTTCTCTAGTAAAGAGAGTGGATCTGCACCTCAATTAGTTATTCAACTTTAACTGAAGCCTAAGTAGGGCTTGTCCTAGTACGATCTGCCATGAATGGGTCGTTTAGGTAAGCCCTTATTTATTAGACAGAATAGACCACCAACTGTTGCTTGCCATTGGCTTTCGCTTGATAAAGAGCTTGATCGGCAAGGCTGAAAAAGCTGTCAGTCGTCATTGTTGGAGTTGGGGTAGTGCTTGCCGCGCCAATCGATACCGAAAGATGATTGAAAGCCTGTGCAGTTCTTTGGTCAAACTCGGCAATCACTTGAGTCAATAAGTTCAAATGAGATTGCGGATCACAGCCAGACATGATGACAGCGAATTCATCCCCGCCAAGACGAGTGAGGCGATCCGTCGGTCGAACGAAAATATCACGCAGTAAATCAGCAAACTGTCTCAGCAGTTCGTCCCCTACTTGGTGGCCGAGCTGATCATTAACCAGTTTAAAACCATCCAAATCCATGACGGCAAGCGTGATCGGTTGCTGCGCTTGGTACGTTTGCCAATACTCTTGGATGAATTCTTCGTAGGCTCGTCGATTGTAAAGTTGAGTCAAACTGTCGGTTCGAGCAGCTTGCGCCAATTTTCGATTAACACTTTGCAACTCTCGAGTGCGGGCGGTAATGCGCTCTTCAAGAGTTTTATTCAGTTTTTCTAGCTTTTCTTGTCCGCGTAGTCTTGCCAACATTTCGCCAAAGTTACGAGTAAACAACTGGATCAACTCATGCTGATGTGAGGAAAGCAGGCGCTGCCTGAGTAAATTATCCGCACAAATGAACGCGATTAATTGGTTATCAACGGATAATGCAATCGCGGCATTCCAACCGTGGCCGACCATTTTTCTGTCGTGCCAAAGCGGAACGTCATTGAGCAAGACCAGTGTATTGGGTGTTGTAAAAGCTTGTTCAAACAGTGCCGATTCTGGGTAGGTCATAGAAAAATAGCTTTCGTTACGGATCACGCCATCGGTATCCACACCGTAGGTGCCTTGTAGTATGTCTGGTTCTGAATCACTGGGTAAAAAGATACCGATACGATCAATATCCAGCTTAGAGACAGAGAACTCGACAGCCTGCTTACAGATTTCCAGTGAGTTTCTGGCGTGCGACATCAATTGCAGCGCTTGGCTGATCATGCGTACCCGGTTGTTATGGCGGATTTCAACCAAAATCCGTGATACGGTTTTGGCAAACACTTCTAATGCTTCCTGAATGTCGAGGTCAAAAGGCTGTTGGTTGAGTAAATTATCCATGGCAATCCAGCCAAGGGGTTCTTGAGATTCATTGCGTAGCACAACCATCGCATTCCAACCATGTCCGATCGGTTGGTGTTGATGGTAAAGCGTAATATCTGATACCAAATGAAACCAGTTATTCGGCTGACTTAATATACTTAAAAAGCGAGGATCCAGTTGAGTGTAAGGGTAGTAGTCATCGGATTCATCACGATATTGACCTTGGTCATCGGTTCCAAATACACCGTGATAGCGGCTCACTTTATGATCGATTAAAAAGGTACCAACGCGATCTAATCCTAGATCTTCACGTAACAATTTGACACTTTGTTTGAGGAGATCAAATTCAGTACGAGCTGAAGTAAGTTCGGCAACGCCGAGCGCGACTTTGCTCATTGCTTGATGACGGCGAGTTTGTGTCTGTAGTTTATTGAGGATCAGACCATATTGGTGATCGACGGCTCGACGTTTCTCCGCTGCGGTGAGCTTAATATATTGAGTGAGCCAAAACTGCTGCAAAACGGTGGCGAGCATATGCCATTCATCAGCATAACTTTGAAAATGTTGTTCATTCTCCAATAATAAAATCAGTACAGTGGAATGCTCTTCTTCAAAGGAGAGGCGGCATACCAAAGCCTTTCTCTTTTTAACCAATAACGAGTGTGGAATAAGGACAAATCCGGCATCTCTTCTAAGTTTGGAGAGCCATTGCCACCAAGTGCTATCGAGTTTGTCGCTAAAGTCAGATTCAATTAAACAAGAGCCTTCATGTAAAGCACACAGATCCTGCGCGGCAGGGTGACAGATCTGGACTCCTTCTACTGGTAATAACGTACTTAAATGCCGGCATAGGAGTTGGGAAACGTCATATTGGCTTATCCCTATGTGTTCAAGTTGCAGTAATGACGCTGCGGTTTCGGCCAGTCTTTTAGGCATTTATGAGAGACCTATACATAATCAAACGGATAAAGTGAAGAGTCACCGCCGATTTAAAAGTAATCTGTACGTTAATACTAATACGGTTTAGTGATTTTTTACGGGCAACAACTATCACACACTAAGGGTAGCTAGAAAGTTTATTCTACAAAATAAGTGTCTGAACTGTGATGGAGACATGCTCTCTAGTTCGAATAAATGAAATTATTCAAATTGGAACGTGATCCATATATCTCCATGCTGCATGAAAGAATTGGCTACTCAGTAATGAATAGCCAATTCTGTTTAGCGAGTCCTTGCCTGTTTGATGACTTTTTGAAGCGCTAACTCGAGCTCTTCAACCTTTTCTGGCATCTGTTCAGCTAAATTGATGAGCTGACCCACGTCATCTTTTAAATCATAAAGTTGAGGTGAGGATTGGTTACCTTTCTCATTACCTGTGTATTGGCAAATAAAGTCGTCATCGTGTGCGGGGATATAAGCATAGTGTTGGTTTCGGAACACTTTTTTGTACTGCATCCCTTCCAAGACCATATCATTTCGCCCAACAAAGTCTCTACCTAACAGTGTGTCGAGTAAAGGTTGACTGTCGGGGGCTTCTGTTTGGGTCAACGGACGGTTGAGCAACTGAGCGAAGCTATGATAGAGGTCTACCTGATTAAAAAGCGCGGAGCTTTGACCTGAAGCGACTTGCTGCGGCCAACGGACGATAAATGGAACGCGTGTTCCACCCTCAAATAAGCTGTATTTTCCACCTCGTAATGGCCCCGACATACGATGTTGCCCATTGAGTTCTATAGCTTGATCTTTGTAGCCATCGTTAAGTACGGGGCCGTTATCGCTGGAGAAGATCACTAAGGTGTTGTCTTTGAGCCCAAGCTCATCGATTTTTTTGAGAACTTTGCCGATACACCAGTCCATTTCAACAATCACATCACCACGTACACCATGTGGCGTCACGCCACGAAATTTAGGGTTAGGAATGCGAGGTACGTGTGGCTGGTGCAGCGCATAATACAAGAAAAATGGCTGTTGCTGATGTTGTTCAATAAAGGAAATGGCTTTATCGGCAAAGACTTCTCCCATGGTTTCATCATTCCATAACGCGGATTTACCACCCCGCATATGGCCGATGCGGCTAATGCCATTAATGATGGTGCCATCATGTCCGTGATCGTACATCACATCCAGTAACTCTGGGTTTTGGCGACCATTGGGTACATCAGGAAAGGCTTTGGCCCAATCATAGGTGACTTCAATCGGGTCCTTGGGGTCGAGATTCGCGACTTGGCGGTTATGGATGTAAACACAAGGCACGCGATCGTTGGTGGCGGCCATAATAAAGGAGTGATCAAAACCGACATCATTCGGTGTACCTTGGATCTCCTGATTAAAATCCAATTCCCCATTGCCCAAACCAAGATGCCACTTGCCGACAATGCCGGTGGCATAGCCGTGTTCTTGGAACAAGTTGGCTAAAGTCGCATCGTCACTGGTAATGATTTGTGCGGCGTCACCGGGCAGTACCGCGGCATCTGGATTGCGCCAAGGGTAACTGCCCGTCAATAAACTGTAGCGAGAAGGCGTACAAGTTGCGGCAGTGGCGTAGGCTTGATCAAACTTCAGCCCCTCCTCGGCGAGTTGATCCAAATTTGGTGTTGGAATGTCATTCGCGCCATAGCAACTTAAGTCGCCAAAACCTAAATCGTCGGCATACAGAATAATGACATTGGGTTGGGTATTTCTCATGAATTATCCTTCGTTGATTGAACTGGATAGGGTAGGAGTGAGGCCAAAATGCCTTGTTCTACCCAAGGATCCTGAATTCGGTGCAGTTCTTCGGCCATCAGTTGTAGGAGTGGTTTTACGAATGAATCCTGAGGCTCAAAGGGTAAATTAGTTAATTGGTACGGATCAGCTTGGTTATCGAACAACTGGGTGGCGATAAGCTCTGCTTGATGATTGATTTCCAATGCCAGTGTGTAGCGAAGTGTTCGGATACCACGGCTCTGCGGGAAATAGGAAATCACTTCGCCTAAGGCGTTTTTCTCTCCGTCTTGATTACGCAGATAAAGCGCGCAGTCTGGTAAAGCGGGATGAGCGGGTGGTTGGGTAATCACGCAAGAGAGATCGCGACCATCTATCGAAAGAGGATTTGCCATCGGAACGCCAAGTAAGCCCAAGATGGTCGGCATAATATCAGGGCTGCTCAGTAAGGTTTGGCTGATGGTCGATTGCTGCTGGTGGTCTGTTTTAATCACAAAAGGCACGCGTAGAGCTTCATCATAAATGACGTTTTTTGCATCGTTTAGGCTGTGGCTACACAGGGTTTCACCGTGATCGCTGGTAAACACGACCACGGTATTGTGCCACTCGCCGATCTCGTCTAGTGCCTGAAAAATACGCCCAATCTCTTTATCCACACCGCTGATGTTGGCGAAATAGTAACGCGCACTGTCGGCTTTGTTGATTGAAGCATCGGCATTTGGGCGGATTAATAGTTCCTGATTGCTGGCGGCTTGATACAACGCGAGGTCACTCTCACGGCAGTCATTAACACTGTTATACGGGCTGTGTGGCGGATTCATCGACACAAAAAGCGCGAAGGGTTTCTGTGCATCACGTTCGCCATGCTGATTAAGTAGATAAGCGATCGCTTTATCCGCTTCATGCTCGGCCGACCATGTTTTGGGCTGATGGCGTTTACCTTGCGTATCGTAATAATGAGGGTTGCGATGTTCATCAAAAGTGCCGTAGCCATACCAGTAATCAATGTGGTGTCGGCGTTCTGGCTCGGTATAGGAATCCCAAACCGGAAACTGTTCTTCTACATAGCAGTCCGGCTTATCAGGCGCATTCGGAGTCGGGTAATCGAGATGCCATTTACCGATGTAACCAATGTGATAGCCTGCTTGTGAGAGCACATCGGTAAAGCATTCCGCGTCAGCCGGCAAATTTGAGATAGTCCGTAAAGAGTGGCAGTTAAGTGGAACGCCACTTTTATTAGGGTATTGCCCAGTGAACAAACTTCCACGGTGAGGACTGCATAATGGGCAATTGCTGACAGCATGGGTCAGCAAGGTGGCTTGCTGAATGAAATTGTCCAACACTGGGGTGAAAACAGGATCGGGCTCGCCAGAGCAAAAAGGCCGGTAGGTGGCGTGTTGCCAAATGCTCAACGCCATCATGCGCCACTGATCGGGAAAAACATAAAGTAAGTTTGGTTTTTTCATTGTTCAGAGATGGGCAGAGTTCTTTGATCAAAATTCTATAATGGAACGCCATTTCGAATTTGTGATCAAATCTCCACCTAAGGAAAAAATGAAAAGATGTTTTGATAAAAATGGATAAAATCGATTGGGAAGATAATTTGCCCTGCCATTGCAGGGTCAGATGCCTACACTGGATTTTTATTGATGTCAGAACAACGGATTTTTACTCGCAAACCAACGGCAAAACGGCCATTTCATCTCTTGGCAAAACCGATTGGGCCTTTGTGCAATCTCGATTGTGCCTACTGTTTCTATCTCGATAAAACCCAGTATTACCCGGGGCAAAACCGCTTTGATATGGATGATGCACTGCTAGAAGCGCATGTGCGGAACTACATTGAAAGCCAGCCCATGGGATGTCGTGAAGTGACTTTTGGCTGGCAGGGTGGCGAACCCACTCTGCGTGGCATCGATTTTTATCGTAAAGCGGTGGCCTTACAGCGCAAATACGCTAGGCCGGGAATGCACATTGCAAATACCGTACAAACCAATGGGGTACTCATTAATGACGAATGGGCGCAATTTTTGGCCGACCATCAATTTTTGGTGGGCATCAGTCTGGATGGTGATGAAGAGCTGCACGATCACTTCCGTAAGACTCGCAGTGGGCAAGGGACTTACCAAGCGGTAGTGAAAGGGCTGCGTTGTTTGCAGCGTTATCGAGTGGAATACAATGTGTTGACTGTGGTGCAAGCGCACAACGGAGACCATGGGACAAGGGTTTACCAGCATTTGGTTTCGCTTGGTGCTCAGTTCATTCAGTTTATTCCTGTGGTGGAAAGTATTGCGGGAGAAGGCATCTCTTCACGCAGTGTGAGTGCTCAGCAGTTTGGCCAGTTTATGATTGATGTCTTTGAAGAGTGGCGTCAGTATCATATCGGGCAAGTTTTTGTCAGCCACTTTGATAATGCGTTGGGCATGAGTCTCGGTTTGCCTTCATCGATCTGTGTGCATGCCCAACGTTGCGGCGACAACTTGGCCGTTGAACACAATGGCGATGTGTACAGTTGTGACCACTTTGTTTTTCCTGAATTCAAACTGGGTAATCTGCGTGAACACGATTATCCCGACCTGATTGAAACCCCAATCCAACAGAGTTTTTCAGAACGTAAACCCATAGGCAGCCAGCTTCATTGCCAAGGGTGTCCGCAATGGGATTTATGCCATGGCGCATGTCCTGCACAACGCTTAAATGATCGAGGGGAGCTTTCGCTCACTGCACCACATCATCTTTGCGTCGGCTATAAACAGTTTTTCACTCACCTTCGCCCCTATTTGCGTGCGATGGGCAAATGCTTACGGGCAGGAAAAACCGCACAGCAGTACCAAGACTTCCTTGGGTAATCTTTGAATCATGGTTTGAAACATCATTAATGAAATGGCTTTTTAAATTAAACGAAATTTTCATGATGAAAATGTGATCGGGGTAATTAATCACTGTGATTTATGGGGATGAGTTTTGATCTAAATATCATAAATATAAAAAAGCGTTTCAAAAATATTTGTTTGTGCGATTAAATTATTTCAATAGAGCAGCAAATGTCACTCAGGAGTCAGCATGTGCATGCGGTTGAAAGACCTAATTCAGCAACCTAAACCATTTAATCACCGCAGCAATGTTAATGATTTAACTAAGAAAATTGCGGATTTACAGCTTGCTGTCGTTACTGACTCGGTAAACTTGGATGCTCAAGCTTATGGTGCTGCACACTATTCTGAACAGACGGCTCAAATCGAATATTATTGTCGCCTACTTTGGCTGGCAGTACCTGCGAAGAAATTATGCCTAGAGCTCAATCAGCAGCTTGCACAGAAAATCATGGAAGGAACCAACCCTCACTCCCCCAATTATTGGCAGAAAGCCAAAGATTATGATCAACGAGTGGTGGAGATGTCAGCCATTGCAATGGCGTTAGTGGAAGCACCTGAAATCTATTGGTCTCCCTTTTCATCGACTGAGCAGCAAAATTTGGCACTCTGGCTGTTATCTGTCAATCACTTGAGTTTACCGCCGAATAATTGGTATTGGTTTCGAGTGCTTATCCTCACTGCTTTACAGAGTGTGGATGTACGCATTGAAAGCAGTGAGTTAGACAATGATCTGAATGCCATTAGTCAGATGCAGTTAGAACAGGGTTGGTACAAAGATGGCAACAACTCAGTGACGGACTATTACAACCCGCTCGCTTTTCAACTGTATGCATTGATGTATTGCCGCTGGAAACCGCAATGTCCCCGTGTTCCTAATTTGCTTAAGCAAGCGCTTCAGTTTTCGGAAACCTATGTGAATTGGTTTGGTACTGATGGTAGCCAGTTGGGGTACGGTCGATCGCTTAATTACCGTTTTGCCATTTTGGCTTTCTGGGCCGAATTGGCGCGTCTACTTCCTGAACATAGCAATGTACCTTTGTGGCGCACGTTATGGACGCAGGGGATGAACTGGTGGGCGGAACAACCGATTTGGGATTGTAATGGCACGCCAATGCCGGGCTTTGCTTACCCTAATCTTTTGATGAGTGAGTTTTATACTAGCTCCGCTTCTCCTTTGCTGGCTTTTAAAGCGTTTAACGCATTAGCGTTGGAAGAGGATCATCCGTTTTGGCAAAGCCGTGTTACGCCTCTTCATTCTCATGCAGAAGCCTATTGGGTTAACCACCATCATCAAATTTGGCGTAATGGTGGCAGCTATCTCATCAGCAATGCACCGGGAAGCAGTGAACTGCGCGAGTGTGCGGACAAATACTACAAATTCGCCTACAGCTCACAGCATGGTTTTTGTATCGATAGCTTGCGTTGGGTCAGCCAAGGCTGGATTGGTGACAACCTTCTCGCGATACAACATCCCGATACCCATGGTTGGTATGGGCGGAAATCGAACCATCGGACCTACCGAGTGGGCGACACGTTAGTTTCAGAGTGGTCACCTTTTACCGGTTGTTACGTAACGACTTACCAAACCCTGAAAGAGGGAAAAGAAATCCGCATTCATCGAATTGAAAGCCAACGTGAATTGGCTTTCATTCAGACAGGTTATTGTGTTGACGCTTGGCGTGGTTGGTTTACTCACAGTGAACCTTCATCAAAACGCATCGAGTCAGAGCAATTATTTAGCGAACTGGCATTAATTCGGGGACCTGGGGAAAACCATTGTTACCCCTGTGCTCCCAATACCAACATCCTCTATCCACACGCATGTGTACCTGCGATATCTGGTGTTACGCATCGAGGTATTACGGAGTTAGAGGTTCAGATATCGGCAGGAAGTAAAAGCGTTGCATGAAGCGGCGTTAACTTAAACTTGAACAATCAAAAACATCAGGGAGTGACTGATGAAACAACATAACCTTACCCCTATATTCGGCAAAATCGCACTATCTGTTGCGGCGGCGCTGTCATTTTCAACATGGGCAGCAACCTACAATGAAGCCCCACAATTAGCAGAGTTAGTCAAAGCAGGCAAATTGCCAGCGGTGGAACAGCGTTTACCAGAAAACCCATTGGTGGTTGAGCCGAATGAATCGATTGGTCAATACGGCGGCACTTTAAACCTAGTAGGTAAAGTGGTCGATAACGGACATCGCATTCGTACGGTAGCTTACGATAACCTGTTTAACTTTGATTCTACCTATTCAAAAATCATCCCAAACTTGGCGACCGGTTTTACGTCTAACGCTGAGAACACAGAATTTGTGATCACTTTGCGCAAAGGTGTGAAATGGTCTGATGGTTCTCCGTTTACTGCAGAGGACATCGCGTTTTATATCAATGATATTGTGGGCGATCCAGAACACTCAGGTAACCGACCACTTGCTCTACCAACCCATGATGCCGCTCGCGCAGAAGTGATTGATACGTACACAGTCAAAATTACGTTGAGCAAACCGAATGGTCTGTTTATCCGTAGCCTTGCGACGGTCGATAGTGAAAGCTATACCGCCTTCCCTAAGCATTACTGCTCACAGTTTTTACCTAAGTTCAATGATAAAGCGATTGCGAATGCGAAAGCGGCTGGCTTTGATTCATGGCGTCAATATGCGGCAACCAAATGTGAAGCTCACTACTTTATTGAGCATTACACCAACGTTGATCGCCCAGTGTTAACCGCATGGAAGGTGGCTACACCTCCGGGACCGAATGCAAGTTATGCCGTGTTTGAGCGTAACCCTTACTATTGGCAAGTCGATACTGAAGGTAACCAACTGCCTTATTTAGATTCTGTTCGCTGGCGCTACAGTGAAGATCAAGAAGAAATGGTGTTACGTGCTGCCAATGGCGAAGCGGATTACCAACATCGCCATATTGGTCAAACGTCTTATCGCCCACTTCTGATTGAAAATGAGAAGAAAGGGGGTTACACCTACGAGTTCCGTCCAAGCACGCTCAGCACTGAATTGGCGATTGCGCTGAACCAAACCACGAAAGATCCACTCAAGCGTGAGTTGTTCCAAAACAAAGATTTCCGCATTGCGTTATCTCACGCGATTGACCGTGAAGAGATCAGTGAAACGGTGTTCTCTGGCTCGGTTGGCCCTTATCAAGTTGCACCACTGAAGATTTCGCCTTTCTATGATGAGCAAATGGCGACTCAGTACACGGAATTTGACCCTGAAAAAGCGAACCAACTTCTGGATTCACTCGGTTTGAATAAACGTGATAAAGAAGGCTACCGCTTACTCAAAAATGGTCAACGTTTGCGGATTGAAGCGCTCTCAAAAGTCGCGGATAAAGGCGTATTGGCAGATTCACTTGAACTGGTGAAAAACCAATGGAAAGCTGTCGGCGTGTATTTAGACATTCGTGTACTTGAAATCAACCATGTGACTAACCTTCGTTTGACCAACGATTTCGACATGATTCCAATCATCGGGGATGGTGGTGTCGGTATCATTGACGATGCTCGTCATTACATGCCATTCAGCCCAGAATCAACATGGGGATTGGGTTACTACCTGTGGGTTAGTGAGCCAACCAATGAGTTTGCAGTTGAGCCGCCAGCGCATGTTAAACGCCAGCTTGAGCTGTGGCAAAAACTGACAAAAACCTCATCGCAGGAGGAGCAAAATGGCTATATGAAAGAGATCATCCAGATTGCTAAAGATAACTTCTATGTGATTGGTACCGTGGAATCTATGCCTGCGGGTGTTGTGGTGAATAACAAGCTGCACAATGTGCCTGAAAACATGCCTCAGTCATACAACTTTCCCACTCCTGGGCCAATGCGAATGAGTCAACTGTGGAAATCGAAGTAACTCCATCCCTTTGATCGTTAGACAACCCCATCTTCGGATGGGGTTTTTTATTGCTCCTAATAAGCGATTACTACTGTCGTTGGTTGTTCTTACTCGATTTAGAGCGATTGCTTTGGTTTCTTGTATGCAAAATTCCATGTCATTTGCACGGTGAATTGTCTGGGTGTGATCACGCTTCTTAAAAACGATAATGATCTACTCGGCAAAAATATGAAAAAGCGTTTTAAAAATTAAATTCGATGCGTTCTAATAAAATTGAACTTGAATGAGGCTAAATCTTTGATCGACTTACTGCCCGCAACATAGGCTAAAGCTTGAGATTGAAGATGAGCCATTTTGCTAGTGATTTACCGTATCGTATTAAGGAACAGTAATGAGCAGTTTTTTTCTGTTTGCAGGTAAGCGTTTGGTGTCGATACTTGTCACGCTTTTCGCTGTCTCGATTGTTGTATTTGCCGTTATCGATCTTCCACCCGGAGATTTTGCTTCATCTAAAATTGCTGAGCTGCAATCGATGGGGCAAACCGTTGATCCGCAGATGATTTATACCATGCGCGAAATGTATGGTTTGGATAAGCCGTTGCTCGAACGCTACGCATACTGGATGTTGGGTTTAATGACGGGTGATTTGGGTATTTCCCTGACCACCAACCAACCGGTTTGGAACACGATTGAACCTCGTATCTGGCCCACCGTGTCACTGGCTGCTGCAGTGTTTCTGTTTCAGTTTTTGATTGCGATTCCAATCGGGATGTATTCCGCACTTCGCCAATATTCTTGGGGTGATTACGTCGCCACTATCTTCGGTTTTATTGGCATGGCCACGCCGAACTTCGTTATCGCGATTGTTGCTCTGCTGATTGGTTATTACAGCTTCGATACGATGGTTTCTGGCCTCTATTCTGAAGCTTATCTTGAACAACCTATGTCTTGGGGCAAATTCTTTGATGCCGTTTCGCGTAGTTGGATCTACATACTGGTGGTAGGGACCGCAGGGTTGGCTGGCATTATTCGCATCATGCGCGCTAACTTGCTCGATGAATTGAAAAAACCGTATGTCAAAACTGCGCGAGCGAAAGGGCAAACTGAAGCGAAGCTTATCCTGAAATACCCTGTACGCATCGCGATTCTGCCGATTGTTTCAACCATAGGCTGGATGCTTCCTGCCTTACTGGGTGCGGACATCATCGTCAGTCAGGTCATGAATATTCCAACGCTGGGCCCTCTGATGTTGGCCTCTCTGCGCGCCCAAGACATGTATGTAGCGGGTGATGTCCTGCTTATCATGTCCATCTTGACCATCATTGGTACTTTAATTTCCGATTTACTTTTGTACTGGGTTGACCCTCGGGTACGAGTTGGCGTAGCGAAGGAGTTTTAATTATGACAACCTCTACAATTCAAAGGGTGGGCCGCCTGTTTGGCCGCAAGAAGAAAACGCTGGATCTCTCAACAGCAACTCAGTGGCAGTTAATTGGCTTAAAAATGCGCCAACATAAGCTGGCTTGGTATAGCTTATGGTTTCTGGTCATCGTGTATTTTATTGCTCTGTTTGCGGAGTTTTTTGCCCCGTTTCAACCAAGCGATAACTGGCGACGTTTTACTTATGCTCCACCTCAAGCGGTTAGCCTGTTTGAACAAACAGATGCGGGTTGGCGTTGGGCTCCTCATTTGGATCTCTATACCAGCAAAACCGATCCAAGAACCTTAAAACGTCATTACGAGCTGAATCCAGATAAAAAAGCCTATTTTGCTTTCTTCGGAAAAACAGAAAGCTATGAGTTATTAGGGTTCATCCCATTCAGCTATAAACTCATTGTTCCTAAAGATCCTAAGCAGCCGTTCTTCATTTTAGGATCAGACCGTATGGGACGTGATTTGTTATCTCGCCTCATTTATGGGGCGCGAATCTCGCTCTCGGTTGGTCTGATGGGGGTATTCACTACGTTTGTGCTGGGTATCTTGATCGGTGGTATTTCGGGCTATTTTGGTGGTGCGATTGATAACTTTATTCAGCGCAGCATCGAATTCATGAAATCCATCCCGACATTGCCGTTGTGGATGGCATTGTCAGCCTCCTTACCAGCACAATGGAGCTCATTAACCAAATATTTCCTCATCACCATTATTCTCGGCCTAGTGTCATGGCCTGATATGGCTCGTGTGGTACGCAGCCGATTTATGTCACTGCGTAACGAAGAGTATGTCGCTGCAGCATGGCTGGACGGTAACAGCCCCTTTGAAATCATTCGCCGCTACATGGTGCCCAACTTCCTAAGCCACATTATTGCGGTCGTTACATTGGCGATCCCAGCGATGATTTTGGGTGAAACCGCGCTCAGCTTCTTGGGCTTAGGCTTGCAAGCTCCGATGGTCAGTTGGGGTGTGCTGCTGCAAGAGGCGCAGAATATTCGGGCACTGGCAGATGCTTCTTGGCTACTCATTCCAGCAGTAGCGGTTGTCGTCGTGATATTGGCAATGAACTTTGTGGGAGATGGTTTGCGCGATGCCTGCGACCCATACCATGATCAGGGAGCAAAATAATGAGTAATAAAATTCTACAAGTCATCGATTTAAATGTGAGTTTCCCAACCAGTACTGAGCACTTTCAGGCAGTGAAAGGGGTATCATTTGATTTGTATCGTGGTGAAACGCTCTCGGTGATCGGTGAATCAGGTTCCGGCAAATCCGTGACCTCTTCCGCCATCATGCAACTGTTGGATAAACCCGGTCGAATTGATTCTGGCAAGATCCTCTATACCACTGAGACCAATGAAACCATCGACATAGCGCAAATCGATCCACGTAGTGCTGAAATGCGCTTATTGCGCCGTTTTAACTTCTCGTTGGTATCGCAAGAGCCGATGGCGGCATTAAGCCCAGTTCATACGGTTGGCGATCAAATTAAAGAAGTGCTGTGCTTAGTTGAACCAAGTATCAGTAAAGAAAATGCTCACAAACGAGCCATTGAACTGCTGTATCAAGTGCAGATGCCGGAACCAGAGAGCCTCATTAATAAGTATTCGTTTGAGTTATCCGGTGGGCAACGCCAACGAGTTGTGATTGCCATGGCGATAGCTTCCCGTCCTGACATCTTGATTGCGGATGAACCGACTACGGCTTTGGATGTAACCACCCAAGCGGAAATCCTGCACTTATTCGACAAACTCCAGCAAGAGATTGGTATGGCAATTTTGTTCATTACTCATGATCTTGGCGTGGTGGCACAGATTTCAGATCGTGTCGCAGTGATGGAGAAAGGAATACTGGTTGAATGTGGTGACGTTCGACAAATCTTTGAAAACCCACAACACCCTTATACTCAGAAGTTGATGAAAGCCACGCGGGCGTTGGAAAAACCCTCTAAAGTTAAAGTGCCTTACGCGATGCGAGAAGAGAAAAGCCTTCAACCGATTTTAGACTTGCAGGCAGTAACAAAGATTTTTGAAAAGCCCGCCAAAATATTCCAGAAAAAGAGCTGGATGACGGCAGTAGATAATGCCGAGCTGACGCTCTACCCCGGTGAATCGTTGGGCATTGTAGGAGAGTCCGGTTCTGGAAAAAGTACTCTTGGTCGAGCCATCTTAGGTATGTCACCGGCCAGTTCCGGTACCATTCTTTATGTCGATGAAAAAAGTGAAACCACCATTGAACTGGCTGGTTATAAACGGCAAGTTCGTGATCCTCTGTTTGCGGACATGCGTTTGATTTTTCAAGATCCATGGTCATCACTGAACCCGAGAATGACAGTGTTCGATATCATCGAAGAGCCATTAGTCAAACTGCGCACCGAAATGAACAAAACTCAGCGTGAAGAGCGAGTACGTAACATCATGAAGTGGGTTGGTTTACCACCTGAATTCTCGAGCCGTTATCCGCACGCCTTTTCTGGTGGTCAACGGCAACGGATCGTGATTGCTCGGGCATTGGTGACGATTCCGAAAGTGGTGATTGCCGATGAAGCCACGGCAGCGCTGGATGTATCACTACGCTCACAAGTGCTGGATCTGCTGATTGAGTTTCAAAATATCTATGGCACCGCGTTTATTTTAATCACCCATGACATTGCGACCGTGAAGTACTTTTGTGATCGCGTGCTTGTCCTTCAACATGGAAAAATTGTGGAGCAAGGCAGCGTGGATGAAGTGATCTTTAATCCTCAGCAAGCCTATACCAAGCAATTGATCTCTGCGGTTCCAGTGGCTGAGCTGCCACCTGAAACCGTTTATAACTACGCAGTCGGAAGCTGATAAACCTCTCTCTGTTTGCGGCATATATCGTTCGAAGACGTGGATATTTGCCGCGAACAGATTTCTGAAAAAGGGTTTATCAATCGTTATTTTCACAAGGTTTTTAAGTGATTTTTGATGATTAGATGCATAACTCACCTTGTGTTTTAGTTCGCTATCAATTTGTTATTGAACCAGTTTGTGCGCAAAAGCTCGTAAAATTCACAATTTTCGTTAATTCGGGCGAGAAAAAAACAAAAAAATCGAATTCGGGTCTGTTTTTTTGTAGAACATTATTTTAGATTGGCGTCTAACATTGAAACCAGTTGTATTGAATTGTTTGAGCTAAATAAAAAAGTTCGGTAATTTGCGCCGTTCTTGGTAGGTCACAGCACATTTAAGCATGTCAAAAGCCGGAATTAAGTAATAGGTATAAAAAATGACAATTGATAAACAACCTGAATCTGTTTCATCGGTAATGAAAACCTTTGGTATTCTTCAAGCGCTAGCAACTCAGAAAGACATTGGTATTAGTGACCTAGCTCAACGCTTAATGATGTCCAAAAGCACGGTTTACCGTTTTTTGCAGACGATGAAAACGATGGGCTATGTTTCTCAAGAAGGTGAAACAGAAAATTACTCACTGACATTGAAACTGTTTGAATTAGGGGCGGCAGCCCTAGAATACGTTGACTTGGTTGAATTGGCCGATGTGGAAATGCGCCGAATTTCAGATTTAACCATGGAAGCTTTACACCTAGGGGCGTTGGATGGTGATGGTATCATCTACATCCACAAGATTGATTCGAAATACAATCTACGCATGCAATCTCGTATCGGCCGTCGTAACCCGCTTTACTCGACGGCAATAGGTAAAGTTTTGTTAGCTGAGCGCAGTGAAGAGGAAGTTCGCCAAATTTTGGCTGAGGTAGAATTTACTCAATCGACAGAAAATACACACAGCGATGTGGATTCACTGTTGAAAGAGCTGCCCATCGTTAAGGAACAAGGCTTTGCTCAAGATAATGAAGAGCAAGAAGTTGGATTGCGCTGTTTGGCTGTACCTGTTTATGATCGTTTTAACCGTGTGGTTGCAGGTATGAGCGTTTCACTGCCGACAATTCGTTTTACTGAGCAAAAGCAGGTTGAATATGTGCAAGAGCTGCACCAGGCTGCGGCACGTATTTCTGCGAAACTAGGTTGCGTTGAATATCCTTATCTAACCCAAAAATAAGCACTTAACCCTTCATTGATTGTTACAAGAGCAGCTTTTAGCTGCTCTTGTGCTTTTCCTTTCTATGACTCTTTATTGCATAAAATTCACGAATAAACATCCCTTTGATATTCATGGCTTTAACTGGACTTTGCTCTTCTGAATATTTGAACTTTCTGTGATAGAGCTTGCATATCTTGAATCTATGCACCAAGTTTTAAAGGTTGGCTAGGTGGCTCTCGTGTCATTTCATTCTATTACTCTAAGATTCGAACCCACCTGAAGAGGAACCGCAATCACATGCATGAAAACTGCAGGGGAGTCATGACTCTAGGATTCAAAGGAAGAATATACGCCAGTGT
The DNA here is from genome assembly GCF_002216685.1 of Vibrio tarriae. NCBI lineage: Bacteria > Pseudomonadati > Pseudomonadota > Gammaproteobacteria > Vibrionales > Vibrionaceae > Vibrio > Vibrio tarriae. The sequence goes on along the minus strand of NZ_CP022352.1, from coordinate 186,255 downwards.
GGTCATCTTGGTGACCATATCGCTAATGGTGTTAGGCACGATTAATATGCTCTCTCTCAAACGAGAGATGATTCAATCATTAACCACCGAAACACAAAACAAGCTCAATTATCACGTTTCAGAACTCGAGTTTTGGGTGAAAAGTCGTTATGACGCTGTATCTCATGGTTCGAAGTTGTTTAACCCTGAACTTTCAGATGCGGACAATCTCAATCAAGTGCGCTTATTGGCTGAGGCGGCACAAATCACCAATGTCATTACGGCCTACGAAGATGGTCGTTCTTACATGTCGATAGATAAAGAGGGGGGAGTGACGACAAATCGGTTTAAATTTACTGACCGTGACTGGTATCAACAGGCCAAAAGTCGTCGTAGCCCATTTTTGACTGAGATTTATCAAGATCAAGTTACAGGCAAAAAAGTGATCAGTGCCGTTAGCCCGATTCTTCATCAAGGTCAATTTGTAGGGGCTGTGCTGGGTGACTTCCAGCTTGATGACATCATCACCCAAGTGAGTAACATGCGTTTTGCTGGAGGAGCGGCCACGCTGACCGACAAAAATGCGGTGTTTTTTGCTAGCGATGATCCTAACGATATTGGCCGCACACCTTCACAAGTCAGCCCATCATTTCGTGAAATGGAAGACGGGTTTCATCGTCAAGAGAGTGGGCATCTCTCGTTTCCTTATCTTGGGATCGAATTTGATGGTTATTACAAACGGGTCAATCTAACCGATGATATGTATTGGACCTTGATGGTGTTTGTCGATAAAGCCACCGCGTTAGCGGATGTCGATGTCGCTGTGGCTAATGCGCTCACGACGGGGGTAATACTTATCGCGATCAGTGTTGGGGTGATCATCTTCATCATCAACCAAATCTATAAACCTTTGCTGCGTTTGAAAGTCGCGGTTCTGGATTTGGCTCAAGGCAGTGGTGATTTGACTCGCCGACTGGAAGTGAATGGTAATGATGACTTGGCGCAAATCAGTGAAGGCTTCAACCGTTTTTCAGGCAATTTACAAAACATGATGCTGCAAATTTCCGATACGACTCAGATCATTTCAAGCAGCATTGAGCAGTTAAGCCAGACGGCGAAAGAGAACGAACAGATGTTGATTTCTCACTCTTCCGAAACCGATCAGGTGGTCACTGCGATTACTGAAATGAGTGAGAGTGCGCGCACGGTGGCGGAAAGTGTGACGCAATCGAATCAGATCACGGAAGCGGCGAGCAAAGAAGCGCAGCAATCTTTGGTGATTGTGAATAATGCCGTTTCAACCGTGACCTCGTTGGTCAATGATGTTGAGAAAATGTCGGAAAGCATCTCTAGCATGAATCGTGATGCAAACAAAATCAGCGAAGTGTTGAGTGTGATTGGCGCGATTTCTGAGCAGACCAATTTGCTCGCCTTGAACGCCGCTATTGAAGCGGCGCGAGCGGGTGAACAAGGTCGTGGTTTTGCGGTGGTGGCCGATGAAGTGCGTGCTTTAGCGGCAAGAACGCAAAACAGCACCACGGAAATCTCCGATATGTTGACGAAATTGCTGGAAGGTACCGACAGCGTCGTGGGGGCGATGGAGCGTACTAAGCAGCAGTGTCAAACGACGGCGGATAAAACCTCTGAAGTTTCAGGTAGCCTGAATATGATGAGTGCATCGGTGAGCGACATTGATGATCTCAGCACACAAATTGCGGCGGCGACAGAGCAGCAAAGTACGGTGGCGGCAGAGCTTAGCCGTAACATGCTCTCAATCCGTGAGATAGTGGAGTCTCTTGTGGTCAGCGGAAGACAGACCGTGGGCGCGACAGAATCGCTTTCTCACTCGAATCATGAATTAGAACAGCTAGTAGGCAAATTTAAACTGCGTTAATTAAGGTGTTCAATCATGAGTCATGCGTTATCTGATCGCTGGTTGGCGCTGCCTGCCAACCAGCTCAATCCGCGTTTTGAGCAACATTACTTCGCCGTAAAAGCGAAGTTTTTTTCCCGCGATCCGGCATTGTGGCCGCTGTATCGTTCATTGGAGATCCAACCGCTTTTGCAATCGCGTCGAGAGTCACCCGTTTACGATCATCATCTGTTTAAACAGCTGACTACCCGAGAGGAAGTGCCCCCTTTTTCACGTTATCAAGGCAAGCCATTTGATGAGGTCGCTCTTTATGCCGCGCAGCATTCGAAAAATTGGGACGATCCTCGCTCGGTCGAGAATGTGATTTCAACGCCGAGTGATCCCGCTATTCATGGTGCATTACTGGCGATGATTGCCAATCCCAATTTGGTGTACGGCGAATATTCGGGTATGGCGGCGGAGTTAGAAAAGTTGGTGGTACGGCAAATTGCTTCACTGGCGGGCTATTCTACCGAGCAGGCGACCGGAATTTTTACCCAAGGAGGAACGTTTTGTAATTTATATGGATACCTGCTTGGGCTGCGCAAAGCATTACCCAGTTCCATTTCTCAGGGCATCTCGACAGGTTCCTTGCGGATGCTGAATTCGGAGGCGGGACACTACTCGAACATGACAAATTTGGCGCTGCTCGGGATCAGTGTGCAATCACAGGTCATCCGTGTCCGAGTCAACGACAATAACGAAATTGACTTGATTGATCTGCATCGCCAGCTCAGTCGCTGCTTTGAGCAGCAGCAAGTTGTGCCAACCATCATGCTCACGTTTGGCACGACCGATACGTTCGCGCTGGATGATATCAAAGCGGTGTATGACATCCGTGAATCGCTCTGCCATCAATACGGAGTGCGTCGTAAACCACATATCCATGTTGATGCGGCGGTAGGGTGGAGTTTGCTGTTTTTCGCAAGTTACGATTTACAGCGTAACCCGTTGGCGATTAATGCTGCGACCTTATCGGCCATCACCGAATGGCTACCTAAAATTCGTGCGCTGCAGTGGGCGGATTCGTTTACCGTGGACTTCCAGAAATGGGGTTATGTACCCTACACCTCCAGTTTGGTGATGATAAAAAATAGCCATGATTTACAGGCACTCAAATCTGATCCTAGTTATTTCTCCTATTTTGAAACTGCGCGGCAACAAGAAACGCATTTACAAGCCACGATAGAATGCTCACGCAGTGCGGTTGGGGTGTTTGCCGCCTATTCAGCATTGCAAATGATGGGGATTGATGGCTATCAAACCATCATCGCGCACGGTTTACAAAACGCCAGTTATCTGCGTGCACAGTTAGCGACGCTGCCGCACTGCAAATTGATTGCAGAACAAAATAATGGTCCGAGCGTGGCATTTCGTCTCTATCCTCCGAGTGTAAAATCGGCTCGTGATGCGTTCGCTCTAGAGATGGATCTCAGTCAATATCCAGATTATGTCGAGAAGATGGTGACTCATACTCTGTATCATCGTAGCCACTTTCTTGCGCGCAAAGGGCAAACCTTAAACAGTAACTGGGTTGAATCGCTAACGCGTACTCATTATGACCCTGAGGGACACTGCTTGCATCTGCCGGGAGAAAAAGTGGTATTGATGAACCCGCATACCATGCGCACTCATTTGGATGCTTTCATTGCAGAAATGAGCCTCAGATAGGGATTCTTCATGACTGACCGGCTGAGTGTGGTGCGCTAAGTCGGTTGGGATCTGTAACACAATGTAAGTACTCGGCCTGCAACTGTAAGAGTTAGTAAAGAGAAGCTGTGCTAAAGTCGCAGTTGGTTATACTGCTTGCTTAGTATTTTATTGGGGGACACGTTATGACCAGCACCAAGTTTCTCGTCAGGTTTTCAATGGCTTGTATGGCATTTGTGCCAACGTTAGGTTTTTCCGCTTTGACCGTCGTACCCGAGCCGCCACAATTGGCCGCTAACGGTTATGTTCTAATCGATTTCCATACAGGTAAAGTTCTGGTCGAACACAACGCACATCAAAAACTCAATCCGGCCAGCTTAACCAAACTCATGACCTCGTACGTCGCAGGACAAGAGATGAAGCGTGGCAATATCCATGCGGATGACCAAGTGCGGATCAGCAATAACGCATGGGCTAAGAAATTCCCTGATTCATCAAAAATGTTCATTGAAGTGGGCACTTACGTCAATTTGATGGATCTTTACCGCGGTTTGATCGTGCAATCAGGGAATGATGCCAGTGTGGCAATTGCCGAGCATGTCGCGGGTTCGGAAGGGGCGTTTGTGAGTCTAATGAACTCGTGGGCGCAGCAATTGGGGATGAACAATAGCTCGTTTGCTAACCCACACGGGCTGGATAACCCTGCGTTGTACAGTACACCTTATGACATTGCGTTACTGGGCCGTGCGATTATTCGTGAACTACCGGAAATCTACCCGCTGTATAGTGAGCTCTCATTTACCTACAACGGCATTACTCAGCACAACCGTAACGGTTTGTTGCGCGATCGAAGTATGAATGTCGATGGGTTGAAAACGGGCTACACAAGTGGTGCGGGATACAGTTTAGCCAGCTCGGCCACCAGTGGCGAGATGCGCCTCATTTCAGTGGTAATGGGGTCAAAAAGCGTTAAGAGTCGTGAAGCAGAAAGTAAACAGTTGCTCAGTTATGGTTTCCGTTTTTATGAAACGGTGACCCCACATCAAAAAGACACGGTGATCCAAAATCAGCGCCTGTGGTATGGGGATAAAAACGAAGTGGCTTTGGGCAGTGCTGATACTGTCTACTTAACACTGCCGCGCAGCGACGTGAAAAAACTCAATGCTATGATCCAATGGGATAAAACGCTTGAAGCGCCGATCGCCAAAGGTGATGTGGTGGGTTCGATTTTCTACTACATCGATGAAGAAAAGGTTGGTGAGGCCAAATTGGTTAGCCAAGAATCGGTCGCACAGGGCTGGTTCTTTAAACGTCTGATGGATTGGTTCAAGTTACTCTTCTCTGGCTGGTTTTGAACGCAGTACTCGGTAGCTTATCCTTATCGATAGTATTCTCACTACAAACTGGGATTTTGATCTCAGTTTGTTGTTCGATGAACAATACACATCGCAAACTCACATCAGATTGACACGTTGCTCTAAGAATTCTGGCATGGTATCGGCCATTCGCAACAACGAGAGGAGAGGCAGAAATGGAACTGAACCAAGAAGACCGTAAGGCGCTGTACGACGTCTGGATGACCAAGAAAGCCAAAATGCACATGACTCAGATGGAGATGACTAAGCGACTAGGTGTGAGTCAGGGGGAGTTTTCTGAACTGTTGCGTGGTGATGCGCCGCTTTCTATGTCTTTCGTCAGCCGCTTTTGCCAGCATCTCCATGTTGAGCCGCACAGCGTGTTGCCTACGCTAAAACGTAAAACCCGCTCTGGTGAAAAGCTTGTGCATCTGCAAAACCGCGTTACCGTCGATGGGGATATTAAACGTGTTTATGTCGAAGGAAATCAGGTGATCATCGAGTACACCCATCTCGCCAAATAACCTGACTGGCTAAGGGCTCGATCCTCACGGTTGGCTTTATAGACGCTCTCTCATCAAGTGGCAGTAAAATGTCTGCCACTTTTTATCGATAGACTTACAATTCCGCGTAACGATATAACAGTTCGGTCAACTGGGTTGACCATGCCAGTGCGTTTTCTGGTTGTGTCGCGATCAGTTTTTCCACTTCCGCACAATGGGTTTCTAAATCCACACTCTGCTCTAAATGAAAGGCAATGGCATAAAAGTGCCACATCAAAAGGCGTGTCATGCGCTGGGTATTTTGTATCGTTTGATCTGAGCCTTCAAACATCGCAGGTAGCTGGCCTAAAGCGATCGCGTGCATTTTCACCATTGCATCAATATGTGCCATGTGTGCTTTTTCTTCGCCTTCAAATTCTTCATCATCAAAGCGGTACAACTCACGTAAAGTCTCTTCGCTGATCAAACGGTGCAAAATGCGCAAACTGAATTCGGTTAGTTCTTGTTTATCCATTGCACGCAGGCATTGATAAGTGTAGTCACGCTCCATGGCATTACTCTTCTTTGGGTCATAACAGGAGGCGACATTGTAAAGTGTTTTTGAGTGAGTGCCAGTCAATCTTATTTGAGTAAGTTGTCGATTACATTCTGCCGTGATGAGTTTCTAGAATCTTATATTCCGAACATATTCATTTTGTCTGCCAACGCTATTCTGCACCATGTCAAACCTAAACCATTACTCAATCAATCATTTAAGTGAGGGACTATGAAAAAGGCAACGTGGGTATTAGCGATGGCGGCCAGTATGAGCTTCGGCGTGCAGGCTTCCGAATGGGGGTATGAAGGAGAACATGCACCAGAACATTGGGGCAAAGTCGCCCCGCTTTGCGCAGAGGGTAAAAATCAAAGCCCGATTGATGTCGCGCAAAGCGTAGAAGCGGATCTACAGCCTTTCACGCTCAATTATCAAGGTCAAGTGGTTGGTCTGCTCAATAACGGGCACACTTTACAAGCGATAGTCAGTGGTAATAACCCACTGCAGATCGATGGTAAAACGTTTCAGCTTAAGCAGTTTCACTTTCATACCCCTTCTGAAAATTTGCTAAAAGGAAAACAATTCCCACTGGAAGCGCATTTTGTTCATGCCGATGAGCAAGGCAATCTGGCGGTTGTTGCGGTGATGTACCAAGTGGGTTCGGAGAATCCGCTGCTTAAGGCTCTCACGGCGGATATGCCGACCAAAGGGAATTCGGCTCAGCTCACGCAAGGGATCCCTTTGGCTGATTGGATCCCAGAATCGAAGCACTACTATCGCTTCAATGGTTCACTGACAACGCCACCTTGTAGCGAAGGGGTGCGTTGGATTGTGTTAAAAGAGCCAGCACATTTGTCGAATCAACAAGAGCAGCATCTTAGTGCCGTGATGGGACATAATAATCGACCCGTACAACCGCATAATGCTCGTCTTGTCTTGCAAGCCGACTAATACAAGGCTTAGCAAGCATAAAAAATGGCGTCCAATAGGACGCCAAAATCTTCGCAGAAATTAAATTCACAGAAGTTAAATTGGGACGAGAAAAGTCTCACAACAGCGATGATAAGCCGTATGGCTGGTCATCCTTTACTGCCGCCTGTCAACGTTAACTTTGTGATTTGACGAGAAGATGTCTGTTTTGCTGCGATTTGATGACGTCCCGAAAAAAGCTATGAAAAAGGCGAGCACTCTGGCTCGCCTTTGTTATACGAATGGTCATCCGGATGACCGATTAGTCCTGATAACTGTCAATGCTTGGGCATGAACAGACGAGGTTACGATCGCCGTACACGTTATCGACACGGTTCACCGTTGGCCAGTATTTGCTGGCTTTGGTGTGCGCCGATGGGAAGCAGGCGATTTCACGTGAGTATGGACGATCCCACTTCTCTTCGCGCAGATCCGCTTGGGTATGCGGCGCATGCACTAGAGGGTTACTTTCAAGCGGCCATTCGCCATTTTTCACCTTGTCGATCTCGCCACGAATCGCAATCAATGCATCACAGAAGCGATCCAGCTCCGCCAAATCTTCCGATTCCGTGGGCTCAACCATTAAGGTGCCCGCGACTGGGAATGACATAGTTGGCGCGTGGAAGCCGTAGTCCATCAGGCGTTTGGCAATATCTTCTTCGCTAATGCCGGTCTCTTCTTTCAGAGGACGGATATCGATGATGCACTCGTGCGCCACACGACCATTGGCTCCGCGGTAAAGGACCGGGTAGTGTGGACGCAGACGCTCCATCACATAGTTAGCATTCAAAATCGCGAGCTTGGTGGCTTCAGCCAAACCTTCTGCACCCATCATCGCAATATAGGCCCAAGAGATCGGCAGAATGGATGCGCTGCCGAGATCAGCGGCGGAAACCGCGAAATCAGTGCCCTCTACGCCACCTTCAATGTGTCCCGGTAGGAAAGGCGCGAGGTGTGATTTCACGCCGATAGGTCCCATGCCTGGGCCGCCGCCGCCGTGTGGAATACAGAACGTTTTGTGCAAGTTCAGGTGTGATACGTCTGAGCCAATAAAGCCCGGTGACGTTAAGCCCACTTGCGCGTTCATGTTCGCGCCATCAAGGTAAACTTGACCACCTGCTGCATGCACCATTTCACACACTTCACGCACTTGTTGTTCATACACGCCATGCGTTGAAGGGTAGGTGATCATGATGCTGGAAAGATGGTCTTTGTGCTTTTCAATCTTGTCGGCAAGGTCAACCATATCAATGTTGCCGTTTTCATCGCAATTCACCACCACGACTTTCATCGACACCATTGCTGCGGTAGCTGGGTTGGTGCCGTGTGCAGAGCTTGGGATGAGGCAAACATTGCGGTGGCCTTCGCCACGGCTTTGGTGATAACGCTGAATCGCGATCAAACCAGCATACTCACCGGAAGCGCCTGAGTTAGGTTGCAGTGAGAAAGCATCGTACCCCGTGATTTCACACAGTTTTTGCTTCAGGTCTTCAGCCAATGCCGCATAGCCTGCCGCCTGTGCTTTCGGTACAAACGGATGCAGTGCGCCAAATTCAGGCCAAGTGACAGGGATCATCTCCGCGGTAGCGTTGAGCTTCATGGTGCAACTGCCTAGCGGGATCATGCCGTGAGTCAAAGAGAAATCTTTGTTTTCCAGGTGCTTCATATAACGCAGCATCTGAGTTTCACTGTGGTGCGTGTTAAACACAGGGTGAGTCAAAAACGCGCTTTGACGACGGCAACTTTCCGGAACCGCTGCGAACTCATTGGTCGCAATGCGGTCTGAAAGTGCATGAACCTCTTCTTTAATACCAAAGATCGCAAAGAGCGCTTCAACGTCTGCCACTGTCGTGGTTTCATCAAAGCTCACGCCAAGCTGATTAGGTAGCTTACGCAGGTTGATGTCTGCTTGTTGCGCAGCTTGGTACAGAGCATCGGTTTTTGCGCCCGCATTGATCGCCAGCGTATCAAAGAAATGCTGATGCGCCAGTTCGTAACCCGCTTTGGTTAAGCCAGCAGCAAGAATCGCGGTGAGGTGGTGAGTGCGGCGCGCAATAGTGCGCAGACCTTGTGGACCATGGTACACCGCATAAAACGCGGCCATGTTGGCCAGCAGCGCTTGCGCAGTACAGATGTTGGAGGTCGCTTTTTCACGGCGAATGTGTTGCTCACGGGTTTGCATTGCCATACGTAAGGCTTGATTGCCTTTCGCATCGATCGAAACACCGATCACACGTCCCGGCATGGTGCGTTTGTGCGCATCACGTGTTGCCATGAACGCCGCGTGTGGGCCGCCGTAACCCATAGGTACACCAAAGCGCTGCGCTGAACCAATCACCACATCTGCGCCCATTTCACCCGCAGGTTTGAGCAGCACGCTGGCGAGCAAATCGGTCGCCACGGTGACTAAGGTTTTGTTGGCTTGTGCTTTGGCGATGATGTCAGTCAGATCGCGAACTTCACCGGTAGTGCCCGGGTATTGTAGCAGTGCGCCAAAAGCTTCTTGTTGAGTGATGTTGTCAATCGAATCGACTTTTACCTCAAAGCCAAGGAATGCGGCGCGAGTTTTCACCACTTCAATGGTTTGTGGATGCACATCATCGGCAACAAAGAACAAGTTGCTTTTGCTCTTGCCTGCGCGTTGACACAGTGCCATCGCTTCGGCCGCCGCTGTCGCTTCATCCAGCAGTGACGCGTTCGCAATCTCCATCGCGTTTAGATCCATCACCATCTGCTGATAGTTAAGCAGCGATTCAAGACGGCCTTGCGAAATCTCTGGCTGATAAGGGGTGTAAGCGGTGTACCAGCCCGGGTTCTCCATCACGTTACGTAAAATGACGTTGGGCGTGAAGGTGTTGTAGTAACCCTGACCGATGAAAGTCCGTTTAATCTGGTTAAGCTTAGCGAACGATTGAATGGTCGCTAGCATCTCAGCTTCGCTTTGAGCGGGCGCGAGCTGCATTGGCGCTTCTAAACGGATTTGTGCAGGCACGGTTTGGGCGATCAGCGCATCCAAACTTTCCGCATTCACCGTATTAAGCATAGTGACTTGTTCTTGTTTATCTGGCCCGTTGTGGCGTGCAACGAACTCATTTTGTGTGCTTAGGCTGTGAAGTAATTCTGTCATTGTCCTTTACCTTCTTTCCATGTGAGCATGCGAACAACCTTGGTGGAATCACCACTCACTTGGCGATCAAACATCACTCATTTGCGGTGAGTGACTTTGAAAAAAAGCCGCCCTGAAGGGCAGCTTTCTCATGCATATTGTGCTTAGTCTTCTTCGATTGAAGCTAGGTACTCTTCCGCGTCTTTTAGATCTTTGAGTTCATCAGGATCGGACATTTTCACTTTCACGATCCAGCCGCCATCGTAAGGCTCTTCATTAATCAGCTCTGGGCTGTTTTGCAGATCTTCGTTGACCTCAATGACGACACCGGTCACTGGTGCATAGATGTCAGAAGCGGCTTTCACCGATTCAACCAGTGAAAAGCTGTCACCTGCATCAATTTCGGCATCGATTTCAGGTAACTCTACAAACACTACGTCACCGAGCATTTCTTGGGCGTGCTCAGAGATGCCGATGGTTACTGTACCGTCACCGTTGTCGCGAACCCATTCATGGCTTTCTGTGAACTTCAGTGTCTTGTCCATTGCGTATTCTCCAAAAAATATCGTACTGATAAAAAGCTATTGATAGAGCGGGAAGCGTTGGCACAGTGCTTTCACTTGTTTACGCACTTGTTGCTCAACGTCTGGGTTGCCTTCTGGGCTGGCCACCAAACCATCCAGAACATCCCCAATCCACTCACCGATGAGTTTGAATTCTTCACGGCCGAAACCTCGGCTGGTTCCGGCAGGCGTACCTAAACGAATGCCCGATGTAATCATAGGCTTCTCTTCGTCAAATGGGATGCCATTTTTGTTACACGTGATCCCTGCACGCTCTAAGGCTTGTTCAACTTGGTTGCCTTTCAAACCTTTAGGCCTAAGATCGACCAACATGAGATGCGTATCCGTTCCGCCAGTCACAATGTCACATCCGCGAGTTTGCAATACTTCGGCCAGCACTTTTGCGTTATCGATCACCGAATCAATATAAGTGCGGAATTCAGGGCCGAGCGCTTCACCAAATGCCACTGCTTTAGCGGCGATCACGTGCATCAGTGGACCACCTTGTAAACCAGGGAACACGGCAGAATTAATCTTTTTATTGATCTCTTCGTGGTTGGTTAAAATCATGCCGCCGCGCGGGCCACGTAGAGTTTTGTGTGTGGTAGTGGTGACGACATGAGCATGCGGCAGCGGGCTTGGATGTGCACCGGTAGCCACCAGACCAGCAATGTGCGCCATATCGACCATTAACAGCGCGCCAACTTCGTCAGCAATCGCGCGAAATTGAGCAAAATCGATAGTGCGAGGAATGGCACTGCCGCCTGCGATGATCATTTTGGGTTTGTGCTCTAACGCCAGCGCACGAACAGAATCGTAGTTAATTTCGAGAGTTTGACGATCCACTCCGTATTGCACCGCATTGAACCATTTACCTGAAAGAGCAGGGCGCGCACCATGGGTGAGGTGACCGCCCGCATCCAGCGACATACCCATAATGGTATCGCCCGGTTGCAGCAGAGCAAGCATCACAGCGCCATTCGCTTGAGCGCCTGAGTGTGGTTGAACGTTTGCGTATTGACACTGAAAAAGCATTTTGGCGCGTTCGATAGCAATCTGCTCAACGCTGTCAACATGCTCACAACCGCCGTAGTAACGACGGCCGGGATAACCTTCGGCGTATTTGTTAGTCAGGCAAGTGCCTTGCGCCTGCATTACGGCTTTAGAGACGATGTTTTCAGAGGCAATCAGTTCGATCTGTTCATTTTGGCGGGTGTATTCAGCTTGAATGGCGGCAAATACCGCATCGTTGGTCGCCGCCAGTGGGGTAGAGAAGAAGTTCTCAAGGCTAACGTTGGGATAAGCTTTGTTTAGATTTGCATTCATAGTAGATGGCCTTCCAATCTGATAACCGCACTAAGATGGGGTTATCGCTCCTTTTTCTGATCGCGATACCTATCGCGATCGGCTGAGTCATTCCTAATCTAGATTGCCCTAAACCTTGGCAACATAACCCCAATGCGTAGGGTCGAAAACTCGCGGTGATAAGATAAACTGAAAAATCAGCTAAGAGCCGCGAGTGATTGCATCTCTTCATCTAACAAGTCGGTAACATACTCTTTGCTTACAGAACAATCAATCAAAAATTTCCTATAGGAAACTTGGTTTCTGATCTGCTTAGCAAAAGTGGCTTTATTTCTTTGTGTACTCTTTAATCAACAAATCGCTTCATGCCACAATGCTCGGCACACAGGAAGTTTTACAACGAGAGGGAAAGCATGTCAGAAGACATTTATGATGAGTACCCATCCATCACTTTGGCGCGTGAATCGGGCGAACAAGGCATCGAGCCACTCAAGCTGGGTCAGCGGATCAAAGATATCCGCACGCGATTAGGTATTACGCTTGAAGAAGCTAGCCAGCGCACTGGGCTCGCTCGCTCTACACTGAGCAAAATTGAAAACGAGCAGATTTCGCCAACCTTTCAGGCCATGCAAAAATTGGCGCATGGTTTGCAGATTGATATGCCGCAACTCTTTGAGCCACCAAAGAAAATTGTTGCTACAGGGCGGCGAGACATTACCCGTAAAGAAGCAGGAAAACCGCACCCAACACAAACCTATGAACATGAATTGCTCGCGACTCAACTTTCTAACAAAAAGATGATGCCGTTCAAAAGCCGTGTGCGTGCCAGAGCGTTTGAAGAGTACAGCGATTGGGTGCGTCACGATGGTGAAGAGTTTTTGCTGATCCTCGAAGGTGAAGTGATGTTCTACAGCGAATTTTATGAGCCGGTACATCTGGTGGAAGGGGACAGTGTGTATTACGACGCGAACATGGGACACATGCTGGTTTCAGTGAGTGAAGAAGATGCGCTGATCTTGTGGGTAACCGCAAGATAGTGAGTTTCCTATCCGAAATATCCGCGTACAACAACCCAAGACGTGGAGTGTGTTGGTGGTGGTTTTTGATAACTATTCCTTAACAATGTTGTTAACTGTGATGGTGAGCACTGTTTTAATTTGGTGAATCCTCTAAAACGAGCTCGGCTTGTTTATTATCGGAAACATAGTTTCCTCACTAAGGGAATCTTGCCACGGTAGATTGCGCCAAAAGCGCAGCTTTGGCTTATATGGAGAACAAGAATGACTGAACAACACGAAACCTTACTGACCACACCGCTACATGCGCTACACATTGAAGTTGGCGCAAAGATGGTGCCTTTTGCGGGCTACGATATGCCAGTTCAATATGCCCTTGGGGTGAAAAAGGAGCATTTACACACCCGTGAAGCAGCCGGTCTGTTTGATGTTTCCCACATGGGGCAACTGCGTTTGTACGGTGCTCAAGCGGCTGCCGCATTAGAAAGCTTGGTTCCGGTTGATATTATTGATCTCCCTGTTGGCAAACAGCGTTATGCGTTTTTCACCAATGCCCAAGGTGGCATTATGGATGATTTGATGGTGGCCAATATGGGGGATCATCTGTTTGTGGTGGTGAACGCGGCGTGTAAAGCGCAAGACATTGCGCATCTAAAAGCGCATCTGCCTGCGGATGTTGAGATGGAAGTGATTGAAGATCGCGCTCTGCTCGCGCTGCAAGGTCCGAAAGCGGCGCAAGTGCTCGCACGTTTGCAACCTGCCGTTGCCAAGATGCTGTTTATGGATGTTCAACTCCTTGAGATCGATGGTGCAGAATGTATTGTCAGTCGCAGTGGCTACACCGGTGAAGATGGCTACGAAATCTCAGTGCCTGCAGATAAAGCGGTGGCACTGGCTCGTAAACTGACGGATTTTGCAGAAGTGGAGTGGATAGGCCTTGGTGCGCGCGACTCACTGCGTTTGGAGTGTGGTTTGTGTCTCTATGGACACGATCTTGACCCAACCACAACGCCAGTCGAAGCTAGCTTGCTGTGGGCGATTCAGCCTGTTCGCCGCAAAGGTGGTGCGCGTGAAGGTGGTTTCCCTGGTGCAGAGATTATTCTCAGCCAGATTGAAACCAAACAAGTCAGCCGTAAACGCGTAGGTTTGGTCGGACAAACCAAAGCACCAGTACGCGAAGGCACCGAGCTGTTTGACGCGCAAGGCAACAAAATTGGTGTTGTGACCAGTGGTACTGCAGGCCCAACGGCCGACAAACCGGTTTCAATGGCTTATGTCAGCAATGAGCACGCCGTTTTAGGCAGTGAAGTGTTTGCCGAAGTGCGCGGGAAGATGCTGCCGATGACCGTCGAAAAAATGCCTTTTGTGCCTCAGCGTTATTATCGCGGAGCATAATTTCTTCAGTGTCATTCTTATGAGTAACGCTTATTAGCAAAGGAAGGGAAACCTTCCTTATGTGCTTTTTGAAACCTAGGTTTACAGCCTGAGCTAACCGAGAAAGCGGTTGTCATTTCAGCTTATTGGTTTATGATGCTGCAACGTACTTAAGCTGGTGCATCCGTATTTGCGCCAAAATTTGTACCGAATTTTTTGAACTCGTTACGCCGCTATTTATTACAGAATGAATTTAAAGCGTAATTTTTTCACACAAGTGTTGCTTGGTGTGCAACACCACTGTAAGGATAATACATGCCTATTATTACTCTTCCTGACGGTAGTCAGCGTCATTTTGACAACCCAGTATCTACTCTCGAAGTTGCCCAATCTATCGGTCCAGGTCTTGCGAAAGCGACCATTGCAGGTCGTGTGAATGGTGCTCGCGTTGATGCTTGCGATCTGATTGAACACGATGCCAGCCTCGAAATCATCACGACTAAAGATGAAGTAGATGGTCTGGAAATCGTGCGTCACTCATGTGCGCACTTGCTTGGCCACGCGCTTAAGCAACTTTACCCAAATGCGAAAATGGCGATCGGTCCAACCATCGACAGCGGTTTTTACTACGACATCGATCTTGAGCAGTCTCTCTCTCAAGAAGATCTTGAGAAAATCGAAGCTCGCATGGTTGAGTTAGCAAAAACCAAATACGCGGTTGTCAAAAAGAAAGTGAGCTGGCAGGAAGCGCGCGATACCTTTGAATCGCGTGGCGAAAGCTACAAAATCGAAATTCTTGATGAAAACGTGGCGCGTGATGATCGCCCGGGTCTTTACCATCACGAAGAATACATCGACATGTGTCGTGGTCCACACGTACCGCACATGGGCTTTTGTCAAAACTTCAAATTGCTGAACATTGCTGGTGCATACTGGCGCGGTAACAGCGACAACAAAATGCTGCAACGTATCTACGGTACAGCATTCCATGATAAGAAAGCTCTGCAAGCGCATTTAACTCGCCTTGAAGAAGCTGCAAAGCGTGACCACCGTAAAATCGGTAAGCAACTTGATCTGTTCCATATGCAGCAAGAAGCGCCGGGCATGGTGTTCTGGCACCATAACGGTTGGTCAGTCTTCCGTGATCTGGAAATCTTTATTCGCCAAAAATTGAACGAATACGGTTACCAAGAAGTAAAAGGTCCATTAATGATGGATCGTGTGCTTTGGGAACGTTCAGGTCACTGGGATAAATACGCTGATGCGATGTTCACCACTTCATCAGAAAACCGTGAATACGCGATCAAGCCGATGAACTGTCCGGGTCACATCCAGATTTTCAACCAAGGTTTGAAATCTTACCGTGATCTGCCATTGCGCATGGCTGAGTTTGGTTCCTGTCATCGTAACGAGCCATCAGGTTCACTACACGGTATCATGCGTGTGCGTGGCTTTACTCAAGATGACGCGCATATCTTCTGTACTGAAGATCAAATTCAACAAGAAGTGACTTCGTGCATCAAGATGGTGTATGACACTTACACGACTTTTGGCTTCCAAAATATCGTGGTGAAGTTGTCTACTCGCCCTGAAAAGCGCGTGGGTAGCGATGAAATTTGGGACAAATCAGAACAAGCGCTGATCGATTCTCTGAAGGCAATGGACATTCCATTTGAAATTCAGGAAGGCGAAGGTGCGTTCTATGGTCCGAAAATTGAGTTTACACTCTACGACTGTTTAGATCGTGCGTGGCAATGTGGTACAGTGCAGCTCGATTTCAACTTGCCTACACGTTTAGGTGCCACTTACGTTGGTGAAAGCAATGAACGCTTAATTCCGGTGATGATCCACCGTGCGATTTTGGGTTCACTTGAACGCTTTATCGGTATTCTGATTGAAGAATACGCAGGATTCTTCCCAACTTGGTTGGCGCCAGAGCAGGCTGTTGTTGTAAATATCACGGATAAACAAGCCGACTATGCTCATGAAGTCGCTCAAAAGCTACAAAAATGTGGCATTCGAGCAAAAGCAGACTTGAGAAATGAGAAAATAGGCTTTAAAATCCGCGAACACACTTTGAAGCGTGTTCCGTACATGTTGGTTTGTGGCGACCAAGAGATGGAAGCTGGCGAAATCGCAGTACGTACACGTAAAGGTAAAGATCTTGGTAAATTTAAATTGGATGATTTTATTGCACATATCCAAGCTGAGATTGCAAGCCGTAAGCTTAATCTGGAGGAATAAACTATTAAAGGCGGAAGACGTGGCCAAGTTCCGGTCAAGCAAAACCAGCACCGTTTAAACGGTGAAATTCGTGGCGTTCGTGAAGTTCGTTTAACTG
Organism: Vibrio tarriae; assembly: GCF_002216685.1. Lineage (NCBI taxonomy): Bacteria > Pseudomonadati > Pseudomonadota > Gammaproteobacteria > Vibrionales > Vibrionaceae > Vibrio > Vibrio tarriae. The sequence goes on along the minus strand of NZ_CP022352.1, from coordinate 169,647 downwards.
GCGCAGACGGTGAGTCTGTAGGTATCGTTTCGATCCAAGAAGCACTGGCTACAGCAGAAGAATCTGGTTTGGATCTCGTTGAGATCAGCCCTAACGCCGAGCCACCAGTCTGTCGTGTGATGGACTATGGCAAGTTCCTCTTTGAGAAGAGCAAGGCTACAAAAGAGCAGAAGAAGAAGCAAAAGCAGATCCAGATTAAGGAACTCAAATTCCGTCCTGGGACTGATGTGGGAGATTATCAGGTAAAACTACGCAACCTGATCCGTTTCCTAGAAGAAGGCAACAAAGTGAAAGTAACTATTCGCTTCCGTGGCCGAGAGATGGCTCACCAAGATATCGGTGTAGACGTTTTGAATCGACTGAAAGAGGACACTGACGAATTCGCAGTGGTTGAGTCTTTCCCGACCAAAATTGAAGCACGCCAGATGATCATGGTGTTAGCCCCTAAAAAGAAGTAATTAACGGCATTACAAGTAATGAACCTAGCCGTTGAAAGGCGGCTGGGTTTTATTCGCCTTAATTACACTGTTATTTAACTACTACAATGCGGAGTTATTCATCATGCCTAAGATGAAAAACAACAAAGGTGCTGCTAAGCGTTTCAAGAAAACTGCTGGTGGTATTAAGTACAAGCACGCTACAAAACGTCACATTCTGACTAAGCGTACTACTAAGAACAAGCGTCAGCTGCGTCCAAACGCCATTCTGCCTAAGTGCGAACTGGCTGCTGTAGCACGTATGCTTCCATACGCTTAATTCTTTTTAGTTTAATATTCGTTTAGTTTAGGAGAGACATAATGCCTCGCGTAAAACGTGGTGTACAAGCTCGTGCACGTCATAAGAAAGTTTTAAAACAAGCTAAAGGTTACTACGGTGCACGTTCACGTGTTTATCGTGTAGCGTTCCAAGCAGTTATTAAAGCTGGTCAATACGCTTACCGTGACCGTCGCGCTAAGAAACGTCAATTCCGTCAACTGTGGATTGCACGTATCAACGCAGCGGCTCGTCAAAATGGTCTATCTTACAGCCGTTTCATCAACGGTCTGAAGAAAGCATCTATCGAGATCGATCGTAAGATCCTTGCTGATATCGCAGTATTCGACAAAGCAGCATTCGCTGTTCTGGTTGAAAAGGCGAAAGGCGCTCTGTAATAGCGTGTTATTAAGAAAGGGGAGCATTTATGCTCCCTTTTTTCTATCTGTGAAATCTCATGATTTCGCAAAGAACCCATGCTAAAGACGGGATAATGGGCTTAAAACACCGCTTGCACCTCTATCAAGAACATGAGTGTAAATCTGTGTCGTTTTTACATCGGTATGTCCTAGTTGCTCTTGTACGGTACGTATATCAGCCCCCACTTCAAGCAAATGGGTTGCAAATGAATGTCTGAGAGTGTGGCAAGTCACGGTCTTTTCAATCCCCGCTTCTTGAGCCGATCTTCTCACTGCTTTTTGTAGTACTGTTTCGTTCATATGATGGCGGCGCATCACATCGGATTCCGGATCTAGAGATAACTGAAAAGACGGAAAAAGATAGTGCCAACGAAACTCATAAGGTGCATTTGGATACTTTTCTTTTAAGGCTGTGGGCAGCCAAACCCCGCCGTAGTTTTTTTGGTGCAAGTCTCGATCGTAATAGCGTTTTGCTAGCGCAATTTGCTCTTTAAGATGCGGATAGAGTTCTTTTGCTAACGTGACTGTGCGATTTTTACCCCCCTTACCTTGCCAGATTCTGATTGCACCATAATCAAAATCGATATCTTGGACTCTCAAGCGCATACACTCCATCAACCTTAACCCCGAACCGTAGAGTAACTTGATGGGAAGTTGATGCTTAGGATCGACAATTTCAAGTAAACGTCGAATCTCATCTCTAGTCAGTACAACCGGTAACTTTCGTTCTAGTTGCGAGCGTTGAAAGCGGATCTCAAGAGAAAGGGGTGTTTTCAGAATTTCTTTGTATAGAAAACTGAGTGAATTCAAGGCCAGTGATTGAGTCTTTGTGGCCACTTTACCTTGCACGGCTAAGTAGGTTAAAAATTCTTCGACCTCTTTATCTCCCATTAAGCTAGGGTGCTTTTTATTATGAAAATGGATGTAACGAGTGATCCAATGAAGGTAAGCTTCTATGGTTTTTTTGGCATAGTATCGAGTTTGCATAAATTCGCGAACACTTAACAAAAACTGGGATTTCATATAGTTCTCACTGAATATTTGACTGGTTATTTATACAGTATTTGTTGGTTGTTTTTATGTCAAGATGCTATGCAGACATCAGCAATCTATAAGCTGAGATTTTTGAATGGTGTGATGCTCAACATACTGATTTAGAAGGTTGTTATGGTAGTATGCACCCAGTGGTCTATTAATTAGATAGCGGTAGCCTACCTGTTGGAAAGGTAAGAAGCTGTCTAGAAAGCGTTAGCTTCTAAAAGGCTAGAATCATCAAAATCTAAGCCCATTTGTTGTGAAAAATCAGCTTTTAGCGTTCAAATTCCACAACTTGGCTTTCGAGTTTTTCTGATGCTGACTTGGTAGAAAAAGTTGAAAGTTCCGTAGTTTAAAAGCCGCTGAAAACCAACATGTCTCGGTGCTTCAATGTTGTTGGATGTTCAACACGGTCAACTTAGTTTCACAAAAGGCTGCATCATCGCTGTGATCTTGCTTTCTTTGTCGCGGACTCTTAACCGTGGCCAACTTAGCCTAGATCGTTTTAAGTTTTGGCCGCTAACTTCACAGCTTTTGGCGTTGGACGTGTGTTTGTGTGATGCTTTTGCGTAAAATGGCCTTCAAGAAAATGTGTTAAAAATCATTGTTAAACAATGGGCTACGAAGCTAACAAACGCCTCAAGAGGGACTGTCAACGCGCGGCGTTTCCAGTCCCAATGAGCTGCGGTGGTTACGGTTGTTGTGATTGAGTTTGGTGGTAATGCGTTGCCAGCCCCTTAGGCGGGCGTTATGTACTCATCTGTGATATTGAAATTTAATGGAATTTTGTATGAATTTTAATGCAACTCTTCTTGGGCAAGCGATTTTCATTCTTGCGTTAATCATGCTTGTGCTCAGTTACATTTTAGGGAAAAGGAAAACTGAAACCCCAAAAACTACCGCGTTCATAGGTTTTTTGACTGCGTTAGTCCCACCGCTAGCTATTGTTTTTCTGATTGTTTTAATCCTAAAAAGCGATGTGGCGTTGGCAAAAAGCGATATTGGACAATAGATATTGCTATTAAAAAAGTTATCAAAAATGAAGTTGCATACACGTACATAACAAACGCCTCAAGAGGGACTGTCAACGCGTGGCGTTTCCAGTCCCAATGAGCCGCGGCGGTTACGGCTGTTTTGTTTGAGTTTTGTGGTTGTGCGTTGCCAGCCCCTTAGGCGGGCGTTAGCTTAATTTTCCAAGATATGGGGTTGATGTTGAAAGAATTGGAATATTCTCGTGAAAATTTTGGTGTTGATCCATTTGGTTACAGCGCACAAGCATTTTATCAATTTGGAGTAGTTAAGGCTTTACATGGAATACCTGTTAACTTTGATGCCGCACCTACATCAGAGGATCTGAAGAATCCGATTTTATGGTTGGCTCATGCCGAGGCATTAACGCAAGCTGCAATAACACTTATCAAAACTGAGCCTAAATTTGAAAATATGCCATTTGAAATTAGAGCTATCTGTGATAGCCAATATTGTGCAGTGGCTTTAATGCTTATTGGCTATAGTCTAGAAATATCGCTGAAATCAATGATGATTATGAGTCATGGTATAAGCGGTTATATAGAAATTGAAAAAAAGCATAGACATCACCGATTGCATGAGTTGTCTCAATTCATCCCTACATTGAACCGAAAAGAAAAAGCAATTCTAAGACTACTTACCCATTTTGTTTACTGGGCTGGTCGTTATCCAGATCCCGGCTCTGGTAGAGAGGATGATGCAACTGAGATTTTTGAGCTATCAGAAACATATAGAATAACCGGCTCTGATCTCCTACGTTTGTCAGCGAAAGTAATGCAATATACAAAGCAAGTCGTGGGTTAAAATTAAGCTAACAAACGCCTCAAGAGGGACTGTCAACGCGTGGCGTTTCCAGTCCCAATGAGCCGCGGTGGTTATGGCTGTTGTGTTTGAGTTTAGTGTTAATGCGTTGCCAGCCCCTTAGGCGGGCGTTAGGTTTAAGGTTGTTCATGGAAATCAAAGAGTTTAGTGCCTGTAATCTCGAATCGTTGAGAAAGCTCTACTTGGACTCTAGACGAGATAGTTTCCCATGGCTCAAGACGGATAGTTTTCGGCTAGAAGACTTCGATCGCGATACTCAAGGTGAACGAATTTGGTTGTCTGAGGTTTTAGGTAATATTGCCGGCTTCATATCCATTTGGGAGCCTGACAATTTTGTCCATCATCTCTATGTTGCAACTGAATATCAGGGGCAAGGTATTGGAACGATACTACTTAACGGCGCAAAAGCGAAATATGGCAACTTAAGTCTTAAGTGCATGGTTCAAAATCAGAAAGCACTTAACTTTTATTCGTCACAAGGTTTTGAAATTGTGTCGCAAGTGGACGATGAATTGGGTGGTTACTACTATATGAGCTTCGGCGCACAAACCTAACAAACGCCTCAAGAGGGACTGTCAACGCGTGGCGTTTCCAGTCCCATTGAGCCGCGGTGGTTACGGTTGTTGTGTTTGAGTTTGGTTGTTATGCGTTGCCAGCCCCTTAGGCGGGCGTTATGCGATTTTTTAGTAAAGGAGTATTAAATTGATTACGAGTGTTTTTTTAAGTCACAATCATGCAGACAAAGAATTTGTAAGGAAGTTAGCGAGAGATCTAGAAAATCACAATGTAAAGTGCTGGTTAGACGAAGCTGAAATGAAAATTGGAGATTCACTAATTCAAAAAATTCGTGAAGGCATCGATAATGTAGAATTTTTTGCTGTAATTTTGTCACCTAGCTCAATTAATGCGCCATGGGTTGTAAATGAACTTGATGTTGCAATGAATTTTCAGATAAGTGGAAAGCCAATTAAAGTTCTTCCAATAATGCTAAAAGACTGTGAGCCTCCAGGACTACTTGTTGGTAAGTTATACGGTAATTTCACGGATGAGAGTGACTATATTGAATCATTTAAAAAACTTCTTAACACAATTGGTGTTGTTTTCAACAAGCAGGCAATGGACGATACAGCATCAATCTACAATCTTGGCTCTGCGATAGATAAAGCAATTTCCTATCGCCTTCCGTTGTTGAGTGCACCATTCCATCGCCCGTATCAGTACATTGGGATGCAAATTAACAGAGCTGAAGCTGCTATTGGTGTCAAGGCTAATGACGTTGGCAACATCATTGTTGAAAACGATGAATGCAAAATGCTTTTAGAGGCAGAAGGTAACTTCGTTAGTTTCGTTGACGTTAGTATAAAACGCACCGCTCCTCACTATCAAAACCAAGAGTTTGACTCTGAGCCAATACTTGGGGCATTGAGCATAGGGCTTTCTGAATTAGAACTTGTCAAAAAACAGACGCACTTTCATTCGTATTCTGATCATCGTAGACAGTTAAAAGTTAGTGTTGCATGTCAGTATGATACAGCGCCTATTTCCGTTGGTTTTAGCGCCAAATATTATGGTCTGTAGCACAAATCGCATAACAAACGCTTCAAGAGGGACAGCCAACGCGCGGCATTTTTACCATGCGTTGGTTTTTGTGATTAAGGTGTTATGCGGAAACTTGGTAGTAGCGTTGGCTGCCCCTTAAGCGGGCGTTAGCTTCTTAAAGGCTGGAATCATCAAAATCCAAACTCAATCGTTCTGAAAAATTATCTTTTAGCGTTCAGCTTGCACAAGTTGGCTTTTGCGTTTTTCTTGATGCTGATTTGGTCGAACGTGTTGAAAGTTCAGTGGTTTCAAAGTCGCTGAAAACCATCAAACCTCGATGCTTCAATGTTGTTGGATGCTCAACTCGGAAAGTTTGGTTTCACAAAAAGCTGCATCGTCGCTGAAATCGTGCTTTCTTTGTCGGAAATTCGGTAAGTGGCCAACTTAACCTTGATCGCTGCGAGTTTTGGCAGCTCACTTCACAGCTTTTGGCGTTGGACGTGTGTTTGAGTGATGCTTTTGCGTAAAATGCATTTCAAGCAAATTTGTTTAAAAATCATTGGTAAACAATGGGCTACGAAGCTAACAAACGCCTCAAAGGGACTGCCAACGCGTGGCGTTTTCAGTCCCAATGAGCCGCGGTGGTTTCGGCTGTTGTGATTGAGTTTAGTGGTAATGCGTTGTCAGCCCCTTAGGCGGGCGTTATGTGTATAGGGAGAGTATCAATTTGATTGCAAATAGTATTTGTCCGTATTGCTCAATTCTTATGGTGAAAGGCGAAAATTTGCCAAATAGTCGTTCTGTAGAACATCTTGTTCCAAACATAGTCCTGACTAAGAAACGAAATAACGGTGAAGGTGATTTTTACGCCTGTCGTAAGTGTAATTCTGAGAAGGGCACTCTGGACGAAATATTTGGGCTGATGGCTAAGTTTCAGTCAGACAATACTGAATTGGCTGTTAATGCGCTTATACGGGCGTTTACTAAACGTGAAAATGTGCCTCAACGTTATTGGGACATGTATGACAGTGCGCAGGAAAAAAATGGTCAGATTGTAGCTAAGATGCCAGTTTATGGGCACGAACTTCTTGAATATGCCAAGTTTTTTGGAAAAGGTCTGTACTTTATTAAACATGGCAGAGTCTTTAACGAAAATCGACAGGTTATGCACATACGCTTTTTTAATAAGCAAGTTCACATGAATCACGCTAAACATTATGAAAAAACTTACTCCAGTAATCCAATAAAGGACTTGGAGTCAAATCCACGTTCTTGGGTAATCGCGGAAGATGAGTGTTTGATTTGGTCTAAAAATAATAAGTTTATGATTATATTCCATCATTTCATCTCGTTTAGTATCAAATTCAAAAGCCGAAATAGAAAGACACTTACTCAGCAGCGTGACCTTGAAAATAGTCTTTTGAGTGACTTTAAGTAAATACACATAACAAACGGTTCAAGAGGGACAGCCAACGCGCGGCATTTTTACTATGCGTTGGTTTTTGTGGTTACGGTGTTATGCGTTAAGTTGTCAGTGGCGTTGGCTGCCCCTTAACCGGGCGTTAGCTTCTTAAAGGCTAGAATCCTCAAAATCTGGGTTTAATTGTCCTGAAAATTCAGCTTTTAGTGCTCAAGTTTTCGAGTTTTTTGATGCTGATTTGGTCGAACGTGTTGAAAGTTCAGTGGTTTCAAAGTCGCTGAAAACCATCAAACCTCGATGCTTCAATGTTGTTGGATGCTTAACTCGGAAAGTTTGGTTTCACAAAAGGCTGCATCATCGCTGAAAGTGTTTTTTCTTTGTCGAGGACTCTTAACCGTGGCCAACTTAGCCTTGAGCGTTTTGAGTTTTGGCAGCCAACTTCACAGCTTTTGGCGTTGGACGTGTGTTTGAGAGATGCTTTTGCGTAAAATGCATTTCAAGCAAATGTGTTTAAAAAGTCATTGGTAAACAATGGGCTACGAAGCTAACAAACGCCTCAAGAGGGACTGTCAACGCGTGGCGTTTCCAGTCCCAATGAGCCGCAGTGGTTACAGTTGTTGTGATTGAGTTTGGTTGTTATGCGTTGCCAGCCCCTTAGGCGGGCGTTATGCGATTTTTCTGACATCATAAGAAATTAAGGATATGGAGTGGAAGTTAGCATTTTTCAGGTAGATTCGTTTACATCAGAAGTGTTTAAGGGCAATCCTGCTGGGGTATGCATTACAGAAACTAGCCTTGATGAAGCGACAATGCGAGCAATTGCTGCTGAAATGGCAGTGTCTGAAACGGCGTTCTTATCGCTGAGCACGATGCAACTGCGTTGGTTTACACCAGAAATTGAAGTGAGCCTATGTGGTCACGGTACTTTAGCTGTAGCTCATGTTTTAAAAGAGCAGGGGGTTTATAAAACGGGTGATGTTCTTGAGTTTAAAACTCTATCGGGCATTTTGACTGCCCATTTAGACGAAAATAGCATCCACCTGGTTTTCCCAACTCCAATGCTTGATATGCAAGTGTCCCCAAACATAGATATGCTCAATTGCTTAGGGTTGGCACAATCAAACTTAATCGCTTACGGTCAGTTTGATAACAAACAGATTATCGTCATTGATAATGAGTCCTTACTGAACGATCTTTCCCCAGATTTCAGCGGATTATCAAAATTGAAGGGTCGCGGTGTTTTAGTTACGGCTAAGTCAGACGCTGGTGTAGATTTTGTATCGCGTTATTTTGCGCCATGGGTTGGAGTCAATGAGGATCCAGTAACAGGCTCTGCACATTGTGCTTTGTGTGTTTACTGGTCGAAAAGGCTTGGTAAGTTTCAGCTCAAAGGTTATCAGGCCTCAAAGAGAGGTGGTTTTGTGGATGTGGAACTACTCAATCCAAACCAAGTGAAGCTATCTGGTCAAGCAGTAACGATCTTGTCTGGTCGAATGAAAATCGCATAACAAACGCCTCAAGAGGGACTGTCAACGCGCGGCGTTTCCAGTCCCAATGAGCCGCAGTGATTATGGCTGTTGTGTTTGAGTTTAGTGGTATTGCGTTGTCAGCCCCTTAGGCGGGCGTTAGGCAAAGTGAGTTTTTATCAGCTAAATCGAGTTTGAATTGAACAGTAAATTCCATGTTTTCATGGCTGAATTTAAACAATAAATAATCATCACATATTTGTTGTTTCTTGATCGCGTTGGGTTGTTTATCGTTGTGAGTTTAGCGGCAAAATAACCTTCAGCATCCAAACGTCCGCCGAGCATGCTACGCTCGTCACTTTTCTTCCAAATCGCTCAATTTGAGTTTTTTTGGTTTCTTTGCTGATTCAGAATTTTGGTTTATAAATGAATCGGTTAGTTAGTTTTAAGTTTGCAAAAAAGCCTGTTCTTTGTTTTTGAAAGTATCATTGTCAATCGGTTGGCCTAACAAACGGCTCAAGAGGGATTGCCAACGCGTGGCGACTTTAGTGCAAAATTGAAGTTCAGTGTTTACAGCGTGTTTTTTGAATCCGGCGGTGCGTTGTCAACCCCTTAGCCGGGCGTTAGCTTTTAAGGAGAATTTAGCATTTATGAGAAAAAGTAGCGTTTTCGGAGAAAGGGATCTTGGGAATTTTCTTGAGGCGAGTAAATCAAATGTTACTTTCTCAATCGAATCCGAAAAGGATGACTATATTCTAAACGTAAACGAAGATGATTACGTTGCTCACAAAGTGTCAGAAGCAACGGTGGAAGGTTTAGAAATTCACATTGAAGACATTTATGCTTCTTCTAGCGAGAAAATGATACCAGCTGAGTATTTTCCACACGATTTTAATGTTTATTCAGGGAAGTCTTATAAGAAAGATGTAATAAAATTTCATGTGCCAATAAGTGGAAATGTTCAATTGCTCCATTGTATCCCGAGTTCTAGAATATTATGGACAATAGAGATCGAAGTTAGTCGTGATGAGTTTTGTTTTGAAATAATTAACTTCAGAGATGATGCAGGTGAAATTGTTCGTAGAAAGGATGAAATCATCAGAAATATATTGCAGCAGTATGGTAACGTTAAAGCTGAAGTAGAAAGAGCTAATGCTAGTTTACAGCTACATATTCGTAATGCATTTAATGCACGAAAGCAGAGAATTCAAAAAAGCTCTGGGTTACTTGCGTCATTAGGTGTTCCAATAAAGAAATCTAATGTTGTATCAGAAACATTTTCTATTCCGAATCCTCAAAAGAGGAAAAAAACTATTTTAAACAAACCAAGCGTAAAGGAAGCTGGATTTACACCAGAACCAAGCCTAGACCAGAGTACATATATAGATATATTGAAATTAATCCATGATGTGGGAAAAGAGTTTGAGCGGTTGCCTAGCTTGTACGCGAGTAAGGAAGAAGAGCATCTTAGAGATCACTTTTTAATGATGTTAGAGCCAAATTTTGAAGGTTCTGCTACCGGAGAAACATTCAATAAAACTGGCAAAACCGATATATTACTCAGGCATGAAGGATCAAATGTATTTATTGGCGAGTGTAAGTTTTGGAAAGGCGAGAAAAGCTTTGTATCTACAATAACTCAGCTTTTAGGCTATCTAACATGGCGGGACTCAAAAGCTGCTGTAATTATGTTTGTGCCAAATAAAGACTTTAGTAGTGTTGTTAAAACTGCGAAAGAGGCAGCGCCAAGACACTCCAATTTTCTCAAGTACGTTGGTGAAAAAGATGAAACATGGTTTAACTACGAGTTTCATCTTGACGGTGATAGGAACCGAGTAGTTAAGCTTGCAATCATGCTATATCACACACCAAGATAAAAGCTAACAAACGCTTCAAGATGGACAGCCAACGCGCGGCATTTTTACTATGCGTTGGTTTTTTGTGGTTACGGTGTTATGCGGAAAGTTGGTAATAGCGTTGGCTGCCCCTTAAGCGGGCGTTATGCTTAAACCATAAAAATCAGTTGGTTGTGTTATCGATTTCTTTGGCATTTCGTTCGGTTTTTTTCGGCAATTCAATATTGTTTGTCGCTGCCTAATGAAGCGGCAATGTGTCTGGCGCTGTAAATTCTGTGTTATTGCCTCATTGGTTTTTTGAGTCCACGCGAGGTGAGTTTTGCTCTCTCAAGTCGCTTTGAGCAGTTTGGTGCCTTTACTTATAGGCTTAAAGTTTGTCGGCAATTGAGCATTGTTTTGCGCTGCCTAATGAAATGGCAATCTGTCTGTCGCTGTAAATTTCAGTGTCATTGCCTCATTGAGTAGTTGTGCTCATGCGTGGTGAATTGGTTTGTCGGAGAGGGTTTCCACATTGGCCTAGTTGCTAAATGAAAGCCTGTATTGGTCAGTTCATAGGTAAAAAATGAGCCAGTTCAAATTCAAGAAACTCGAAGTTTGGCCAATGATTTCAGTGGGTTATTATTGGTTTGGTTCAAATGTAAAGTGTTGAAGCTTAAGCATAACAAACGCCTCAAGAGGGACTGTCAACGCGTGGCGTTTCCAGTCCCATTGAGCCGCGGTGGTTACGGTTGGTGTGTTTAAGTTTAGTGGTAATGCGTTGTCAGCCCCTTAGGCGGGCGTTATATTTTTTTAAGTTCAGCAATCAAAAGGATTCATTATGAACGTGGATAAAGCGAAAAAACGCATATTGAAACGAGTACAAAGAGGTTTCAAAGGTTATCCGCAAATATCTTTAGAGTATTTCGGGAAAACGACAGATTTTGCTACCGAAGTAGTCATCACTTTTATTCCTGAAGAAAACGCTGAAGCGCAAATTCAGAGATTTACGAGTGATAAGGATGTTCGTGAAGATGAAGCAATTCAATCGGTATTGTTGAAAATTATTGAGCGAGCCGACGCTGCTACGGTTTTAGAAAGTCGAGAAGTATCAGTTTGTTAATGGTTTTTCTGTAATCTTAAGTTGTTGGTCACATTAGTGCTGAGAACGAAAATATAACAAACGCCTCAAGAGGGACTGTCAACGCGTAGCGTTTCCAGTCCCATTGAGCCGCGGTGGTTATGGTTGTTGTGTTTGAGTTTAGTGGTATGCGTTGTCAGCCCCTTAGGCGGGCGTTATGTGCTTTGGAGAAAATTATGGAAGTTATTGTTGTTGAAGAACATACATCTGAATATCCAAATCCTATTTATTTGAAGCAAGGCGATGAAGTTCAACTTGGAGAAATGGATGATGAGTTTCCTAATTGGATATTCGTTACTACAGATTCAGGTGTACAGGGTTGGACTCCTGCTCAATATATCGAGACGATCTCAGGCACTAAGAAAGGCATACTGCTACATGATTACGATGCTGTAGAGCTCAATACTCAATTTGGAGAAAAGCTGGCAGTCTTGTTTGAACTGAATTCTTGGTACAGAGTGTCGCGTTCAACGGGTGAAGTGGGTTGGGTTCCTGCGAAAACGGTAAAACGCACATAACAAACGCCTCAAGAGGGACTGTCAACGCGTGGCGTTTCCAGTCCCAATGAGCCGAAGTGGTTTCAGTTGTTGTGTTTGAGTTTTGTGGTAATGCGTTGTCAGCCCCTTAGGCGGGCGTTAGCACTTCGGAGGAATAATGGACATATCCAGTGGGCTTCTAGCTTTGATTAGCGCTTCGTTAGGAGCAGTATTTACTTTTTGGGGACAACGTAAACTTCTGGAGCAACGTATTAATTTGGAGTTCCGAGCTAAGCAAGCTGAATTGGCACAAGAAAAGCAAAAAGTATTAATCGATAAGCTAGAAACAAAAATTGAAGAAGCACATGTATTGGTATCCGAACTAGGAAGAGAGTTTTCACTTACGTTTCTCAATATCGATTGGGAGGCAAATTTAAGCATGAGTGACTATGATGCGAAATACCGTGTTTTGTGTGATAAATGTTCTAGATTGCAAATGCTCGTTGATCTTTATGTTCCGACTTTAAGTGAAAAAGTAAACGGCATGTCTGGAAAAATGAATATGTATTGGGGTAATTTTCGAATGGTTCTTTCTAAAACTCATCAAGGCAAAAAGCCCGACGAACTAGGAAATGTATTCGAAAATGCAGTTAAGTATTCTAGATTGGTTCCTGAACAGGCGTTTTCGATAAAATTCGGGTTAAGTGAATATTATAGAAATCAAGTGTGTTGAAAACGTGCTAACAAACGCCTCAAGAGGGACTGTCAACGCGCGGCGTTTCCAGTCCCATTGAGCCGCGGTGGTTACGGTTGGTGTGTTTGAGTTTAGCGGTGATGCGTTGTCAGCCCCTTAGGCGGGCGTTATGTGCTTTGGAAAAAGTCTTAAACTTTAGATAACCATGTCTGTTAATCTTGGTATCAGTGATAATCAACTATCAAGGACTGATTTAATGTTTGATTGGACAAACCCTAAGCAAATCGATCTCACTCAACCATACCTGTATTTCATTAAGATCTCTGCTGAAAAAAAGGAGTTTCGCTATATTGGAAAAGCCTCGAAGAAAGCGAGGCTGAATGAGTACAAGTCTAATGTGGCAAAGATTCTCGAAGGAAAGTCTCGACGACCAGTGTTAAAAAGAGATGGTTCTCTTCAATCACTAGGTAACTTGAAATACCGTTACGTTCATCTTGTGTTAGCTAATGCTCAAAAACGGGGTTGGGATATAGAGCATTACCCAATTGAAAACGTAGCTAAGCAAGACCTAAATTCCCGAGAGTTAGCACTTATAAATGAGCTTGAGTGCAATATGAATGATGGTTTAACTTGGCTCATTGAACAATTTTCTGAATTATCAGAGCAATTGCTACAAACAGTACGCACATAACAAATTGTTCAAGAGGGATTCGCAACGCGTGGCATTCTTACTATGCGTTGGTGTTAGTGATTAGGGTGGTATGCGGTGACATTGGTATTGCGTTGCTCACCCCTTAACAAGGCGTTATGTGTTTTTCTGGAAAGTTTTCACAGCTCTGCGCTTATAATTCAGACGTGAGGTGCACTATGTCTGAAAATCAAAACGCTAAAAGAGCTGAACCGATTGAAACGTGTTCATATAAGAGCCCTTGTGTTCGTCATTGTTGTTTAGATGACAAAGACATCTGCATAGGTTGTGGTAGGACTTTTGACGAGATATGTCGTTGGAGTAGTGCAACAAATGGCGAGAAACAAGAGGTATTAATCAATGGCTTAGCTAGATTTCATAGCCGAAATATATCGACATGAAGCATCTTGGCCTTGTGTATATGATAGTTTTTTATCGAATGTCGTTTGGCATAAATGCCTTTCGCTACCCCTTTAAATGGAAGGGTGGGTATCAGAAACACACACATAACAAACGCCTCAAGAGGGACTGTCAACGCGTGGCGTTTCCAGTCCCAATGAGCCGCGGTGGTTGCAGTTGTTGTGTTTGAGTTTAGTGGTAGTGCGTTGCCAGCCCCTTAGGCGGGCGTTATAAGCAAGTTGAAGTTTGGGCTTTAAAGGAAAGTGAAAAATGGAAGTTGAATATTTTGTAAATCGCCTAATTACGCCAGAGCAGTTTGTGGAACTCCTCAATCAGACAACGCTTGGAGCTAGACGTCCAACCGATAATTACGAATGTATCAGTGGGATGTTGGCAAATACGGATTTGCTTGTTTCAGCTTGGATTGGTGAGCGGCTTGTCGGTATTGCTCGCTCGGTGACAGATTTTCATTACTGCTGCTACTTATCGGATTTGGCTGTCTCGGAGCAGGTCCAATCGAAAGGTATTGGTAAAGAATTGATCCGACAGACTTTCGCTAGTCTTAAAAAAGGTTGTAAGTTGATTTTGTTATCAGCACCACAAGCAACTGAATACTATCCAAAAATTGGTTTTAAGCAGCATAACAGCGCATGGCTAATGTCGGATTTAGAAGAGCTTCTGTAACGTTGGTATCTTGCTTATAACAAACGCCTCAAGAGGGACTGTCAACGCGCGGCGTTTCCAGTCCCATTGAGCCGCGATGGTTGCAGTTGTTGTGTTTGGGTTTAGTGGTAATGCGTTGCCAGCCCCTTAGGCGGGCGTTAGCTTCTTAAAGGCTAGAACCATCAAAATCTAAGCTCATTTGCTGTGAAAAATCCGCTTTTAGCGTTCAAATTCCACAACTTGGCTTTCGAGTCTTTCTGATGCTGACTTGGTAGAAAGTGTGGAATGTTCAGCAGTTTCAAAGTTGCTGAAAACCATCAAACCTCGATGCTTCAACGCTGTTGGATGTTCCACTCGGAAAGTTTGGTTTCACAAAAGGCTGCATCATCGCTGTGATCTTGCATTCTTTGTCGCGGACTCTTAACTGTGGCCAACTTAGCCTAGGTCGTTTTAAGTTCTGGTAGCCAACTTCACAGCTTTTGGCGTTGGACGTGTGTTTGTGTGATGCTTTTGCGTAAAATGTATTTCAAGCGAATTTGTTTAAAAAATCATTGGTAAACAATGGGCTACGAAGCTAACAAACGCCTCAAAGGGACTGCCAACGCGTAGCGTTTTCAGTCCCAATGAGCCGCGGTGGTTGCAGTTGTTGTGTTTGAGTTTAGTGGTGATGCGTTGTCAGCCCCTTAGGCGGGCGTTAGCTGCTTTGCGTCTGAGTTGGATAGCCATTTGCAACGAATTTTGCTAGATTTGCGCTGTGTATGAATGATTTACCATATGGTTTTGTGTGAGCGATATAATTAATAAGTTGCGTGATGTACGTGAAAAAAGCGAACTCAATCGTCTCAAAAGTGAGTTGCTAAAAGAGCAACAAAGACTTGAGAAGTGGAGTAACGCTCTTAATGAAAGAGAACATTGCATTAATGAGTTTAGCCAATATGAAGCTCGTGATGTGGAGTACCATAGTCAGTCATATGCTGCATTTTTTGGTACTAGGATGGAAAAAGATAAAAGTATCCTCACCTTGGCAGTAGTAGGTATTGGATATTTAGCAACTTTTGCCAACTTAGGTGATGAAAAGCTCATAGGGTTAGAGTTAATTCTATTTTGTGTTGCTAGTTTATGCTTTTTAGTCTCAATCGTTATCGTGATTCAAGTGTTCAAAATTAATGGTGATTATATTATCGCGGTTTTAAATTCGGCTCGCGAATCACAGAAGAAAGCGGAACTTCTTAGCAAACGCCTTAAGGCAGCCGATCGTATAGTTCTTGGGTCATTCATACTTGGTTTAATAACTACAATTTCTCTTGGCTATATAGCCTCGGGTATTTAGGTGAATATATGAGCAATAATCAAACTAATAAAAGAATTGTTACAACAGGCGAGAAGAAGAGTCTTGAAGGTGCGGCTAATTTAAGACCGCAGCCTCCACAAAATAATGGAGGTAAGAAAAAATGACAAAACCGATAGATAAACCCCAACCTCTTGTTGACCTCAATAAAAAGCAAGAATTAGATCGTATTCTTACAAATACTGGTGGTGAAGTTAAAAGTAGTGTTGAAGGCTTGCAAGAGTTACGTCCAACACCTCCACAACCGATAAAGCGCAGCTAACAAACGCCTCAAGAGGGACTGTCAACGCATGGCGTTTCCAGTCCCATTGAGCCGCGGTGGTTTCGGTTGTTGTGTTTGAGTTTTGTGGTAATGCGTTGTCAGCCCCTTAGGCGGGCGTTAGCTTCTTAAAGGCTAGAATCAACAAAATATAAGCTAATTTACATTGAAAACTCATCATTTAGCGGTCAATTTTCACAAGTTGGCTTTTGTGTTTTTCCTTGATGCTGACTTGGTAGAAAGCGTTGAACGTTCAGCAGGTTCAAAGCCGCTGAAAACCCACAAGCCTCGATGCTTCAAGGTTGTTGAATGTTCCACACGGCAAGTTTGGTTTCACAAAAGGCTGCATCATCGCTGTGATCTGGTTTTCTTTGTCGCGGACTCTTAACCGTGGCCAACTTAGCCTAGATCGTTTTAAGTTTTGGCAGCCAACTTCACAGCTTTTGGCGTTGGACGTGTGTTTGTATGATGCTTTTGCGTAAAATGCCTTTCAAGTAAATGTGTTTAAAAAATCATTGTTAAACAATAGACTACGAAGCTAACAAACGCCTCAAGAGGGACTGGCAACGCGTGGCGTTTCCAGTCCCAATGAGCCGCGGTGGTTACGGTTGTTGTGTTTGAGTTTAGTGTTATGCGTTGCCAGCCCCTTAGGCGGGCGTTATGTGCATATGGAGGAAACAAAGATGGATTTCCCTACCAATGAGGAGTGCTATGATGCAATGTATCAATTCGCTTCTTATTACATGGAAGGCGACGTGAAAGAAAAGTGGCTGGATATTATTGCTGATGGCCTTAAAACTGGTAGAAGTGCCCCAGGGAAAGGATTCCTATACGATCTAGATAAAGCGATAAAAGTGTCTGGAAAACCTAACATGCCAAAGCGTAAAGAGCTGTATCAACTTATTTGTGAAGCATCACTTTAAATACACATAACAAACGCCTCAAGAGGGACTGTCAACGCGTGGCGTTTCCAGTCCCAATGAGCCGCAGTGGTTACGGCTGTTGTGGCTGAGTTTAGTGTTATGCGTTGCCAGCCCCTTAGGCGGGCGTTATGTACTTTTTCTTAAAATAACCTAGTCAACAGATGAGAGCTAGCCGTAAACTTCGGACTTGAATTCGTGGGGTAATAGATATGGCATTCTCAGAAATTGAACAAAAACGTTACGAAAAGGCAGTGGAAAAGTATCTAGAAACTTGCCGACCACCAGTAGAAATTCGAGATCAAGTTGATATTGGCTATCGTCTAGATGGGCAGGCAATCGAAATTTTCGAAATACGTCCCAGATGGAATGATCCATCAGAAAAAATTGAACATCCAGTAGCGAGAGTCAAATACTACAAATCGCGGAACGAGTGGAAAATTTACTGGATGAAATCAGATTTAAAATGGCATGCATACGAACCGATTCCTGAAGTTAAATTTCTAGAGGTTTTCTTTGAGATATTACAAGACGATGCTTACGGCTGTTTCTGGGGATAATCTCAACCACGTACATAACAAACGCCTCAAGAGGGACTGTCAACGCGCGGCGTTTCCAGTCCCATTGAGCCGCGGTGGTTTCGGTTGTTGTGTTTGAGTTTGGTTGTTATGCGTTGCCAGCCCCTTAGGCGGGCGTTATGTGCTTTCTAAAAAAATGGTTAGTTATCATTAGGTTCCATGTCAAAATATAAATGTAAGTAGAGTAAAGCCGAAACATTAAATGTCCCTTTGCGGTGGTTCCCTTAGGCTGATGATGGCAACCTTCATTTACTTACAACCTGAACAAATGGGCTTTTGGGCTTCATTTTTGTTGGCAGAACTTGTTGGTTTTCTCACGTCTCAAACTAAAGGAGGAGTGCTTATGGTAGTAGAAATCTTTAAACACGTATCGAACATTATTCAATATGCAACTCTAAAGGTTCTATCATCAGCGGGACTCAACCGCGGTTTTAGGTTCAACCTACTGATGAGCCGGTGAAATTCCGGCGAAAACCAATTCGAGTGCAATCTTGACCACGCACATAACAAACGCCTCAAGAGGGACTGTCAACGCGTGGCGTTTCCAGTCCCAATGAGCCGCGGTGGTTGCAGTTGTTGTGTTTGAGTTTGGTTGTTATGCGTTGTCAGCCCCTTAGGCGGGCGTTAGCTCTCTTTCAAAGTTCATCGTGGAGTCCAAAAAACTAAGCTGGATTTGAAATTTTTTTTAGCGATATTTCAGGAGATAGTATGAGCACAAGGTTTTGTGAAAAGTGTGGGAAGAACACTGAACATAAAGAAGTGATGAAGCAAAAGCCATCAAAGTACGGTAAGTCCAAAAGAGAGCAGTTCAAAGCATTTCTAGATGGATTTTTTAGTAGTTCGGCAGCCTCTTTACCTGGTGGCGTTTCGTTAGAATTAACAGATAGATATGTTGTTTGTGCTATTTGTGGCAGCGCAACTTTAGAAAATCATGGTGAACAATTTCAGTAACTTATTCGCTAAGCAGAGAGCTAACAAACGCCTCAAGAGGGACTGTCAACGCGTGGCGTTTCCAGTCCCTATGAGCCGCGGTGGTTACGGTTGTTGTGTTTGAGTTTTGTGTAATGCGTTGTCAGCCCCTTAGGCGGGCGTTAGCCCTACACAAGGAGTGAGATAGTACTAAACTATTCAGGAAGAAAGCTAAGCCCATACTGTTGCAGCTAAGTCCAAAACTAGGCAGACTTTTGTCATGGTTTTTTAGTTTTTCATGAGAGGTTATCGCTTTTTCACTATCACCAGAGACAATTAAAACTCTACGGTAGATATTGCAGCAGCTGAGTTTAGGTAATGGTGGTGCATGGTAAAGCCATCCGTTTGTTCTGGAGAGGCCAATTCAATGTGTTTCTCCTCTTTGATGTTATCTAGTTGATGATAGATAAACTTAGCCGCACTCTTGAACGCTGTTTCCGACACTTTGTTGTATAGCGCCTTGTCATTCGCCAAGAGCTGTTTTTCACTTTCTTCAAGGCCACCAGCCTTCGAGTATCCGAATATCACAGAGTATTTTAATTTGTCCAAAGAGTTATCTTCTGGATCAACACTGATGACATCGAACTCGTACACGATTTGTAGGCCGCTTTGGAACATGTTGTCGATAGGATTGATATAGTGATTCCAACTAACGGAAACGTTCATTTCATTGGCGTTGCTGTTTGGGTATAACTGCAAAGCACCATCAGAAAAGCTGGTATTCACATTCTTCCAGTTGCCTGGGCGTTGTGATGAAAAGCCTTGCTTAAAATAGGCTTCAAGTTGAGGGTTGTTGGCATGCAGACCAAGAGTTAGTCGATAGGCCTCAATCGCTTTCATTTCAGCCTCGATTAATGCGCCTACAATCGCACCACCGATCGCACCACCCGCAGAGGCTGCCATATCCCCGCTAAATGTGTTTTGCAGGGCTACAGGCGTGTTGCTTTTCGCAATCTCATTCATGAGTTCTGGATTTTGGTAGTAGTTCTGGAGCCCTGCGTTAGTATCTTGCGCTTTTTCAAACAGGTATAGATTGATGGTCTGTGCGTTGGCCGGTGCACTTTCAAATTTTGGTTGCTTGCTGGCACAACCAACAAGAAGCGTGGCAAATAAGGCTAGATAAATCTTCACTGCATATCCCTATGATATATCGAGGTTTATAAAATCAAGTTAACTATGTAATAAACTCATGAGAGATTCAATGTGAAAATGTAAAAAACTGGAAGTCAGCGCTTATAACTCTTTGTTTAAGTTGGGAATAGGCATTGACATTGGAGATTATTGTCACAAAGCTGACAGTTTAATGGCTTGGATTATAAGCCGGATAAGAACCTATGGATTTGATTAAGTAAACACAAAAAGCAGCTGTGGGCTGCCTAATCTCGTTGAGGGCTAAGCGACAGCGGTAAACACCACGCCAGTTTGCTTGCGAATCTCGGTGAGAAGTTTTGATATGATAAGTGTTCGCTTGATGGATGTATCGTTCATGACACCACAGCAGACGACAAATACCTTCGCCTCGTAGAAGAAGTAAAAACTTTGTCTCATTTGTATGGCGTCGTTATCGAAGCTAGTTTATCGAGTCGTGGTTTAAGCTATAGTGACCTAATAGTGACGAGTCAGTGGCGCAGAGTTGAGCGGCTAACAAACTGTTTAAGAGTGATTCGCAACGCGTGGCATTTTTATTATGCGTTGCTTCAAGTGATTGAGGTGATATGCGGGAGCTTCGGTATTGCGTTGCTCACATCTTAACAGGGCGTTAGGCGATTGGAGGAAACGATGAAATCTTTGAAAAATGGTGAGCAGTATCTAGAGGTTTCCTTCGAGAAGCTTGAGCTATCAGAAAATAGTTTCAAAGACATAGAATTTGAAGAATGTCATTTTTCAGACTGTGATTTGTCTGGCGTACAGTTCCAAAACTGCAAGTTTGTAAGCTGCGAGTTTGAACGTTGTAATCTCAGTTTGGCGAGTTTCCCTAATGCACGTTTGTTTGGTGTGTCATTTCAAGATAGCAAGCTCGTGGGTATCGACTGGACAAGAGCAACGTGGCCTGTCTATCACCTAGATTTTGAGCTTAAATTTCAGCGTTGTATTTTGAACGATGCCTCATTCTTTGGGCTGACATTGAATGAGTTAACACTTGATGAGTGTAAGTTGCATGATGTGGATTTCCGTGAAGGAAATTTTGCCAGTTCAACAATGTGTTACTGCGATTTTACGCATAGTTTATTCATGCGGACTAACTTACAAAAAGTGGATTTCAGCGAGTCGACAAATTACGCAATTAATGTGTTAGAGAACCAAGTCAAAGGGGCTAAGTTTTCTCGTTATGAAGCTTTGAATTTATTGGAATGCTTAGGGATAGAGTTGGTCGATTAATCGCCTAACAAACGCCTCAAGATGGACTGTCAACGCGTGGCGTTTCCAGTCCCAATGAGCCGCGGTGGTGATGGTGGTTGTGTTTGAGTTTAGTGGTTGTGCGTTGCCAGCCCCTTAGGCGGGCGTTATAGCTTATCTCACATTTCAACCTAGACATTGCTCAATCGATGCCTCAGAGTAAATTCCAACTTTGCTCAACAAAAGGAACAAGTATGTTTAGTCACATCATGATCGGCTCAAATGATATTGAAAAATCAAAGGTTTTCTATGATGCCATATTGTCGGTGTTAGGTTATCCGGCGGGTGTTATTGATACTAAAGGTCGCTGTCTCTACATAAACCAAGACGGTGTACTTGGTATTACGAAACCAGTGAATGGCGAACCTGCGACGCATGGTAATGGGATGACAATTGGCTTTAAAGTTAGTA
Organism: Vibrio tarriae; assembly: GCF_002216685.1. Taxonomy (NCBI): domain Bacteria; kingdom Pseudomonadati; phylum Pseudomonadota; class Gammaproteobacteria; order Vibrionales; family Vibrionaceae; genus Vibrio; species Vibrio tarriae. The sequence continues at coordinate 148,389 of NZ_CP022352.1, read as the reverse complement.
GTCCGGAGTTAGTAGAAGCATGGCATGCAGCCGGTTTAGCAAATGGTGGTGTGGCTTGTGAAGATCCTCCGGGTATCAGAGTGAGCGGACAAAGAAAAATGTATTTAGCTTATTTACGAGATCCAGCAGGTAATAAGCTATGTGCAACACATCATATGTCCACGGGCAACTAAAAGCACCGCTATAACAAACGCCTCAAGAGGGACTGTCAACGCGTGGCGTTTCCAGTCCCATTGAGCCACGGTGGTTGCAGTTGTTGTGTTTGAGTTTAGTGTTATGCGTTGCCAGCCCCTTAGGCGGGCGTTATGAGGCTATAGGAAAACAAAGATGAATCACGATGAGTTCAACCAATTTTGTCGTTCCTTTCCTGCTACTACATACGTAGTGCAATGGGGTGGCTCTCATGTTTGGAAAGTGGCTGGAAAAGTGTTTTCTATTGGCAGTATCGGCAAGGATCAGCAACCCGTTTTTACATTCAAAACATCGGATTTGAACTTTGAGTATCTGAGTGAGCACGATGGTTATATTCCCGCTCCTTACTTCGCCAACAGAGGGATGAAGTGGATCCAACAAACGGAGACTTCAGGTGTATTAGATGAAGAGTTGATGTATTACTTGTCTGAGTCCTACCGTCTTGTTGCGCTCGGGCTTAGTAAAAGGTTACAGAAAGAATTGGGAATTTCGCCAAGAGCAGACGGTGAATCCGCCTCATAACAAACGCCTCAAGAGGGACTGTTAACGCGTGGCGTTTCCAGTCCCATTGAGCCGCGGTGGTTACGGCTGTTGTGTTTGAGTTTAGTGGTATGCGTTGCCAGCCCCTTAGGCGGGCGTTAGCTTCTTAAAGGCTAAAATCATCAAAATCCCAACCTCTTGTTCTGAAAAATCAACTTTTAGTGTTCAAATTGCACAATTTGGTATTTGAATTTTGCTAGATGCTGATTTGGTAGAAAGTGTTGGAAGTTCCGCAGTTTCAAAGTCGCTGAAAGCCAACAAGTCTCGATGCTTCAAAGTTGTTGGATGTTCAACTCGGTCAACTTGGTTTCACAAAAAGCAGCATCGTCGCTGAAATCGCGCTTTCTTTGTCGGAAATTCGGTAAGTGGCCAACTTAAGCTTGATCGCTGCGAGTTTTGGCAGCTCACTTCACAGCTTTTGGCGTTAGACGTGTGTTTGAGTGATGCTTTTGCGTAAAATGCATTTCAAGCAAATGTGTTTAAAAAATCATTGGTAAACAATGGGCTACGAAGCTAACAAACGCCTCAAGAGGGACTGTCAACGCGTAGCGTTTCCAGTCCCATTGAGCCGCGGTGGTTTCGGTTGTTGTGTTTGAGTTTAGTTGTTGTGCGTTGTCAGCCCCTTAGGCGGGCGTTATGTGAATGGATAAAATAATGTCTTCAGTTCCTGAATCAAAAGATGAGTTGCTCACAGCTATAAATTCTATATTCCCGAAACTTATGGACGACTATCGGAGTGTTCCAGCATCAATGGCACGTAAGTGTGAAATTGAAGGTAACGTAAAAGGAACACAAATTAGCGTTTGTGACACTGTCGCTTATCTTATTGGTTGGGGAAACTTGGTCTTGAAATGGCACAGTTTGAAGTCACAAGGTTTGCCAGTCGATTTTCCTGACACGGGTTATAAATGGAATCAGCTTGGATTGTTGGCGGTCAGTTTTCACGATCAGTACCGTGATTGGCAATACGAGGACTTACTTCAGGAGTTAGACTCAACAATAAAGAAGCTTATCTTGTTAGTCGCAAGTTTAAGCAATGAAGAGTTGTATGAAACGACGTGGTATGAAAAATGGACATTTGGTCGAATGATCCAGTTCAACACGTCATCACCAATGAAAAATATGCGAGCCAAAGTTAGGCGATTTAACAAAAACAACAAGCTTCGGTAGGCAATTCACATAACAAACGCCTCAAGAGGGACTGTCAACGCGCGGCGTTTCCAGTCCCAATGAGCCGCGGTGGTTGCCGTTGTTGTGTTTGAGTTTAGTGGCATGCGTTGTCAGCCCCTTAGGCGGGCGTTATGTGATTGAGCATAAACAAAAACAGCCCTTCTGATGTGGGCTGTATTATAGATGGTGAACATACTAGTGTTCAGGCATTTCTATTATTCTAATCGCGCTATCTATTGCTTTAGTGAAGTCTCTGCTGTTTTCGAGTTTTCCAGAGCTTGCTGGTCCTAGAGCGCAAGAATACAAAGCGAGTTGTTTCTCGAAAGACAAATCCAGTTGTTCATACAGAAGTTGCCGAGTTTCAGCATGTTGTTCTGGTTCTTGGTTTGCAAGGTTGATTAAAGTTTCAGAAATAAGCGATTTCATATAACTTTTCCTTATTATGGTGTTGGGTGCTTATTGATTATATCGATAAGTTAGATGCAAGTCGTGAGCAACAATCACATAACAAACGCCTCAAGCGGGACTGTCAACGCGCGGCGTTTCCAGTCCCATTGAGCCGCGGTGGTTACGGTTGTTGTGATTGAGTATAGTGGTATGCGTTGCCAGCCCCTTAGGCGGGCGTTAGTTTCTATCTAGAAAAAATCATCAAAAGTTCAGATTCATGCCCTGAATAATCAGCTTTAAACGTTCAAGTCGCACTATTTGGCTTTTGAGTTTTTCCTGATGCTGATTTGGTAGAAAGTGTTGAAATTTCAGCTAGTTCAAAGTCGCTGAGAACCAACAAACTTCGAAGCTTCAATGTTGTCGGATATTCAACACGGCAAATTTGGTTTCACAAAGGCTGCATCATCGCTGTGATCTGGTTTTCTTTGTCGTGGACTCTTAAACGTGGCCAACTTAACCTTGACCGTTTTGAGTTTTGGCAGCTAACTTCACAGCTTTTGGTGTTGGACGTGTGTTTGCTCGATGCATTTGCGTAAAATGGTCTTCAAACAAATGTGTTAAAAAAGTCATTGTTAAACAATGGGCTACGAAACTAACAAACGCCTCAAGAGGGACTGTCAACGCGTGGCGTTTCCAGTCCCAATGAGCCGCGGTGGTTATGGTTGTTGTGTTTGAGTTTAGTGTAATGCGTTGCCAGCCCCTTAGGCGGGCGTTAGGCACAGGGTGGAAAATTGGAACTACAACAGTTAAATCAGCGCCATCTTAAATGCTTGCTCGACCATATTTGCCTTGACTCAGAATTGACGTTTTGTGAAGGGGCTGTGCCACCAAAGCATGTTCTGATCCGTTCTTATGAGCAGCTCCAAAACTCAAAAGCTGAAATTTGGTCATTACCCTACATGATGTCAGTGGGCAATAATGTCGTTGGTTTCTGTGGCTTCAAAGATGAACCTCAAGATGGTGAAGTTGAAATTGGATACAATGTTTCGCCTCATAAACAAGGTCGAGGATTTGCAAAATTGGCAGTTAATCAACTTTGTCAGTTAGCGTTTAATGTGGATTCAATTGAAAGTGTTGTGGCTTTGATTTCATCGGCGAACCTCGCTTCGTTGAATGTCGTACGTGCTAACAACTTTGTTTTCATGGGTTTTGTGGTTGATAGCGACAATGAAAAATTGGAAAAGTGGGTGCTAAAGCGGGCATCCTGTGCCTAACAAACGCCTCAAGAGGGACTGTCAACGCGTGGCGTTTCCAGTCCCATTGAGCCGCGGTGGTTGCAGTTGTTGTGTTTGAGTTTGGTTGTTATGCGTTGTCAGCCCCTTAGGCGGGCGTTAGTTTCTCTCAGGAAAGATCATCAAAAATTTACGCCCAAGGTTCTGAAAATTCAGCTTTTGGCGTTCAAACTGCACAACTGCACTTTTAAGTTTGGCTTGATGCTGATTTGGTAGAAAGCGTTGAAAGTTCAGTAGTTTTAAAGTCGCTGAAAGCCCAAAAACCTCGATGCTCCAACGTTGTTAGATGTTCCACTCGGAAAGTTTGGTTTCACAAAAGGCAGCTTCATCGCTGTGATCTTGCTTTCTTTGTCGCGGACTCTTAACCGTGGTCAACTTAACCTTTATTGTTTTGAGTTTTGGCTGTTAACTTCACAGCTTTTGGCGTTGGACGTGTGCTTGTTCGATGCATTTGCGTAAAATGACTTTCAAGCAAATGTGTTAAAAGTCATTGCTAAACAATAAGCTACGAAACTAACAAACGCCTCAAGAAGGACTGTCAACGCGTGGCGTTTCCAGTCCCAATGAGCCGCGGTGGTTGCAGTTGTTGTGTTTGAGTTTAGTGTTATGCGTTGCCAGCCCCTTAGGCGGGCGTTATGTGAATGGAGAAAATAATGTCTTCAGTTCCTGAATCAAAAGATGAGTTGCTCACAGCGATAAAGTCTATATTCCCGAAACTTATGGACGACTATCGGAGTGTTCCAGCATCAATGGCACGTCAGTGTGAAATTGAGGGTAACGTAAAAGGAACACAAATTAGCGTTTGTGACACTGTCGCTTATCTTGTTGGTTGGGGAAACTTGGTTTTGAAATGGCACAGTTTGAAGTCTCAAGGTTTGCCAGTCGATTTTCCTGATACAGGTTATAAATGGAATCAGCTTGGATTGTTGGCAGTCAGTTTTCACGATCAGTACAGTGATTGGAAATACGAGGACTTACTCAAGGAGTTAGACTCAACAATAAACGAGCTTACCTTGTTAGTTGCAAGTTTAAGCAATGAAGAATTGTATGAAACGACGTGGTATGAAAAATGGACATTTGGTCGAATGATCCAGTTCAACACGTCATCACCAATGAAAAATATGCGAGCCAAAGTTAGGCGATTTAACAAAAACAACAAGCTTCGATAGGCAATTCACATAACAAACGCCTCAAGAGGGACTGTCAACGCGTGGCGTTTCCAGTCCCATTTAGCCGCAGTGGTTGCAGTTGTTGTGTTTGAGTTTGGTTGTTATGCGTTGCCAGCCCCTTAGGCGGGCGTTATAACTCTATGGAGAGAGTAGTAATATGAGAAGTTTAATAGTTATTTCGATGAGTGCCTTCGCTTTAATAGGGTGTGCGTCGAAAGGTGAAGTTGCAAAAGCAGAGTTTGAATCAGTCTTAAAGGATTCTGGGTATTTTCATTGTCCGTATGAGGACATGAGAGTTCAAGATGGAGAATATGTTAAATATACGCGTATACCGCTTTAATATTTGATAAACCAACTCACGAGTTAGCGGTGCTTCGTTTATCCGAGCCATCGACTAAAGGTTACTTTGAAAAGTCGAACATAACAGATTCGTTCATAAGCGGTTACTCTGTGAGAGGTGATAAAAGCAAAGGCTTCAGGGTTAACTATTACAGAAATACTTCAAACATGAATCTGGATTACGTCTTTCGAATGTCAGGGACTGGAGAAGCTGAAGGCTGCGAGTTCATCGAAAAATAGCGTTATAACAATCAATTCAAGCAGATTCGCAACGCTTGGCGATTTTGGTTTGAATGAGCTTTAGTGTTTACGGCGCAATGCTTTAGTTAGGTGGCAGCGTTGCTCACTACTTAATTGGGCGTTAGTTGCTTCAAGGAAAATCGATGAATTTTGAAATAACGGAAACAATTTTTTCTTATCCACAATCTCTGTTGGATGATTGGAAAAATGGTTATAAGGACTGGATTCCCGAGTCATTGTTTGTTCCTCAAGATGTTCACAATCAACCAAATTATCATTTTGGTGAATACTATGTTCTTAAAAAGTATTTAGAGCTAGGTTGGCAAGGGACTGCTTTTTATGCGTTAGGTGATTGGGAGCTAAACAACGATAAATATGTGCAAGGTCGAGCCGCTGTAGCTCAGTTTGTTCATCCTATTCGGCTAGCCATATTCAAAGCGCTCAGACAAGGCTTAACATCGGGAGAGCCTGATTTATTTCTTTACAAAGACGATGGTTCAGTTCTTTTTGTGGAAGTAAAAAAGGAGTCAGATCGTCTTTCAAAATCACAACTTGTATGCCTTTCACAAATTAAGTCGATTTTGGGGTGTGATGTTGCCGTTGTTTATCTATCTGAAGAGGGGCAAGTATATAAGCCCAAAACTTATGTGCTTGATGTTATAGAATTTCCTATTTCATGGATAGAACGCAACTAACAAACGCCTCAAGAGGGACTGTCAACGCGCGGCGTTTCCAGTCCCATTGAGCCGCGGTGGTTTCGGTTGTTGTGTTTGGGTTTGGTTGTTATGCGTTGTCAGCCCCTTAGGCGGGCGTTAGCTCTCTTTCAAAGTTCATCGTGGAGTCAAAAGTCCAAGCTGGATTTGAAGTTCTTTTTAGCGATATTTCAGGAGATAGTATGAGCACAAGGTTTTGTGAAAAGTGTGGGAAGAACACTGAACATAAAGAGGTGATGAAGCAAAAGCCATCGAAGTACGGTAAGTCCAAAAGAGAGCAGTTCAAAGCATTTCTAGATGGATTTTTTAGTAGTTCGGCAGCCTCTTTACCTGGTGGCGTTTCGTTAGAATTAACAGATAGATATGTGGTTTGTGCTATCTGTGGCAGCGCAACTTTAGAAAATCATGGTGAACAATTTCAATAACCTATTCGCCAAGCAGAGAGCTAACAAACGCCTCAAGAGGGACTGTCAACGCGTGGCGTTTCCAGTCCCAATGAGCCGCGGTGGTTACGGTTGTTGTGTTTGAGTTTAGTGTTATGCGTTGCCTGCCCCTTAGGCGGGCGTTATATGCTCAGAGGTTATAATGAAAAAAGGCACGGATTTTGAGCTTTTAGTTAAAGCTATTTATGAGGAGATACTCTCCTTAGATGAGATAGAAAATACTGTTATTGAGCATGATCTAAAGATTTTAGGAAAGTCCGGTGTTTCGCACCAAATAGATGTTTACTGGGAGTTTGTGCACGCTGGAATAAAACATCGTGTGGCAGTTGAATGTAAAGACTATAAAGCTAAAGTTTCTATTGGCAAGATTCGTGATTTCAATGATGCTCTCAATGATATAGGTAATGTTAAAGGAATTTTTGTTACTAGCAGTACTTATCAATCAGGTGCAATTGACTACGCCAAGCATTGTGGTATCTCACTAATGTGTGTAAGTGAACCTTCTGAAGATGATTTGAAATCAATTGATGGTGTTAGAAAATTGGTTGTTAACAGTAATGCTCTCTGTATTTCAAATGTCCGTATGCAACCTTACTTAGATGCTGTGTGGGTGCTTGAAAATACAAACCTTACCGCGGAAAGTTCTTTCACGATCGATGGTATGACTGACGAAATTAAGGTTTTAGACAAAGATTATAATTTGTTAGGCACTATCCTAGATTTTGAGAATAAATTGCCTAGAAAGCCTGAAAATACAATGGGTTTAAGCCATGAATTCAAGTTCGATGATGCTTATCTGTATGCGCCAAATACTACTTATCCGCCATTGAAGCTAAAAAGGCTAACATTTGACTATGACACCATTACTCACACAGCAAGAAGCGAGACACACTTTGAGCACATTGCACAAGCTATCATTCGGGATGTGGTGAACGGCAATTGTCATTTCTATAAACAAGGCATTGAAATAACTGAGTATTAGTCAAATGCAGCACGCATATAACAAACGCCTCAAGAGGGACTGTCAACGCGCGGCGTTTCCAGTCCCATTGAGCCGCGGTGGTTTCGGCTGTTGTGTTTGAGTTTTGTGTTATACGTTGCCAGCCCCTTAGGCGGGCGTTATATTTCTATTTATTTCGTGTGCTTAGATTGAAATGTAATTGTCCATTTGTTTTAATTTTGGTGAATATGTCTTAAGTTCGACTTATTTGTTGTTAAAAATATACATAAATTAGAATTGCTCAATGAAAATAATACAGATAATTAAAGTAAATTACTGGTTGCTAAATTGTAATATGGCAAAAATGTTGAATCTGAGTGCTAAGGCATTGCATTCAATAATCAGTGCAATTGTTTCAAACTATTTTTTTAACATAGTTTTCTTTCCGCTACTTGGTTATTCAATGTTGATAAACTACATGGCTGTTAATGACTTCTTTAGTTATGAAATCGTTTCGGAAAGCCTTTTTGCAGTCAATATATTCATAATGACGATGGTTGCAGGGTTGATGTTAACTATGTTTGCAGTTTTCGGTTCCGCTATTTTTGCATTTTCAAATTTTGCTAGTGGGGGAAAAATACTTGCTCCATTTTCCACATATCGGCCTTTATTTTTGATAAATTTAATATTTGGTTTTATGGTCGGTTATCCAATAATTTTTACAGAAGATAAAACTTTCCCTCTATTTGTACTAGCAATTAGTGCTTATTTAGCACTGCACTACACTTTGTTTTTATTTGGAACACCAAGAACAAAGGTATTTTCTTTGGGGGCACTGCTATTGCTTTCAATCGGTGGAACGTTTTTTCAGCAAGAGCTTTCATCTAGGGTTTTCGAAAATGGCTTGAGGGCTTTCGGTGTAGGCGGAAGTATTCCAATGAAGCTGTACGATGATGTTACGCCAGAAGGGGTAAAGATAGTAGTCTTGCTTATAACTCCTAAAGCTGTTTATTTTAAGCAGGATAATGCAACAGGTTTGATTCCAATAGAAAAGGTTAAGAAGCTAGTTCAAGTCACCGAAATATAACAAACGCCTCAAGAGGGACTGTCAACGCGTGGCGTTTCCAGTCCCAATGAGCCGCGGTGGTTGCAGCTGTTGTGTTTAGGTTTGGTTGTTATGCGTTTCCAGCCCCTTAGGCGGGCGTTAGGTGAATAGTCAGTGGATTGAACAAGGACAGTTTTATGAAATGGTTTTTAGCTTTTTGGCTCGTTCTCACAAGCTGTTTTTCGGTTAGCTTGTATGCCAATGACGCCGTTTTACAACAAGCTTATCAATCGCAGCAAAGTGATTTACAGGTTCAAGGATTTGGACAGGTAGCGAAAGTGCTGCCTGATGACAATGATGGTTCAAGACATCAAAAATTCATCTTAAAGCTCAATAGCGGACAAACATTGCTGGTTGCGCATAACATCGACTTAGCACCAAGAGTTCCGAACTTGAAAGTTGGCGATAGTGTTGAGTTTTATGGTGAATACGAATGGAACAAAATGGGTGGGGTTCTTCACTGGACTCATAAAGATCCTCAAAATCGTCATGCCCATGGTTGGTTGAAACACAATGGGCAGGTGTACGAGTAAATTCACCTAACAAACGCCTCAAGAGGGACTGTCAACGCGCGGCGTTTCTAGTCCCAATGAGCCGCGGTGGTTGCAGTTGTTGTGTTTGAGTTTTGTGGTAATGCGTTGTCAGCCCCTTAGGCGGGCGTTATGTGACCGAGTACCCCACGTTTAGTAGACACTTTACTAAGTTAGATCTAGGGTCTAATTGAGAGGTGATTTATGGCTAAACATCGTAATCCAGCGTACACCGAAGAGTTTCGCAAAGAAGCAGTTCGGCTGGCCAGCCTTCCCGGCCGAACTGCCGTCTCTGTTGCTAAAGAGCTGGGTATCAGTGCCCAGCAGATCCGGAACTGGAAGCGCCAGTTCACACGCCTATCTGATAAACAGTTTAACACCTTAGATGGTGTCGATTATTCGAAGAAAGAGTCCGAAGAGCTTCGAGCGCTAAGGCGCGAGAACAAGCGGCTCAAAGATGAAATGGAATTCCTAAAAAAGGTCTCGGCGTACTTCGCGAAGCAGCAAGAGTGAAGTACGAGTTCATTGAAAGCTACACCGGCGAGTACTCGATTAGCTTAATGTGCCGCACCTTAGAAGTGAGTCGAGGCGGTTACTATAAATGGTGTCATCATACGCCGAGTGAGCGTTCAAAGCGGCGAGAGCGCTTTGAACAGCTAGTGATGTGTACCTTTGCCCAATATCGGGCGCGTTACGGTTCAGTGCGCATAGCCGAAGAGCTAAACGAAGCAGGCTATGCCTGCTGCGTGAACTATGTGGCTGATATCATGAAGGAAAAAGGTATCATGGCACGTAATGGTAAAGGGTTTAAATACAGCAAGGATGTAGCGGCTATGACGAATGTTGCCGACAATTTACTGCGAAGAGACTTTGAATCAGAGACACCCAATCAGAAGTGGGTCACGGACATTACGTATATCTGGGTGAAGAGTCGTTGGCTCTTCTTGGCGACAGTGATGGACTTGCATTCAAGACGCATTGTGGGTTGGTCGCTAGAAACAACGATGACAGTCGAGCTCATCACCAATGCTCTAAAAATGGCGTTCGAGTCACGTAAGCCGCCTAAGGGAGTCATTATTCACTCGGACCGAGGTGTACAATACAGGGCCTATAAATATCAAGACTTCATGCGCAAGCATGGAGGTGTACCGAGCATGAGTCGACAGGGCAACTGTTGGGATAATGCGGTGATGGAGTCGTTCTACAGTCGACTGAAAGTCGAACTGATATACGCAGAAGACTATCAAACTGTTGAAGAAGCTCGGATGGGCATCTTCGAATACATCGAGGTATTTTACAATCGCAGAAGAAGACACTCAGCGTTGGGGTATGTCAGCCCAGTTGAGTACGAAAGTAGGTAGTTATGTGCTGTCTACTTTTTGTGGGGTACACCAGACGACTATCGGAGCGTTCCAGCATCAATGGCACGTCAGTGTGAAATTGAGGGTAACGTAAAAGGAACACAAATTAGCGTTTGTGACACAGTCGCTTATCTTGTTGGTTGGGGAAACTTGGTTTTGAAATGGCACAGTTTGAAGTCTCAAGGTTTGCCAGTCGATTTTCCTGACACGGGTTATAAATGGAATCAGCTTGGATTGTTGGCAGTCAGTTTTCACGATCAGTACCGTGATTGGCAATACGAGGACTTACTTCAGGAGTTAGACTCAACAATAAACAAGCTTATCTTGTTAGTCACAAGTTTAAGCAATGAAGAATTGTATGAAACGACGTGGTATGAACAATGGACATTTGGTCGAATGATCCAGTTCAACACGTCATCACCAATGAAGAATATGCGAGCCAAAGTTAGGCGCTTTAACAAAAACAACAGGCTTCGGTAGGTAATTCACATAACAAACGCCTCAAGAGGGACTGTCAACGCGTGGCGTTTCCAGTCCCATTGAGCCGCAGTGGTGATGGTTGTTGTGTTTAAGTTTTGTGGTAATGCGTTGCCAGCCCCTTAGGCGGGCGTTATGGCGCAAGGTGAAAATGAAAGCCATCGTTGATTTAATTAGAAAAGATCTCATTCGACTTGAAGCACTAGAATGTGTTTATCAGCTTGAATTGCCTCAATGCTACATAGCCGCAGGTTTTGTGCGAAATCTTGTCTGGGACTCTTTACATCACAACGTAAAGCTGACGCCATTAAACGACATTGATGTCATTTTCTTCGATGCCGATTGTTTAGATTCAGATTATGAAAAATCACTTGAGCTCAAGTTGTCGGAGCAAATGCCCCAGCTCAATTGGCAAGTGAAAAATCAAGCTAAGATGCACTTACAAAATGGCGACAATGCTTACCAAAGCATATTGGATGCCATGAGCTATTGGCCTGAAAAAGAAACGGCGGTAGCGGTGAGAAAAGTCGAGCATGATCGTTACGAATGCATATCAGCCTTTGGTTTCGAGAGTTTATTTCAAGGTTTCATCACACATAATCCTAAACGAGAATATGGAATCTTCGAAAATCGATTAAAGTCAAAGGGTTGGTTGGCTGTGTGGCCTAACTTGAGAATTGCGCCATAACAAACGCCTCAAGAGGGACTGTCAACGCATGGCGTTTCCAGTCCCATTGAGCCGCGGTGGTTGCAGTTGGTGTCTTTAAGTTTAGTGTTATGCGTTGTCAGCCCCTTAGGCGGGCGTTATATGCCAGTAATCAAAAAGTCGATAGCAGCGATAATCTCATCTCTGAAAGTGCTTAAGTCTGCGACGGGCTCAACTAAGATTTTGGTTGGTACACTTGCGATCTGTTGAGTAAGAATGACAAAGTCACCTTGTTCAATGTGGATCGTTGGGCACAAATGGCTTGGTGCTTTCTTTTCTAGTAAATCAAGTGGTGTAAGTGGTATCACCAATCGAGTATTTAGCGTATTGAGCAGCTCACTTTGTACGTCAACAAAATAGGGATAAGCGGTAGTCGTACTTTTGTCGAGATTTTCGTAAAGGGTAAATTGAGACATCAGAATACTCGGTATGAATCAGAAAAAAGGCCATGTGTCTCAGTAAGCTCGTTACAAGCTTCAATGGCTTCGGCATTTTGTTCTAGCCATTCAGCTTTCAATCTAGAGGAAACTTCTTTTTCTAAGGCTTTTTCCATCGTAGCGGATAGATTGATATTAAGGCGTTTAGCTTCAGCAAGTAACTCACTGTTTAAGCTAAGATTGGTCGCCTTTTTGGGGGCTTGTGTACTAAACGTGGTTCTCATGAAGTTACTCCGTGCGTATTTTAAATGCGCATTGATTATAGTGGTAAAAATGGCATATAACAAACGCCTCAAGAGGGACTGTCAACGCGTGGCGTTTCCAGTCCCAATGAGTCGCGGTGGTTATGGTTGTTGTGGTTGAGTTTGGTGTTATGCGTTGCCAGCCCCTTAGGCGGGCGTTATAGGGATGTAAATGTCTGTAGAAATCAAAAGAGTTGATAAATACCATTGCCTTGATTTACTTGGGATCTTCATTGAACTTGAGCAGTACTATTTCGGTGATAAGGCTGCATCAGAGCAGGACTTAGCCAACTATCTTAGTCATCAAGTATTTTCTGAGCACTCAGGCGTAAAAGTGATCGCAGCCTTTGATCACGATAAGGTTTTGGGTTTCGCAACTTACACAATAATGTTTCCGGCCCCAAAATTATCAGGCCAGATGTATATGAAAGACCTGTTTGTATCTTCCTCTGCTCGTGGTAAAGGTGTTGGACTTCAATTGATGAAACACTTGGCTTCTATCGCGATTACTCATAACTGTCAGCGCTTAGATTGGACAGCAGAGAGTACGAATCCGACAGCAGGAAAGTTTTACAAATCAATCGGAGCCAGTTTGATTAGAGAAAAAGAGTATTACCGCTTTGAAGGTAATGATTTGAATAAGCTGGCAAAATCCCTATAACAAACGCCTCAAGAGGGACTGTCAACGCGTGGCGTTTCCAGTCCCATTGAGCCGCGGTGGTTATGGTTGTTGTGTTTAAGTTTAGTGGTTATGCGTTGCCAGCCCCTTAGGCGGGCGTTAACAAGCATCAGGAGAGTTCAAGTATATGGTTAGACAAGACAAGAGAATCTTGCTATTGGAGTTCTTCCGTGAACAAGAAAATAAATCAGCAAGTTTTACTTTTCAGCAAGCTGCTGATGCGACGGGATATAATCCAAAAAGTGTTGGGAAATATATTAGTGAAAAATTAAATGGTACTTATATCTTCAAGTCGGATAAAGGTGGTTGGGTTTCAGAAGGATTGTCCCAAGTATCAAATGATGATTTTATTCGTTTGATGTCGCAAAGTACTTCAGCTCGCAAGCTCACGCCCAACGAAAAAATTTATCAGAAACTCATTAAACGCAGTCTTGATGCATTCATTTTAGCTCTTGAAGTTTACAACCGACCAAGTTTGAGCAACCGTGTAGAAGCATTTACTATTATGATGGTAAATGCTTGGGAACTATTTTTGAAAGCAGAAATATTAGATGCTTTAGGTTCAGAAAAAGTATTTTATAAAAATGGTAGAAGTATCTCCATTAGCGACGCTTTACCTCTAAGATTACAAAATAATGATCCGGTAAGGTTGAATATTGAAACATTAATTCAACTACGAGATCAGGCTACGCATTTACTTATACCCGAATTGCAACCACAGTTGTCGAGGCTTTTTCAAGCAAACGTACTTAATTACCAAGAGCGGTATCGTAATCAAATGGGTAACTCCCCACTAGCAGGACAAAGTGTTGGTATGTTAAGCCTTGTTCTTGATGGGCCAGAGCCAGAGATCGGCGTAATCAAAGAGTGTTACGGTGACATTACAGCTTCAGAAGTGGCTAGTTTCCTTAAGCAGTTTGAGACTAATGCTAAGGAAATTAATTCTGACAAATACTCAATATCAATCGAATATAAACTAGCGCTAACAAAGAATCCTAGTAATGCAGACCTTACACTTAGCGTTGGTTACAATGGCCAGCAAGCAGTTATTATCACTCAAGCGAAAGATTTAAACACGACACATCCTCATACGACTAATGAGGCAATTAATAAAGTTAATTCTATCTTGGGTAGTAAAAAAATAAATCGACACTCCTTTCAAGCTATTTGCTATAAACACAAAATTAAACAGGATAATAATTCTACACATCACAACTTCACTGATATTCATCGTTATTCAGAAGCCTTTGTGACTTGGGTAGTAAAAAATATAACAGAACAAAAGGGTTGGTTAGAATCAGCCCTAGAATGTTATAAAAACCGAAAGTAATGCTTGTTAACAAACGCTTCAAGAGGGACAGCCAACGCGCGGCATTTTTGCTATGCGTTGGTTTTTGTGGTTACGATGTTATGCGGAAAGTGAGTCGTAGCGTTGGCTGCCCCTTAAGCGGGCGTTATATGCTTATAGGGTTTGTCTCCTAAAGGATACGCTGCTATAGTCTCTTTAGAGCGATGAACTAGAGGTGGCTATGCCAGAGATTGATGCCCTATTAGGCCTTTCATTTTGCTTGTACTTCTTTGATAACAAGCAGCATAAATTGCCTCATATTCACGTTAAGTACGGTAGTTACGAGCTAATTATTGCTATTGAAACAGGTGAGTGTTTAGAGGGTTACTTACCCAATAAGCAACGAAAACGTGCTGAAAACCATATTCTTGAACATCGAGAGCAATTGATGGTGATGTGGAATAAAGCGGTGAATGGTGAAAATCCAGGTAAGTTAGGTGATTTATGTTGAAAGTCATAGATGTTGATTTTGTCTCAGACCATACATTAGAACTGACGTTCAATGATGGTTACCAAGGCTATGCCGACTTGTCGGTATACTTTAAAAAAGCACCGTTTTCAGAAATTAAGGACTTTAAACGCTTTTCCTTGACTCGTGATGGCTCATTAAATTGGGATGGTAATGAGTTAACGGCCGCGACACTCCGTGACATAACCAAGGGCTCACAAAAGTCGGTGGAGTTAAGTTTTAATGTTCAAGAAATGGAAGCCGTCATCAAACAGGCCTCATGGGAATCGATGATGGAGGGGCGTCCCGACATCTTGCAAGCGGCTATTCGTTCTTACGTAGAGCAGTTTGGTCATGGTCAAGTTATTGCAAAGGCGGGTATAAAAAGTCGTACGAGTGCTTATCGCTCCTTGAAGCCAGAAACAACGCCAAACTTTGGCACACTAGTTCAGTTAGGGCACGCCGTCATCGAACTAGCGAAAGATAGAACAGTGGCAAACAAGGAACCGCGCATATAACAAACGCCTCAAGAGGGACTGTCAACGCGCGGCGTTTCCAGTCCCATTGAGCCGCGGTGGTTGCAGTTGTTGTGTTTAAGTTTAGTGGTAATGCGTTGTCAGCCCCTTAGGCGGGCGTTAGCTATTTAAGTGAATTTCAGGCAGAGGATGTCTGATGTGTGAATAAATGAACAAGAATGATCATAAATGAATAAATATCTGCATAGATTACTCAGTGCAATTATTGCGTTTGTAATGTTTGGTTTGACAATCTATTTCTTTCGAAAAGATATGTCATTAATTCAGATGCTCCCGTTAGTTGTTATTTTTACAGCAATACCAATTCGCCTATTTTTAATGATTCCGATTAAATGCGACCAAAATGGATGCGAAGGAGTCGCGCATTTAGAAGCTCAGAAAGGTGTGGATAACAAACTCCTGAAGCTCATTCTATTAACTGGTCATAGGTGCAGTGAGTGCAATAACCTCATCAAGTTTCCGAGAAAAAATAGCTAACAAACGCCTCAAGAGTGACTGTCAACGCGTGGCGTTTCCAGTCCCAATGAGCCGCGGGGGTTACGGCTGTTGTGTTTGAGTTTAGTGTCATGCGTTGCCAGCCCCTTAGGCGGGCGTTAGTTTCTCCCAGGAAAAATCATCAAAAATTCACGCACAAGGCTCTGAAAATTCAGTTTTTATCGTTCAAGCGTTTGGGTTTTTCCTTATGGTGATTTGGTAGAAAGCGTTGAAAGTTCAGCGGTTGCAAAATCGCTGATAATCAACAAGCTTTGATGCTTCAATGTTGTCGGACGTTCAACTTGATCAGTTTGGTTTCATAAAAAGCTGAATCATCGCTGTTATCTGGCTTTCTTTGTCGCGGACTCTTAACGTTTTGGCAGCCATCGTCACAGCTTTTGGCGTTGGACGTGTGTTTGAGTGATGCTTTGCGTAAAATGACTTTCAAGCAAATGAGTTTAAAAAGTCATTGTTAAACAATAGGCTATGAAACTAACAAACGCCTCAAGAGGGACTGTCAACGCGTGGCGTTTCCAGTCCCAATGAGTCGCGGTGGTTGCAGTTGGTGTGTTTAAGTTTAGTGTTATGCGTTGCCAGCCCCTTAGGCGGGCGTTATGCGTCCATCAAGATTGAACTTCCAGCATACTAAATTGTGCCCTTGTCAAAGTATCCACAGATAAAGTATGACATATTATTCAATTGCTTAACTTTCAATAAAATACGGAGCTTTTGTGGACAAAAGAAAAACTGAATCGTTAGCGCTTATAGAGCAAAGTCTTCATGAGCTAGAGTCACAAAAGGGCTCTTTATTAGCAGCAATACAAAAACTACAGCGAGCTGCTAGTCTAATTTCAAATGAAGATGTTGTTATTTGGTGCAAAATCCAACTAGGTGATCAGGTTTATACAAAAGATTTAGCCGACTTCATTGAGTTACTTGTTGAGCGCAGTCAATCTCCATCTAAAGAACTGGATTCTAAGGTTTTAAGCTTTCATCAAAGGTTAGCTGAATTAGGTATGAAGAGTAATTTTCATTACTCCAATGAAGAATTAAATGTAAAAAGAGATGAGAGTGGTGGTGGCTATTCCAGCATAGGCTTTGTTCAAGAAATGTATGCTGATTTAGTTAAAACTAAGTCAGGAAACGATGGTACCTACTACAAAACTAACCTTCAGGAACATATCGCATACGTTACGAGGAAGGCCCATGCTATAGCTTCTGAACTTCATGAAGAAATTAAGTTTTCAGGAACAATATCAAATGCATTTGAACTGTTGAAGTTTGAAATTGATGATCAGCTTCTAGATTTGAGTCCTGAACTAGCAGAACAACTAATGTTGGCATTTAAGAGTGTATCTTCAAAGAACCCAGAAGAATGGTCTCAAGCTTTGACGACTTGCAGGCGATTATTAGAAGGTCTTGCAGATGAATTGTTTCCAGTATCAGATGTTAGTGTTAATGGACGCACCTTTAAGCAGGGGCAATATGTCAATCGTTTATGGGCATTTATGGATAAATCCATTGAGTCCAACAGTAATAAAGAACTTGCAAAATCACATGTAGACTTTGTGGGTTCGTGGCTAGAAAAAGTTAATAAATTGGCCAATAAAGGAGTTCATGCTGAGTTAGAGCAAATAGAGGCTGTAAAAGCTGTATTTCATACTTATATGGTAGTCGGTGATTTGCTTGGATACTTAACTTCCGAAGCATCAAAAGTTCCACAAAAAACAAATATCAATGATGCAACTATTGATGAACTTGAGGCCTTATTAGGTATTAGTCGTAATGTTGCTAAAGAAATATTCAAGTATAGAGTCAAGGAAGGCGTCTTAACCGAAAACTCACTTTTAGCTATTCCCGGTGTCGGTAAAAAAACTGTGGCAAAAGCTAAGGAAGAGTTTGAAGTTGAGTAGGGACGCATAACAAACTGTTTAAGAGTGATTCGCAACGCGTGGCATTTTTCATTCTATCGTTGGGTTTTGTGTCTACGATGGTATGGTTGAGTTTCGTGGTGGCGTTGCTCACACCTTAACAGGGCGTTAAGTTTTTAATTAGAGATAGTCGAATATGAAAGATCTGGATGATCATAAAAAGATTGCAGTGTTGATCGATGCGGATAACACTCAGTACTCAAAGTTACATTTAATACTTGATGAAATATCAGCTCATGGTCATATGGTCATCAAACGTGCATACGGTGACTGGTCGAGTGAGTATTTGAAAAACTGGAAAGGTATTCTCAATGAACTTGCAATCCAACCAATCCAGCAGTTTGCATATACTCAAGGCAAAAATGCAACAGATGCCTACTTAATTATAGATGCTATGGATTTGCTGTATTCTGGCAAATTCGACGCGTTTGTCATTGTCTCTAGTGATAGTGATTTTACTAAGCTAGCATCTCGTTTACGCGAGTCAGAAATTTTTGTTTTTGGTGTTGGAAAAAATACCACCCCGGTTGCATTTCGAAATGCATGCGATGACTTTATCTTTACCGAAAACCTGGGTTCAGAAGATGCAAACACTCCTCAAACTGACAAGGTTGAAAAGGGTAATCAAAGCAAAGTTCAACAATTAGTACCTGTACTTCGTAAAGCTTGGGAAAGATTTCAAGATGACACGGGTTGGGCTAATGTATCGCCTGTTGGTGGTTTCGTGAAGCGAGCCAAGCCAGATTTTGATCCTCGTAGTTATGGAGTGTCAAAGTTACCAGAGGTTATTGCACTGCTTAAGGAAGATTTTGAAATGACAAAGTACAAGGGCAAAGGGACCGTTAATATTATCGCGTATCGTCCTAAAAAAACTTAACAAACGCTTCAAGAGGGACAGCCAACGCGTGGCATTTTTACTATGCGTTGGTTTTTGTGATCACGGTATTATGCTGAAAGTTAGTAGTAGCGTTGGCTGCCCCTTAAGCGGGCGTTAGCTGTATTGTGGAGTAAGCACGATGATTACAATTAGAAATTACAGCGTAGAAGATGCCAAAGCTCTATGGAATATTCACTTTTATACAATTCGGAATATTAATATTCGTGACTATTCTCAAGTTCAAGTCGAAGCTTGGGCTCCAGAATGTCTAGAACCGTCAGTCTGGGAAAAACGGATGAAAGGGTTATCTCCGTTTGTTGCTGAAATAGACGGTGTCATTGTTGGCTACACAGATTTGCAAGCTAGTGGGCTTATAGACCATTTCTTTTGTCACCATGAATATCAAGGGAAAGGTGTAGGTAAAGCTTTAATGAATCATGTTTTTAAGGTTGGCAATTCGCGCGGTATAAAACGTTATTTTTCTGAAGTCAGTATCACTGCTCGCCCATTTTACGAACACTTCGGTTTTAAAGTAGTTCAAGCCCAAGAAATGGAAGTCCGTGGTCAAAAACTAAGAAACTTTGTAATGGAAAAATACAGCTAACAAGCGCCTCAAGAGGGACTGTCAACGCGCGGCGTTTCCAGTCCCAATGAGCCGCGGTGGTTGCAGTTGTTGTGTTTGACTTTAGTGGTAATGCGTTGCCAGCCCCTTAGGCGGGCGTTATGCAGTTTTTGGGCAATAAAAAACCAGCATTTTCAGCTGGCTTTAGAATTTGCGTTATTGAGCTGCTTTGACTCGAATCTTACTTTTGGCAACGTTTGCCATATTCAGGGCTGCAATTGCAGTTTTTGCTTCTGAAGCATCTGGCATTTCGACGAAAGCAAAGCCTTTCGATAGACCGGTTTCTTGGTCTAAAACGAGAGTGCATTCGGTCACAGAGCCGTGTTCAGAAAACAGTTTACGAATGTCGTGCTCAGTTGTGGTACGAGCAAGGTTGCGAACTAAGAGTTTCATAGTTGTCCGTTGGTGTAGAAATACCGGTGAGGATTGTCTCAATAAAGGCAGTGGCTACCAAGCGATAGTTTAGTTTTACCGTAAAATAGCAGCATTTGTGGCAACCAACTGCATAACAAACGCCTCAAGAGGGACTGTCAACGCGTAGCGTTTCCAGTCCCATTGAGCCGCGGTGGTTGCAGTTGTTGTGTTTGGGTTTTGTGGTATGCGTTGCCAGCCCCTTAGGCGGGCGTTAGATTTTATTTGAGCCTATATAAGCGGAGATTTTATATTGTTTAACTTAATTATTTCCTCTGATCCTGAAACTTGGGATCTCACTCCTTATCAATGCGATCGTAGTAGAGCGATTGTTGAATATACGGCTGATGAGATCAGTGAGCGATACAAGTTCTTTGATAAGAATGCAATTGAAGAATTAAAAAGTTTTCCCACTTTATTTGTTACAGAGAATGAGTCGGTTGAGTCTAGGATTGGCTATATTACGGAAATTAGGGTGAGAAATAATTCTGTCGTAATCAATTATGAATTTGACCCAATTTTACCTAGCCTTCCTATTGGCGCAATTGAAGCTATGCGCGTTGATATTGACCTCGGGCGCTTTGAATTGTCTCGTACACACTGGGCTGTTAAAGATGAGCCAATATTTGAAATTCTCATGAGGCACGGATATCTCAATCAAGCTCAAGTCAACGCAGCTATACAGCGAAGAATGCCACCGCCACCGGTCTTGAAACCTGAAAGTCACGATGAAAAAGGGTTTAACACTTCACAAGTTTTCATTGTTCATGGACATGATGACATCGCAAAACTAGATGTCGCAAGTTTCATTACTAGTTTAGGTTTGCAACCAATAATTTTACATATGCAAGCTAGTTCTGGAATGACAATCATTGAAAAAATCGAGCATTATTCAAATGTTGGCTTCGGTATTGTACTTTATACTCCTTGCGATACAGGAGCTAAAGTTGGGGCATTAAGTGGTCGATATCGCGCACGCCAAAATGTTGTTTTCGAACATGGATACCTTATTGGTAAGTTAGGTCGTCCACGTGTCTGTGCAGTTGTAAAAGGAGATATAGAAACACCAAATGATATCAGTGGTGTAGTTTATGTTGGTATGGATGCAAGTCTTGGATGGCAAGATCAACTGAAGTTAGAAATGCGAAATGTAGGCTACAACGTATAGAAATCTAACAAACGCCTCAAGAGGGACTGTCAACGCGTGGCGTTTCCAGTCCCATTGAGCCGCGGTGGTTTCGGTTGTTGTGTTTGAGTTTGGTTGTTATGCGTTGCCAGCCCCTTAGGCGGGCGTTATGTTTTTAATCAGGTTTAGTGAATCATGGAAGAAAGAAGTCAGTTATTTTTGGAACAATACCTTAGCTCTTTACCTAGAGAAGTATCTGAAAAATATACCTCTTTCAGCACAGACTATTTTTGTGCAGATGAATACAACGCAAATGTATGTGCCGATTTAATCCTACGAGGCGAAAAACGAGCATCATGCAGTCTGGAATATTGGTACAGTCAAAAAGGCGAACTTATGCCTCAAGTTGGTCATCTTCAAGTGGTGACTAACTGGGATGGTAAGCCGATTTGTATTATCGAAATTACCTCAGTCTCTAAGTGCCAATACAATCAGGTCACTGAAGATTTTGCGGCGTCAGAAGGTGAGGGTGACAAGTCATTGGCATGGTGGCAGAAAGCTCATCGAAATTTTTTCTCACGAGAATGTCATGAGCTTGGAATAGAGTTTCAAGAAGATATGCTCTTGGTTTTAGAGCACTTTAAGGTCGTGTACCACTAAAAACATAACAAACGCCTCAAGAGGGACTGTCAACGCGTGGCGTTTCCAGTCCTAATGAGCCGCGGTGGTTATGGTTGTTGTGTTTGAGCTTAGTGTTAATGCGTTGCCAGCCCCTTAGGCGGGCGTTATAGCTTATCTCACATTTCAACCTAGACATTGCTCAATCGATGCCTCAGAGTAAATTCCGACTTTGCTCAACAAAAGGAACAAGTATGTTTAGTCACATCATGATCGGCTCAAATGACATTGAAAAGTCAAAGGTTTTCTATGATGCAATATTGTCAGTGTTAGGTTATCCGGCGGGTGTTATTGACGCTAAAGGCCGCTGTCTCTACATAAACCAAGACGGTGTACTTGGTATTACGAAACCAGTGAATGGTGAACCTGCGACGCATGGTAATGGGATGACAATTGGTTTTAAAGTTAGTAGTCCAGAGTTAGTAGAAGCATGGCATGCAGCCGGTTTAGGAAATGGTGGTGTTGCTTGTGAAGATCCTCCGGGTATCAGAACGAGTGGACAAAGAAAAATGTATTTAGCTTATTTACGAGATCCAGCAGGCAATAAGCTATGTGCAACACATCATATGTCCACGGGTAACTAAAAGCACCGCTATAACAAACGCCTCAAAGGGACTGCCAACGCGTGGCGTTTTCAGTCCCATTGAGCCGCGGTGGTTACCGTTGTTGTGTTTGAGTTTAGTGGTAATGCGTTGTCAGCCCCTTAGGCGGGCGTTATAGGGATGTAAATGTCTGTAGAAATCAAAAGAGTTGATAAACACCATTGCCTTGATTTAGTTGGGATCTTCATTGAACTTGAGCAGTACTATTTCGGTGATAAGGCTGCATCAGAGCAGGACTTAGCCAACTATCTTAGTCATCAAGTATTTTCTGAGCACTCAGGCGTAAAAGTGATCGCAGCCTTTGAACACGATAAGATTTTAGGTTTTGCAACTTACACAATAATGTTTCCGGCACCAAAATTATCAGGCCAGATGTATATGAAAGACCTGTTTGTATCTTCCTCTGCTCGTGGTAAAGGTATCGGACTTCAATTGATGAAACACTTGGCTGCTATCGCTATTACTCATAACTGTCAGCGCCTAGATTGGACAGCAGAGAGTACGAATCCGACAGCAGGAAAGTTTTACAAATCAATCGGAGCCAGTTTGATTAGAGAAAAAGAGTATTACCGATTTGAAGGTAATGATTTGAATAAGCTGGCAAAATCCCTATAACAAACGCCTCAAAGGGACTGCCAACGCGTGGCGTTTTCAGTCCCAATGAGCCGTAGTGGTTATGGTTGTTGTGTTTGAGTTTAGTGGTAGTGCGTTGTCAGCCCCTTAGGCGGGCGTTATGCGATTTTTCTGACATCATAAGAAATTAAGGATATCGAGTGGAAGTCAGTATTTTTCAGGTAGATTCGTTTACATCAGAAGTGTTTAAGGGCAATCCTGCTGGGGTATGCATTACAGAAACTAGCCTTGATGAAGCGACAATGCGAGCAATTGCTGCTGAAATGGCAGTGTCTGAAACGGCGTTTTTATCGCTGAGCACGATGCAACTGCGTTGGTTTACACCAGAAATTGAAGTGAGCCTATGTGGCCACGGTACTTTAGCTGTAGCTCATGTTTTAAAAGAGCAGGGGATTTATAAAACGGGTGATGTTCTTGAGTTTAAAACTCTATCGGGCATTTTGACTGCCCATTTAGACGAAAATAGCATCCACTTGGTTTTCCCAACTCCAATGCTTGATATGAAAGTGTCCCCAAACATAGATATGCTCAATTTCTTAGGGTTGGCACAATCAAACTTAATCGCTTACGGTCAGTTTGATAACAAGCAGATCATCGTCATTGATAATGAGTCCTTACTCAACGGTCTTTCCCCGGATTTCAGCGGACTATCAAAATTGAAGGGTCGCGGTGTTTTAGTTACGGCTAAGTCAGACTCTGGTGTAGATTTTGTATCGCGCTATTTTGCGCCGTGGGTTGGAGTCAATGAGGATCCCGTGACAGGCTCTGCACATTGTGCTTTGTGTGCTTACTGGTCGAAAAGGCTTGGTAAGTTTCAGCTCAAAGGTTATCAGGCCTCAAAGAGAGGTGGTTTTGTGGATGTGGAACTACTCAATCCAAACCAAGTGAAGCTATCTGGTCAAGCAGTAACGATCTTGTCTGGTCGAATGAAAATCGCATAACAAACGCCTCAAGAGGGACTGTCAACGCGTGGCGTTTCCAGTCCCAATGAGCCGTGGCGGTTACGGTTGTTTTGTTTGAGTTTAGTGGTATGCGTTGCCAGCCCCTTAGGCGGGCGTTAGTTTCTCTCAGGAAAAATCATCAAAAATTCACGCACAAGGTTCTGATAATTCAGCCTTTATCGTTCAAAGTGCACAATTTGGCTTTTGGGTTTTTCCTGATGCTGATTTGGTAGAACGCGTTGAACGTTCAGCGGTTTCAAAATCGCTGATAACCAACAAGTTTTGATGCTTCAATGTTGTCGGACGTTCAACTTGATCAGTTTTGTTTCATAAAAAGCTGCATCATCGCTGTGATCTGGCTTTCTTTGTAGCGGACTCTTAAGCGGCCTGAACGGTTTAAGTTTTGGCAGCCAACTTCACAGCTTTTGGCGTTGGACGTGTGCTTGCGTGATGCTTTTGCGTAAAATTACTTTCAAGTAAATGTGTTAAAAAATCATTGCTAAACAATAGGCTACGAAACTAACAAACGCCTCAAGAGGGACTGTCAACGCGTGGCGTTTCCAGTCCCATTGAGCCGCGGTGGTTACGGTTGTTGTGTTTGAGTTTGGTTGTTATGCGTTGTCAGCCCCTTAGGCGGGCGTTAGGGCTCAGGAGGAAATATGAGTGATGTTGAAAATGAAATGCCAGAATCTGGGAAGGGAAGCAAAGTTGTTAGAGGTGCTCTTCAAGCTGCGGGCGGAGTTGTTCCATTTGTTGGTGGTGTTTTCTCTGCGATAGCTGGTGCTTGGTCTGAAAATGAACAAGACAAAGTAAACAAATTCTTTCAGCACTGGGTCCAAATGTTAGAAGATGAGTTGAAAGAAAAAGAAGAAACTATTGTAGAAATAATGGCGCGTTTAGACTTGCAGGATCAAGCAATCTCTGAGCGTGTTGATAGTCGTTCATATCAGTCATTAGTCAAGAAAACATTTAGAGAATGGTCTTGTGCGGAAAGTGAAGAAAAGCGGGAATATATCAGAAATATTTTGGCTAATGCTGCAAGTAGTACAGTTTCAAGTGATGACGTTATTCGTATGTTCATTGATTGGATTAATCAATATTCAGAAATGCACTTCCAAGTAATAGCTGCTATTTACAACAGTAATGGCATCACGAGAGGGCAGATTTGGCATAAAATTGGCAAAGGCACTGTCCGTGAAGATTCTGCTGATGCAGATCTATATAAACTTTTAATTCGTGATTTAAGTACTGGTGGAGTTATTCGGCAATACAGAGAAACAGATTATTTCGGAAATTTTGTAGCTAAGACTCCGCAACGTAGACCCAAAGGAAATGGTCCCAAACCTCTTGTATCAGCTTTTGATGATGAGGAAGGGTATGAACTTACAGCTTTGGGTCAGCAATTCATTCACTATGCAATGACGGACCTTCCTTTGAGAATCGAATTCAACTCAACTAAGCCCTAACAAACGCCTCAAGAGGGACTGTCAACGCGTAGCGTTTCCAGTCCCATAGAGCCGCGGTGGTTACGGTTGTTGTGTTTGAGTTTAGTGGTATGCGTTGCCAGCCCCTTAGGCGGGCGTTAAGTGCTCTCAGAACATTGGTACATTGGAGGTGAAATGCAAAACGGTAAATTGATTTGGCATGTTGCATGCGATGAATCTGGTGTTGACGGGCAGCAATATTATGGTTTTGGCTCACTCTGGATGAAGTACCAAAGGAGGGGCGACTTCGTTCGGATCATTAGAGAGTTAAGAGAAAAGCATAATTATTTAAACGAGATTAAGTGGCAAAAAGCTCATAAAAAGCATTATGCAGATTTTTATGAAGATCTGATTGAAATGTTCTTTAAACATCAATGGCTAGCATTCCATTGTATTGTTATCAGAAAAGGAATCGTGGATAAAAAATACCATGATGGTGATTATGACTTGGCAATGCGTAAGCATTTCACAAAACTAATTCAAACCAAAATTAGCGCTATCCATAAAGCTCATCCGCAAAGACAATGTGAATTCCGCATAGAGGTTGACCCTTTACCATCTCGGTATAAGAAAGCTGATGAAGCCTTCCATAAAATTGCAAACAATATGCTTAAAAAGCAATTTGGTGGTGAAGTGCCTATTCGCTCAGTAGTCACAAAAGATTCTAAAGAGTCTGAACAAATTCAGATAGCCGACTTTTTACTGGGTGCAGTTATGAGTGCATTTCAAGGTAAAGCCAGTTCACCAGCAAAATTAAAAGTTGCTGATAATATTGCGAGTTACTTGGGTTGGGATTCCTTACAGCATGACACCAAGCCACATGAGCGAAAGTTTAATATTTGGTATTTCCACGATCCGACTAAAGGGCCCCGAGAGTTAGAGACAAAAGATGTTAGGCTAAAGTATCCGCTTCCAATACGCACTTAACAAACGCCTCAAGAGGGACTGTCAACGCGTGGCGTTTCCAGTCCCATTGAGCCGCGGTGGTTGCAGTTGTTGTATTTGAGTTTGGTGGTAATGCGTTGTCAGCCCCTTAGGCGGGCGTTAGTTTCTATCTAGAAAAATCATCAAAAGCTCAGGTTTAACGTTCTGAAAAGTCAGCTTTAAGCGTTCAAGTCGAATTATTTGGCTTTTGAGTTTTGCCTGATGCTGATTTGGTAGAAAGTGTTGAAAGTTCAGCTATTTCAAAGTCGCTGAAAGCCAACAAGCCTCGATGCTTCAATATTGTTGGATGCTCCACACGGAAAGTTTGGTTTCATAAAGGCTGCATCATCGCTGTGATCTGGTTTTCTTTGTCGCGGACTCTTAACCGTGGTCAACTCAACCTTGATCGTTTTAAATTTTGGTAGTCAACTTCACAGCTTTTGGCGTTGGACGTGTGTTTGTGTGATGGATTTACATAAAATGGCTTTCAAGCAAATGTGTTAAAAAAGTCATTGGCAAACAATAGGCTACGAAACTAACAATCGCCTCAAGAGGGACTGCCAACGCGTAGCGTTTTCAGTCCCAATGAGCTGTGGTGGTTTCGGTTGCTGTGTTTGAGTTTTGTGGTGTGCGTTGCCAGCCCCTTAGGCGGGCGTTAGTTTCTCTCAGGAAAAATCATCAAAAATTCACGCACAAGGTTCTGATAATTCAGCCTTTATCGTTCAAAGTGCACAATTTGGCTTTTGGGTTTTTCCTGATGCTGATTTGGTAGAACGCGTTGAACGTTCAGCGGTTTCAAAATCGCTGATAACCAACAAGTTTTGATGCTTCAATGTTGTCGGACGTTCAACTTGATCAGTTTTGTTTCATAAAAAGCTGCATCATCGCTGTGATCTGGCTTTCTTTGTAGCGGACTCTTAAGCGGCCTGAACGGTTTAAGTTTTGGCAGCCAACTTCACAGCTTTTGGCGTTGGACGTGTGCTTGCGTGATGCTTTTGCGTAAAATTACTTTCAAGTAAATGTGTTAAAAAATCATTGCTAAACAATAGGCTACGAAACTAACAAACGCCTCAAGAGGGACTGTCAACGCGTGGCGTTTCCAGTCCCATTGAGCCGCGGTGGTTACGGTTGTTGTGTTTGAGTTTGGTTGTTATGCGTTGTCAGCCCCTTAGGCGGGCGTTATGTACTAGGTAGAAAAAATGAACAATAACATTAGATTGAATATGTACAGATATGTGTTCACAGAGCTCACTTATATCGTGTTTTTGTGGCTTGTCTTATATTGGCTTTCAAGTGGTAATCATCAATGGATACAATTACTTACATTAATAATGTGTTGTGGTGCAGCTACTAGGATCCTTATGTTATGGAATAAGTTTCGGCAAGGCTCTCTAAAAATATTAGGTGGGCAGTTATTTTTCAAAGGTTTAGCGTGCGATGTAACTTTGTTGTATAACTTTCTGCCGTTAGGAATAGGCTCAACCATAAAGATCTCATATTTTGAAGAGACTATGCAGAAACGTAGTATTTACATTCCGAAAAATGCGCTAAGCCATGAACATTGGCAACAATTGTTGGAGCGTCGTACATAACAAACGCCTCAAGAGGGACTGTCAACGCGCGGCGTTTCCAGTCCCATTGAGCCGCGGTGGTTGCAGTTGTTGTGTTTGAGTTTTGTGGTATGCGTTGCCAGCCCCTTAGGCGGGCGTTATGTACCCGAGTACCCCACGTTTAGTAGACACTTTACTAAGTTAGATCTAGGGTCTAATTGAGAGGTGATTTATGGCTAAACATCGTAATCCAGCGTACACCGAAGAGTTTCGCAAAGAAGCAGTTCGGCTGGCCAGCCTTCCCGGCCGAACTGCCGTCTCTGTTGCTAAAGAGCTGGGTATCAGTGCCCAGCAGATCCGGAACTGGAAGCGCCAGTTCACACGCCTATCTGATAAACAGTTTAACACCTTAGATGGTGTCGATTATTCGAAGAAAGAGTCCGAAGAGCTTCGAGCGCTAAGGCGCGAGAACAAGCGGCTCAAAGATGAAATGGAATTCCTAAAAAAGGTCTCGGCGTACTTCGCGAAGCAGCAAGAGTGAAGTACGAGTTCATTGAAAGCTACACCGGCGAGTACTCGATTAGCTTAATGTGCCGCACCTTAGAAGTGAGTCGAGGCGGTTACTATAAATGGTGTCATCATACGCCGAGTGAGCGTTCAAAGCGGCGAGAGCGCTTTGAACAGCTAGTGATGTGTACCTTTGCCCAATATCGGGCGCGTTACGGTTCAGTGCGCATAGCCGAAGAGCTAAACGAAGCAGGCTATGCCTGCTGCGTGAACTATGTGGCTGATATCATGAAGGAAAAAGGTATCATGGCACGTAATGGTAAAGGGTTTAAATACAGCAAGGATGTAGCGGCTATGACGAATGTTGCCGACAATTTACTGCGAAGAGACTTTGAATCAGAGACACCCAATCAGAAGTGGGTCACGGACATTACGTATATCTGGGTGAAGAGTCGTTGGCTCTTCTTGGCGACAGTGATGGACTTGCATTCAAGACGCATTGTGGGTTGGTCGCTAGAAACAACGATGACAGTCGAGCTCATCACCAATGCTCTAAAAATGGCGTTCGAGTCACGTAAGCCGCCTAAGGGAGTCATTATTCACTCGGACCGAGGTGTACAATACAGGGCCTATAAATATCAAGACTTCATGCGCAAGCATGGAGGTGTACCGAGCATGAGTCGACAGGGCAACTGTTGGGATAATGCGGTGATGGAGTCGTTCTACAGTCGACTGAAAGTCGAACTGATATACGCAGAAGACTATCAAACTGTTGAAGAAGCTCGGATGGGCATCTTCGAATACATCGAGGTATTTTACAATCGCAGAAGAAGACACTCAGCGTTGGGGTATGTCAGCCCAGTTGAGTACGAAAGTAGGTAGTTATGTGCTGTCTACTTTTTGTGGGGTACACCAGTACTAGGTAGAAAAAATGAACAATAACATTAGATTGAATATGTACAGATATGTGTTCACAGAGCTCACTTATATCGTGTTTTTGTGGCTTGTCTTATATTGGCTTTCAAGTGGTAATCATCAATGGATACAATTACTTACATTAATAATGTGTTGTGGTGCAGCTACTAGGATCCTTATGTTATGGAATAAGTTTCGGCAAGGCTCTCTAAAAATATTAGGTGGGCAGTTATTTTTCAAAGGTTTAGCGTGCGATGTAACTTTGTTGTATAACTTTCTGCCGTTAGGAATAGGCTCAACCATAAAGATCTCATATTTTGAAGAGACTATGCAGAAACGTAGTATTTACATTCCGAAAAATGCGCTAAGCCATGAACATTGGCAACAATTGTTGGAGCGTCGTACATAACAAACGCCTCAAGAGGGACTGTCAACGCGCGGCGTTTCCAGTCCCATTGAGCCGCGGTGGTTGCAGTTGTTGTGTTTGAGTTTTGTGGTATGCGTTGCCAGCCCCTTAGGCGGGCGTTAGCTTCTTAAAGGCTAAAATCATAAAATCCCAACTTCTTGTTCTGAAAAATCAGCTTTTAGTGTTCAAATTGCACAATTTGGCATTTGAATTTTGCTAAATGCTGATTTGGTAGAAAGTGTTGGAAGTTCCGCAGTTTCAAAGCCGCTGAAAGCCAACAAGTCTCAATGCTTCAAAGTTGTTGGATGTTCAACACGGTCAACTTTGTTTCACAAAAGGCTGCATCGTCGCTGAAATAGCGCTTTCTTTGTCGGAAATTCGGTAAGTGGCCAACTCAACCTTGAACGCTGTAAGTTTTGACAGCTCACTTCACAGCTTTTGGCGCTGGATGTGTGTTTGCTTGATGCTTTTGCGTAAAATGCATTTCAAGCAAATGTGTTTAAAAAATCATTGGTAAACAATGGGCTACGAAGCTAACAAACGCCTCAAGCGGGACTGTCAACGCGTGGCGTTTCCAGTCCCATTGAGCCGCGGTGGTTTCAGTTGTTGCGTTTGAGTTTAGTGTTATGCGTTGCCAGCCCCTTAGGCGGGCGTTATGCTTAATCCATAAAAATCAGCAGGTTGTGATTGTCGATTCCTTTAGCATTTCGTTCTGGTTTTGTCGGCAATTCAATATTGTTTTTCGCTGCCTAATGAAGCGGCAATGTATCTGGCGCTGTAAATTCTGAGTGATTGCCTCATTGGATTTTTGAGTCCACGCGAGGTGACTTTTGCTCTCTCAAGTCGCTTTGAGCAGTTTGGTGCCTTTACTTACAGGCTTAAAGTCTGTCGGCAATTGAATATTGTTTTGCGCTGCCTAATGAAACGGCAATGTGTCTGTCGCTGTAAGTTTCAGTGTGATTGCCTCATTGAGTTATCGTGCCCATGCGTGGTGAGTGAGTTTGTCGGAGAGGTTTTCTACATTGGCCTAGTTGCTAAATGAAAGCCTGCATTGGTCAGTTCATAGGTAAAATTTGAGTCAGTTCTAGTTCAAGAAAATTCGAGTTTGGCCAATGATTTCAGTGGGTTATTCTTGAGTTGGTTCA
The DNA here is from genome assembly GCF_002216685.1 of Vibrio tarriae. Lineage (NCBI taxonomy): Bacteria > Pseudomonadati > Pseudomonadota > Gammaproteobacteria > Vibrionales > Vibrionaceae > Vibrio > Vibrio tarriae. The sequence continues at coordinate 117,869 of NZ_CP022352.1, read as the reverse complement.
AATGTAAAGTGTTGAAGCTTAAGCATAACAAACGCCTCAAGAGGGACTGTCAACGCGCGGCGTTTCCAGTCCCATTGAGCCGTGGTGGTTATGGTTGTTGTGTTTGAGTTTTGTGTTATGCGTTGTCAGCCCCTTAGGCGGGCGTTAGCTTCTTAAAGGCTGGAATCATCAAAATCCAAACTCAATCGTTCTGAAAAATAAGCTTTTAGCGTTCAAATTGCACAAGTTGGCTTCCGAGTTTGTCGGATTCTGACTTGGTAGAAAGTGTTGAATGCTCAGCAGTTTCAAAGTCGCTGAAAACCATCAAGTCTCGATGTTTCAATGTTGTTGGATGTTCAACACTGGCAGCTTGGTTTCACAAAAAGCAGCATCGTCGCTGAAATCACGCGTTCTTTGTCGGAAATGCAGTAAGTGGCCAACTTAACCTTGGTCACTGCAAGTTTTGGCAGCTCACTTCACAGCTTTTGGCGTTGGACGTGTGTTTGAGTGATGCTTTTGCGTAAAATGCATTTCAAGCAAATGTGTTTAAAAAGTCATTGGTAAACAATGGGCTACGAAGCTAACAAACGCCTCAAGAGGGACTGTCAACGCGTAGCGTTTCCAGTTCCATTGAGCCGCGGTGGTTGCAGTTGTTGTGTTTGAATTTGGTGGTAATGCGTTGTCAGCCCCTTAGGCGGGCGTTATGCGCCTATCATGAAAAATCAGCTATATCTGCAAAATTTAAAAGGATAGAAATTGAGCAAGGTAATTCTAAAAGGCTACATTATTGTTCCACAAGCAGAACTAACAGCGGTTATCAGCGAGCTAGAAAATCATATTCGTTTGACGAGATTAGAGGATGGTTGTCTGATTTTTGAAGTCACGCAAAACGAAGAAAACCCATGTCGATTCGATGTTTATGAAGAGTTTAGAGATCAAACTGCTTTTGATAGGCATCAGCTAAGAGTTAAATCATCTACGTGGGGTAAAGTTTCCGTTAATGTTGAACGTAATTATGAAGTTACGGTGAGTTGCGCATAACAAACGCCTCAAGAGGGACTGTCAACGCGTGGCGTTTCCAGTCCCATTGAGCTGCGGTGGTTTCGGTTGTTGTGATTGAGTTTTGTGTTAATGCGTTGCCAGCCCCTTAGGCGGGCGTTATGGCTATCAAATTGAGTTCATCACGAATGTCGATAAGTGGATTTAAATTGGAGTACTATGCTGCAATTAAATTCGCAGAAGAACTCGATGACAATCCCAATTAAAAATGTTTTAAATCCTGAAATATCTTGCTCAAACTGCCATGCCTGTTGTTGTCGTTTAGAGGTCATGATCATTACCGATACAGGTGTGCCAAAGCAGCACATTGCATTCGACGAATGGGGTGGCGAGACAATGCTGCGTTTGGCGGATGGCTGGTGCTCAGCTCTAAATCGCGAAACGTTTATGTGTACAATTTACGAAAATCGCCCTTGGATTTGTCGAGAATTCGAAATGGGCTCTTACGAATGTCGAGATGAAAGGTTAGAACATCCTTAAATGGTTTTACGCAATAAATCATTGGGTTGCTAGCCATAACAAACGCCTCAAGAGGGACTGTCAACGCGCGGCGTTTCCAGTCCCATTGAGCCGCGGTGGTTGCAGTTGTTGTGTTTGAGTTTAGTGGTGATGCGTTGCCAGCCCCTTAGGCGGGCGTTATAAGCCAAGGAGAAATTGTGGTTACATTTAGGGAAATGGATATTTCCGATTACAACGAAGTGATCGCTTTATGGTCTACTACTGAAAACTTATCCCTCAGAGATGCCGATTCTCAGCCAAACATCGAAGCTTATTTGAAAAGAAATCAAGGTTTAAGCTTTGTCGCAGTTTCAGACTCTCTTGTGATTGGTACTGTTTTGGTTGGTACAGACGGTAGGCGAGGTTACGTACAACATCTGGCGGTATCATCTGACTTTCGAGGCCAAGGGATTGGTAAGTCTTTAATTCAAAAAGCGACAGATGCATTATCAAGAATAGGCATTTCTAAGACGCATTTGTTTGTGTTGATTGAGAATGTTGCGGCACAGAACTTCTATACCAAGTTAGATTGGTATCCGAGAGATGAAATCCGAATGTTTTCGTACAACAGTTCGGGCAACCCGGAAGTCTAGGGTTCGGGCTTATAACAAACGCCTCAAGAAGGACTGTCAACGCGCGGCGTTTCCAGTCCCATTGAGCTGCGGTGGTTGCAGTTGTTGTGTTTGAGTTTAGTGTTAATGCGTTGCCAGCCCCTTAGGCGGGCGTTATGAGCAGCAGTAAAATTTAGAACTGAGTTGTATATGACAGAAAGAGAAAAATGCTCTCTGGTGAGTATTACGATCCGAGTGACGCTGAGCTCGTCAAGTCGCGTCTTGAGGCGCGTTTACTCACAGAGAAGCTAAATCAAACAAGTGTAAGTTGCCCAGATAAAAGAGTAGAGATAATCAAATCCTTGCTGGGTTCTACAGGAAATAGTATTCACATTGAATCTACTTTCAACTGCGATTACGGGCTGAATATACACGTTGGTGAGAATTTCTATGCCAATTTTGGCTGTGTCATTTTGGACGTAGCAGAAGTTCGTATTGGTGATAACTGTTTTATAGCACCACAGGTCGGAATTTATACGGCAACTCATCCAATCGATCCGATTCAGAGAAACAATGGGTTAGAGTTTGGAAAGCCAATCAGAATAGGTAACAACTGTTGGATTGGAGGTCATGCAACGATCAACCCAGGAGTGACGTTAGGTGACAATGTTGTTGTTGCCTCAGGAGCCGTTGTAACAAAGAGTTTTGGTAGCAATGTTGTCATTGGTGGTAATCCAGCACGAGTGTTAAAAGTAATCGAGTAACCTTTAGCTAGCTGCTCATAACAAACGCCTCAAGAGGGACTGTCAACGCGTGGCGTTTCCAGTCCCAATGAGCCGCGGTGGTTTCGGTTGTTGTGATTGAGTTTAGTGTTATGCGTTGCCAGCCCCTTAGGCGGGCGTTAGTTGCCAATCAGCAACAAATCATTCGTTTGGAAATTTTTGTTTCTGATGTAGTACACGCATTATTCGAATTTTAGAACCATCAACCCAATACGAAACAATCATTGATATCTCAGGGATAATAAGCAATCTGCCTCTAATGCCATCACGCTGAACACCCATTAGTGGTTGCTCAAGCAAATTTTCGACTTTGGCTTCTATGAGCTCGTCCGTTTTTTCAGCGGCTGCTGGGTTAAAGTCGTAGAGAAATTCGAAAATTTTCTCACGATCATTGAGAGATGCTTCTTCCCAGAAAATCATGCGTGGCCTCGATTTCGGATTTTAGCTTTACGTTCAGCCATTCGTGCTTTGGCGATGTCATGTTCAATGAATACTGCTTTTCCTGAGTCGAACTTCTCAAATGCTTGATTCACTTGTTCAGTTAGCCATGTATCGTGAGATAATGCCTTGCGTTGTTGCTCAGCTAATTGTTCAGTGAGTTCACGACAAGCATCGCTAAGAGTTCGACCTTGGCTTTCAGCCATTTGTTGAGCTAAACGTTTTGTTTCTTCGTCTACACGAAATTGAATTCTAGTATCCATTGTGAGCTCCTTTGTTGTGTGTACGAATGTTAGCACTGGTGTTGGTGTAGGGCAACTAACAAACGCCTCAAGCGGGACTGTCAACGCGCGGCGTTTCCAGTCCCAATGAGCCGCGGTGGTTATGGTTGTTGTGTTTGAGTTTGGTGTTATGCGTTGCCAGCCCCTTAGGCGGGCGTTATGCTTAATCACCCAAAATCAGTGGTTTATGATTGTTCTTTATTCCCTTGGCTTGTGAGTTTCGTGCTCGTCGGCAAATTGGCTTCAGCGGGCGCTGTTTTCTGGACATCCATTCTTGGGCGCTAAAAATTCTGAGAGTTGCCTCAGTCAATTTTCGGGCAAGCACGAGATTAGGCCAGTTGGCTCCATCAGCAACTTGATCTTAGGTTTTTTCGTTTTAGCTGCCAAAGTTCAAAGTCTGATTTTCAAAATCATGAGTCATTTCAGTTTTTTGGTTTTTGGGTTTTGTTCGTGTATCAAAGCTGAGTTAATCTTGGTTTAGGTAAAACGTAAGTCATTGAAGCTTAAGCATAACAAACGCTTCAAGAGGGACAGCCAACGCGTGGCATTTTTATAATGCGTTGGTTTTTGTGGTTACGTTGTTATGCGGAAAGTTGGTCGTGGCGTTGGCTGCCCCTTAAGCGGGCGTTAGTTTCTATCTAGAAAAAATCATCAAAAGCTCAGATTCAATCCTCTGAAAAGTCAGCCTTAAGTGTTCAAGTCGCACTATTTGGCTTTTGAGTTTTGCCTGAAGTAGAAAGTGTTGAAAGTTCAGCTATTTCAAAGTCGCTGAAAGCCAACAAGCCTCGAAGTTTCAATGTTGTCGGATGTTCACACGGTCAGCTTAGTTTCACAAAGGGCTTCATCACCGCTGAAATTATGCTTTCTTTGTCGCGGACTCTTAACCATGGTCAACTTAACCTTGATCGATTTGAGTTTTGGCAGCCAACTTCACAGCTTTGGCGTTGGATGTGTGTTTGTGTGATGCATTTGCATAAAATGACTTTCAAGCAAACGTGTTAAAAAATCATTGTTACACAATGGGCTACGAAACTAACAAACGCCTCAAGAGGGACTGTCAACGCGTAGCGTTTCCAGTCCCAATGAGCCGCGGTGGTTGCAGTTGTTGTTTTTGAGTTTAGTGGTAATGCGTTGCCAGCCCCTTAGGCGGGCGTTAGCCGACTTCTACCACCTTGTCTGCTCACAAGTGTATACTTGGCCTAGTTTTACTTAAATTGAAGAATATCGCTATGACAGCATTTTCAGATAACACTTGGCATATGAAGCCAAATATAGCTTTGGCTAAGCAGCTTGCTAAAAGAGATGTGCCTGCTCTGGTTTATGATGCGGTGAACCTTGAAGGTGTTGCAATGACTTTGCCAGAGGTACAAACCATCCTTGATGGGATCACTGTCGGTGGTCATCGAATCAGTGATCAAAACATGGCCATGAACCAAGCTAAAGCATGGGAATTTATCTTTGCTTTAGTCGATCGTGGAGAGTTTAAATTTACTAAAGAAATAGCCTTAAAAATTCACAACATCGCCGGGCAAGAAGAGGCATTGGAGTGGGGAAAATTCCGTTCGGGTTATGTTTCTATAACGGGCTCTGAGTATGAACCTCCAGCTCCGGATGAGTTGGATGCAAAGTGGATTGAGGTTGAGCAACAAGTAGGCAATGAGGCTGATATTTACGATCAGGCGATCACTGCATTTTTACAAATGGCCCGAGCCCAATTTTTTTGGGACGTCAATAAGCGTACTGGCCGTTTTATGATGAATGGGATCCTTTTAGCTAATGGTTTTCCGATCATCAATGTTCAAGCAAAGCGTCAACAAGAGTTTAATACGCTGATGCTCGATTTTTACAGCTCCAATGATATGACAGCGATGAATAAGTTTTTGCGAAGCTGTTTGGATGAGAAAATCATCCGTAATTTCAAACTGGATCTGAAAATCGGCTAACAAACGCCTCAAGAGGGACTGTCAACGCGTGGCGTTTCCAGTCCCATTGAGCCGCGGTGGTTACGGTTGTTGTGTTTGAGTTTCGTGTTATGCGTTGCCAGCCCCTTAGGCGGGCGTTATGTGCTTGTTCTCACATCTGAGGCGCTGATAGTGCCTGTTATATTTATGTTTTCAGCTATCTTTTGTGAGTTGATTAGGACTAGGAGATTCTTATGAAACTGATTAAGTACATGCTGATAACGATAAGTTTGTTGCCAATGTCGTCACTCGCAAGCTCTAGTGTTTTAGATTTAGAAAAGGAAAACGAAGAACTTAAGAAAGAATGTATTGATGGAAAATGTTCTAAGGAAAAGTTATCGAAAATAGAAGAAAATAATCGCTCTATAAGCTCTGTTGTTGACCGTTTTAAATTTGGAGTTGCTATAGGTTATGAGCACTACAAAGATTCATTTATTAATGAAGCGCAAATTGTAGGGAGTGACCGAATTGTACGAATAAGTGATAGGCAAGATTACAAACCATCTATATGGCTTGAGACCCACTACATTTGGGATGGTATCGGCGAGGACTTGGGATTTACTCATTCTGCACCAGGCTTTTATGTAGGCGCTAGGCTTTTAGGTCCTGACTCTGATGTATTTCAAGCATTTAGCCTAGGTCTTATGTGGTCGTTTAAGAGGTCGGCTCTAAGTACTCCTAAACCTGAAGGCAGTATTGCTGATTCTATTAACATTGGCGTTGGTCCCGTATGGCACCGTACAAGGGTTTTGGCTGACGGTATAAGAGAGGGAGAGGCTCTGCCTGCTCGATACGATGATATTCAGTTTGATGAAGAAGATGAAATTAGCTGGATGTTAATGGTTTCAGTAGGCTTCTAACCTCAACTAGCACATAACAAACGCCTCAAGAGGGACTGTCAACGCGTGGCGTTTCCAGTCCCAATGAGTCGCGGTGGTTGCAGTTGTTGTGTTTGAGTTTGGTGGTATGCGTTGTCAGCCCCTTAGGCGGGCGTTAGCTGTATACGATGAACCAAGGAAGTAATGTGGTAGAAAACTATGAGGCTCAATTTGTAACTTTCGTTGAGTCTGAAATGGAGCAAGATTTGGCGCATGACTTAAACCATATATTTCGTGTTGTCAAAATGGCCAAGCTGTTGAGCAAAATTGAAGGTGCGATGCTTGAGGTTGTTTTACCTGCAGCGTATCTCCACGATTGTTTTTCATTTCCCAAGAATCATCCTCATAAAAGTGAAAGCTCTCGTATTGCAGCAGATAAGGCACTGGAGTTTCTTAATGAGATTGGTTATCCGAAGGAATATTACGGGGCTATAAAGCACGCAATTATTGCTCATAGTTTTAGCGCCAATGTTCAACCTGATACGCTTGAAGCAAAGGTCGTACAGGACGCTGATAGACTCGATGCTCTAGGTGCAATTGGGATTGCTCGTTGCATTCAGGTGAGCACAAATTTAGGCGTGGGTTTATATGACGCAACTGACCCCTTTTGCGGTACACGTGAGCCGAATGATCGAGTGAATACGGTAGATCATTTCTACACTAAGCTATTTAAATTGTCTGAAATAATGCATACAGCGTCAGCAAAGGCAGAGGCTGAAAAGAGAATGAAATTTATGAAAGCTTACTTAATTCAGTTGGGAATGGAAATCGAGCCATACAGCTAACAAACGCCTCAAGAGGGACTGTCAACGCGTAGCGTTTCCAGTCCCATTGAGCCGCGGTGGTTTCGGTTGTTGTGATTGAGTTTTGTGGTAATGCGTTGTCAGCCCCTTAGGCGGGCGTTAGCTTCTTAAAGGCTAGAATCATCAAAATCTAAGTTCATTTGTTGTGAAAATCAGTTTTTAGCATTCAAATCTCACAACTTGGCTTGCGGGGTTTTCTGATGCGGATTTGGTCGAACATGTTGAAAGTTCAGTGGTTTCAAAGTCGCTGAAAACCATCAAACCTCGATGCTTCAATGTTGTTGGATGCTCAACTCGGAAAGTTTGGTTTCACAAAGGCCACATCATCGCTGAAAGTGTTTTTTCTTTGTCGCGGACTCGTAGCCGTGGCCAACTTAACCTTGATCTTTTTGAGTTTTGGCCGCCAACTTCACAGCTTTTGGCTCTGGACGTGTGTTTGTGTGATGCTTTTGCGTAAAATGCATTTCAAGCAAAAGTGGTTAAAAGTCATTTTGAAACAATAGGCTACGAAGCTAACAAACGCCTCAAGAGGGACTGTCAACGCGTGGCGTTTCCAGTCCTAATGAGCCGCGGTGGTTGCAGTTGTTGTGTTTGGGTTTAGTGATAATGCGTTGCCAGCCCCTTAGGCGGGCGTTATGCAGTTTTTGGGCAATAAAAAACCAGCATTTTCAACTGGCTTTAGAATTTGCTTTATTGAGCTGCTTTGACTCGGATCTTGCTTTTGGCAACGCTTGCCATATTCAGCGCTGCAATTGCAGTTTTTTGCTTCTGAAGCATCTGGCATTTCGACGAAAGCAAAGCCTTTCGATAGACCGGTTTCTTGGTCTAAAACGAGAGTGCATTCTGTAACAGAGCCGTGTTCAGAAAACAGTTTACGAATGTCGTGCTCAGTTGTGGTGCGAGCAAGGTTGCGAACTAAGAGTTTCATAGTTGTCCGTTGATGTAGAAATAACGGTGAGGATTGTCTCAATAAAGGCAGTGGCTACCAAGCGATAGTTTAGTTTTACCGTAAAATAGCAGCATTTATGGCAACCAATTGCATAACAAACGCCTCAAGAGGGACTGTCAACGCGCAGCGTTTCCAGTCCCATTGAGCCGCGGTGGTTTCGGTTGTTTTGTTTGAGTTTAGTGTTAATGCGTTGTCAGCCCCTTAGGCGGGCGTTATGTGTAGGTCTGTTTCCAAACGTCTATGGAGTTAGATTTGAAAATTACTATGTGGGAAAGGTTCAGAGGCTTTGTTTCAAGAAATCCAGAAGAATATTGGTTTAATCACTTTACCGATGAAGAAAAGAAGCTCAGAAAAATGGACGTATGGGAACTAGCTGAAGTTATTTGTGATGGGTCAATCAGCTCACAAAGGGACGAACGTAAAATAGTCGCTGAGTATATGTTGCAGCAAAGGTTAGCTAAAATTCAAAGCAACGCGACATATGTTAGTGCTCTTACATCAGCAATCTTTGGAGTCGTTGGCGTTATTGTAGGAGCACTCTTAAATTCATAGTGGCCTCCTTTACACATAACAAACGCCTCAAGAGGGACTGTCAACGCGTAGCGTTTCCAGTCCCATTGAGCCGCGGTGGTTACGGTTATTGTGTTTGAGTTTTGTGATAATGCGTTGTCAGCCCCTTAGGCGGGCGTTATGCCGAAGATGAGTATTCGTGTTGTGTCATAATGTTTAATAGTTTAATCTAATTCCTTTAATTTATTTTGAGTAATTAACGATGAGAAAATCTATTCCAATTATATTTGCAGTGTTTATGTCTGGTTGCACTACTATTAATTATGGTTCTGAAGTATCACAAAATCATTATTCATTACCTGAGTTAGGAGTTGTTACTAAATCATATGTTGGTGATCACATGGTAGATCAAGGTGTGGCTACAACAATGAAATATCTAACAATTAGTAACACTATTGATGGTGCTGCTTATGATATTCCTAAAGGTAGTTATGTCCAGATTGGTAATTATAAAGGTATTGAATACTTTGCAACTTCTTCTGAAGGAAAGACGAATGTTAGCTTTATTGCAGGCCTGTTTGAGCCCCCTTTGGCATTATCGCTAGAAGCCGGGAAGATTTGTGTAACAACAGTTTCTTATCAACCTGCACAGTGTTATGAAGGTATTGCTAAAATCCAAAACAAGACAGTACATGGTGAAAGCTCATTTAAGCAAACATTGATTTATAATGGCTCGGTAGGTAATAAAATAAATATTTCCTATAGAGAGTTTTCCAATGGAATGGCTAGGGACTCATTCACCAATAATGTTGAGTATGACATGAAAAAGTCTAAAATTATTAATTATAAAGGGTCAGTGATAGAAGTCTTGTCGTATGATAATACATCTATCGAATTTATAGTTAAAAAGCATTTTAGAGAAAACTTTGAGGTTACAAATTAAAATTTCGTTTATAGCTGAAATTCGGCATAACAAACGCCTCAAGAGGGACTGTCAACGCGTGGCGTTTCCAGTCCCAATGAGCCGCGTTGGTTACAGTTGTTGTGTTTGAGTTTAGTGTTAATGCGTTGCCAGCCCCTTAGGCGGGCGTTAGAACTAGGGATAGTTATGAAAGATTTACATCACCTTCTAAACGAGCTTTGTGCCTGTTTTGAAAGTAAAGGGCACTTGGTTGCTTCATCATTACTAGCACCTTTGACTGAAAAGGAGCCTGAAGCTAAATGTGCAAGCTGGTTTCCAGGTGAAATTCCGACTGCCATAAAAGATCTTTATACATGGAAAGGTGGGCAAGGACATAATGCATGGGAAGAAGAGTTTCCATTTTTGTTTCGGGATATGAGCTTTATTAGTCTAGATCAGGCTGAAGCAGAATATGAATCAATGAACCAGTCTTATGGTTTTGAAAATACATTAGAAGAAGACGGTGTCCTAATAAAAGACTGCTTTCCATTTGCTGCTTTTAATGGTGGTTGGTTTGTCATTCCTGCAAGTAAGAACAAGTGGTCAAATAGTTTTGATGAGCCAGTTATATGTATTTTTCAAGGTATTGATCTATATTATCACTCAATTGACAAAATGGTTAAAACGGTAATCGAATGTATACAATACCCAACTTGGTCAACTGAAGAGTCTTATATTCCAGCAGATATAGAAATGAAAATATGGAAAAAGCACAATCCAGGTATATTTGAAGAATAGTTCTAACAAAGCGTTTAAGGCAGATTCGCAACGCGTAGTATTTTTGGTTTTAATCGGCTTTAGTGTTTACGGCACAATAGTTTAAGGTAGGTGGTAGCGTTGCTCACTACTTAACGCGGCGTTAGCTTCTTAAAGGCTAAAATCATCAAAATCCAAACTTCTTGTTCTGAAAAATCAGCTTTTAGTGTTCAAATTGCACAATTTGGCATTTGAATTTTGCTAGATGCTGTTTTGGTAGAAAGTGCTGGAAGTTCCGCAGTTTCAAAGCCGCTGAAAGCCAACAAGTCTCGATGCTTCAAAGTTGTTGGATGTTCAATTCGGTCAACTTGGTTTCACAAAAAGCAGCATCGTCGCTGAAATCGCGCTTTCTTTGTCGAAAATGCGGTAAGTGGCCAACTTAACCTTGATCGCTGCAAGTTTTGGCAGCTCACGTCACAGCTTTTGGCGTTGGACGTGTGTTTGGGTGATGCTTTTGCGTAAAATACATTTCAAGCAAATGTGTTTAAAAAGTCATTGGTAAACAATGGGCTACGAAGCTAACAAACGCCTCAAGAGGGACTGTCAACGCGTGGCGTTTCCAGTCCCATTGAGCCGCGGTGGTTGCAGTTGTTGTGGTTGAGTTTGGTGGTAATGCGTTGCCAGCCCCTTAGGCGGGCGTTATGGCGCAAGGTGAAAATGAAAGCCATCGTTGATTTAATTAGAAAAGATGCCATTCGACTTGAAGCACTAGAATGTGTTTATCAGCTTGAATTGCCTCAATGCTATATAGCCGCAGGTTTTGTGCGAAATCTTGTCTGGGACTCTTTACATCACAACGTAAAGCTGACGCCATTAAACGACATTGATGTCATTTTCTTCGATGCCGATCGTTTAGATTCAGATTATGAAAAATCACTTGAGCTCAAGTTGTCGGAGCAAATGCCCGAGCTCAATTGGCAAGTGAAAAATCAAGCTAAGATGCACTTACAAAATGGCGACAATCCTTACCAAAGCACATTGGATGCCATGAGTTATTGGCCTGAAAAAGAAACGGCGGTAGCAGTGAGAAAAGTCGAGCACGATCGTTACGAATGTATATCAGCCTTTGGTTTCGAGAGTTTATTTCAAGGATTCATCACATATAACCCTAAGCGAGCATATGGAATCTTCGAAAATCGAGTAAAGTCAAAGGGTTGGTTGACTATGTGGCCTAACTTGAGAGTTGCGCCATAACAAACGCCTCAAGAGGGACTGTCAACGCGTAGCGTTTCCAGTCCCATTGAGCCGCGGTGGTTTCGGTTGTTGTGTTTGAGTTTAGTGGTAATGCGTTGTCAGCCCCTTAGGCGGGCGTTAGCTTCTTAAAGGCTAGAATCATCAAAATCTAAGCTCATTTGTTGTGAAAAATTAGCTTTTAGCGTTCAAATTGCACAATTTGGTTTTTGAGTATTGCTTGATGCTGATCTGGTAGAAAGAGTGAAAGTTCAGCAGTTTCAAAGTCGCTGAAAACCATCAAACCTCGATGCTTCACTTTTTTTGGATGTTCCACACGGGAAGTTTTGTTTCACAAAAGGCAGCATCATTGCTGTGATCTGGCTTTCGTTGTTGCGGACTCTTAACCGTGGCCAACTCAACCTTGAACGCTGTAAGTTTTGGCTGCTCACGTCACAGCTTTTGATGTTGGACGTGTGTTTGTCTAATGCATTTGCGTAAAATCGTTTTCAAGCAAATGTGTTTGAAAAGTCATTGTGAAACAATAGGCTACGAAGCTAACAAACGCCTCAAGAGGGACTGTCAACGCGCGGCGTTTCCAGTCCCAATGAGCCGTGGTGGTTATGGTTGTTGTGTTTGAGTTTAGTGTTAATGCGTTGTCAGCCCCTTAGGCGGGCGTTAGGGCATTCGAGGAGAGTATGAGTTCAGACGTTAATGAAATAATTGACTTGTTTATTACCAGAGAAGCAAGATTTAGATCATGGAGAATTTATTTATTTGAGTCTTCCTTTGAAAAATGGTCATTATTATTGGCGATCTTATCTTTGGTGACAGCAATAATTCTTTTGTTTTTAGGATGTAAGGGTTATTCAATATATTTTCTTATCCTATGTTATCTATTTGTTTTCGCGTATGTTTTATCAACGGCAGTAGGGGCGTTTACATTCATATTTTCAGCTAAGCGTAGTGTGTTGAATGCCATTAAAATTAACAACGAGTCATCTTCTGGGTTGGTTCATGAACTTGCGAAATATAAAGTTGAGTCATTAAAGTATGTGAAATGTTTATTTGAAAAGCACATTGCATTTCTAACGGGGCGAGCGAGCTTTCTAGTTGGAGCTATGGATAAACTGGGGGTTTTTCCTGCTTTGTTCATGTTGTATTACACATATACGCAACTACCAAAAATAGAAAATAACACGTTAAATCTCGCCCAGATTTGGGCTCTATCATTTCTAGGGGGGTTGTACATTGGGATGTTATTAATCAAATCAATAATTGATACATTACAGAACTATATTCTCCGTCTTGAGCAAGCGATAGACGAGGCGTCAGAGTTTAGATTGCCCTAACAAACGCCTCAAGAGGGACTGTCAACGCGCGGCGTTTCCAGTCCAATTGAGCTGCGGTGGTTACGGTTGCTGTGTTTGAGTTTGGTGTTATGCGTTGCCAGCCCCTTAGGCGGGCGTTATGTGCTTTCTCGAAAAATCTCGAAGTAGTGTAGAATTCAGCTTTTGAAATCTTGAGAAGTCAGCATGTCTAAAGTCGTTCAACAGCAAATCGGCAATATCGCGCTTGTCGTAGAAAACTACGATGATGCTATTGAGTTCTATACAAAAAAGCTTCAGTTCAGTTTGGTTGAAGATACCGATTTGGGTGGTGGTAAACGTTGGGTTCAAGTTTCGCCGCCAAACTCGAATGGAACGAACCTACTTCTTGCTCAAGCAAGTACCGAAGAGCAAGCTCAATTTGTAGGTAATCAGGCAGGAGGTCGTGTTTTTCTGTTTCTACAAACGAATGACTTCTGGCGAGATTATGAGTTGATGAAGTCCAATGGTGTTGTTTTTAATGAAGAACCACGAGTTGAAGAGTATGGAACAGTGGTTGTGTTCCAAGATCTTTATGGAAACAAATGGGATCTTTTGGAGTTGAACAAGGCTCACCAATAGCACGCACATAACAAACGCCTCAAGAGGGACTGTCAACGCGTGGCGTTTCCAGTCCCAATGAGCCGCGGTGGTTATGGTTGTTGTGTTTGAGTTTAGTGTTAATGCGTTGCCAGCCCCTTAGGCGGGCGTTAGCTTCTTAAAGGCAAGAATCATCAAAATATAAGCTAATTTGCATTGAAAACTCATCATTTAGCGGTCAACTTTCACAAATTGGCTTTTTGTTGTTTTTCTTTAATGCTGACTTGGTAGAAAGCGTTGAACGTTCAGCAGTTTCAAAGCCGCCGTAAGCTAACAAATCTCGATGCTTCAATGTTGTTGGATGTTCCACACGGAAAGTTTGGTTTCACAAAAGGCTGCATCATCGCTGTGATCTGGTTTTCTTTGTCGCGGACTCTTAACCGTGGTCAACTTAACCTTGATCGTTTTAAGTTTTGGCTGCCAACTTCACAGCTTTTGGCGCTGGACGTGTGTTTGTTCGATGCATTTGCGTAAAATGACTTTCAAGCAAGTTTGTTAAAAAGTCATTTCTAAACAATAGGCTACGAAGCTAACAAACGCCTCAAGAGGGACTGTCAACGCGTGGCGTTTCCAGTCCCAATGAGCCGCGGTGGTTGCAGTTGTTGTGTTTGAGTTTGGTGGTATGCGTTGTCAGCCCCTTAGGCGGGCGTTAGGCAAGTAAAGGAGGCATTCGTGTCAGACGGTAATTCTGTTATAAATTTTGGTGATTTGGCTAAACCAGCAACAGTGTTGATTGAAAAAGTTTCGAATGCTGTTGGTGTGCTTTATGAGCCAAGGCGAATCCGTAAGAAAGCAGAAGCTGAGGCTGAAGCAGAAAAAATAAAAGTACTCGCAGGCATTGAATTAAGTGAAATTCAACAGAGAGGCATAGAAAGGTTAGTTCACCAAGAAGCGAGAAAACAGGAAAATATTGAATCAATTACTGCTCAGGCTGTATCACAGCTAAATGAATCAGCTAAAACTGATGAGCTTGAGGAAGATTGGATAGCTCATTTCTTCGATAAGTGTGACAAAGTTTCAGACAAAGAAATGCAAACGCTTTGGTCGGGCTTACTTGCTGGTGAGGCTGCAAATCCAGGTACATATTCGAAGCGAACTGTAGATTTTGTTGCAACCATGGACAAAAAGGACGCAGAACTTTTTACTAGTTTCTGCCAATTTATATGGATGGTTGGTGACGCAACGCCACTAATATTTGACATTGAGAATGATATCTATCGGAAACATGGTATCGACTTTGGCTCGTTAAAGCATCTTGATGCAATCGGCTTAATCTCATTTGAGACTGCATCAAGTTATAGGCGTTACGGTTTACCTAAAAAAGCAGTATTTTTCTATTTTGGGCGCCCTACATTGGTAGAGTTCCCAAATGACAATGGCAACGAAGTTCGGACTGGAAAAGTTTTGCTCACTAAGGCTGGGCTAGAGTTGATAAAAATCTGCGGCGCTCAACGTAACCAAGAGTTCTATGAATACGCTGTTTCTGAACTATCGAAACAAAACTTAGTGTTATCGAGTTTAATTGCCTAACAAACAATTTAAGAGTGATTCAGCACGCTTGGCATTTTCGGTTTGGGTTTAGTTCAGTGTTTAAGGTGGCTAAATTAAGTATCGTGGTAGCGTGCTTCACACCTTAATTGGGCGTTAGCTTCTTGAAGTAAGAATCATCAAAATCTTGAGTTCAATGTTCTTGAAAAATCAGCCTCATATTTTGAAAGTTCATGAATCGGCCTTTGCGTTTCAATCGAATATTTACGTGGTAGAAAACGTCGAAAATTCAGCAATTTCAAAGGCGCTGAAAACAAACAAGTTTCGATGCTTCAATGTTGTTGGATGTTCAATGCGGTCAGCTTGATTTCACAAAAGGCAGCATCGTCGCTGAAATCGTGCTTTCTTTGTTGGAAATTCGGTTAGTGGCCAATTTAACCTTGAACGCTGTGAGTTTTGGCAGCTCACTTCACAGCTTTTGGCGCTGGATGTGTGTTTGCTTGATGCTTTTGCGTAAAATGACTTTCAAGCAAATGTGTTTGAAAAATCATTGCTAAACAATAGGCTACGAAGCTAACAAACGCCTCAAGAGGGACTGTCAACGCGTGGCGTTTCCAGTCCCATTGAGCCGCGGTGGTATCGGTTGTTGTGTTTGAGTTTGGTTGTCATGCGTTGCCAGCCCCTTAGGCGGGCGTTATGCGCTAATTGGAAAAATTGACAGGAGTTAACAATGAACCAGCATGAAAAGCTTAATTATGTGGAGTTTGCAGCGAACGACTTAGAGTCAACGAAAGCGTTCTTTTCAAAGACTTTTGGCTGGAGTTTTGTTGACTATGGACCTGAATATACAGCTTTCTCAAATGAAGGCTTAGACGGTGGTTTTTTCAAGGCTGAGCTTTGTAGTCGGACTGAAAATGGTGGCGCACTGTTAATTTTCTACAGTTCAGACATTGAAGCAACTTTAGAAAAAGTCGTGAAAAATGGCGGTCATATCATCCGTCCTATCTTTGAGTTTCCTGGTGGTTGTCGTTTTCATTTTGCAGAGCCAAGTGGAAATGAATTTGCTGTTTGGTCTGAAGCACGCGCATAACAAACGCCTCAAGAGGGACTGTCAACGCGTGGCGTTTCCAGTCCCAATGAGCCGCGGTGGTTATGGTTGTTGTGTTTGAGTTTAGCGGTATGCGTTGTCAGCCCCTTAGGCGGGCGTTATGCGATTAGAGGGAATCATCGGCTAATGTTGGAAATTGAAAAACTTAATGAATCACATATCAATGCACTCAAAAAAGTGAGCGTTGAAGATGAACAGTTAAGATTTGCTGGGACAGCAGAGGAATTTCTTCAAGATGGCAGTGATACAGCTCATCTCCATGTCATCAAGCATGATGGTTCAATTGTTGGCTTCTTCAAGTTGGACATTGCTTACTCCGAAAGTTATCAATTTTGTCCATCTGACGGGCTCGGTTTAAGATTTTTCGTTATAGACAAGTCGCAACAAGGTAAAGGCTTTGGGACGAAAGCGGTGAAAGCGCTGTTTGATTATCTGAAAAAGAGCTATCCAAGTTTTAAGAGTGTCTATTTGACAGTTAACTGTAAGAATCCAGCTGCAAGAGCTTGTTATCTTAAAGGCGGCTTTGAAGATAATGGTGAACAGTATTTGAGTGGTCCAGCTGGCCCACAACACATCATGCGTGGAAAAATCGCATAACAAACGCCTCAAGAGGGACTGTCAACGCGTAGCGTTTCCAGTCCCAATGAGCCGCGGGGGTTACGGTTATTGTGTTTGAGTTTAGTGGTAGTGCGTTGCCAGCCCCTTAGGCGGGCGTTAGCTTCTTAAAGGCTAGAACCATCAAAATCTAAGCTCATTTGCTGTGAAAATTCAGCTTTTAGCGTTCAAATTTGACAACTTGGCTTGCGAGATTTTCTGATGCCGATTTGGTCGAGCGTGTTGAAAGTTCAGTGGTTTCAAAGTCGCTGAAAACTAGCAAGCCTAGATGCTTCAACGCTGTTGGATGTTCAACACTCAAAGTTTAGTTTCACAAAAGGCTGCATCATCACTGTGATCTGGCTTTTTTTGTCGCGGACTCTTAACCGTGGTTAACTTAGCCTTGACCGTTTTGAGTTTTGGCAGCCAACTTCACAGCTTTTGGCTCTGGACGTGTGTTTGAGTGATGCTTTTGCGTAAAATGCATTTCAAGTAAATGTGTTAAAAAATCATTGCTAAACAATAGGCTACGAAGCTAACAAACGCCTCAAGAGGGACTGTCAACGCGTGGCGTTTCCAGTCCCATTGAGCCGCGGTGGTTACGGTTGTTGTGTTTGAGTTTGGTGTTATGCGTTGCCAGCCCCTTAGGCGGGCGTTATGTGTTTATCTATTTACGGTTCACTCAGGAAAGATAATGTATAGAAGTGTATTGACAGCTTTCGTCTTTGTTAGTTTCTTTTGCCATAGTTCATCAGACATTAATAGCCTTTATGTTTATGACGAACCGTTGGAGATGCGACCCTATTCAGATCAATGGTTTATTGATGGTGATTTAACAGATCTGAAGAACGTACATATAAGAAGGGACGGTAAATCTGGTGATTTATCAGCTCCAGTCAGTATTGATTGTAAAACTAGAAAATTTACAGTGACAGGGAATGGGTTTCTTTATACTTCCGACCCGATTTCATCATCAGAAGTGGAGCTGCAAATCAGTGAAAATGTCATTGAGGCAGTATTACAAAAAATTTGTGGTGCAAAAAACACATAACAAACGCCTCAAGAGGGACTGTCAACGCGTGGCGTTTCCAGTCCCATTGAGCCGAAGTGGTTACGGCTGTTTGTTTGAGTTTAGTGTTATGCGTTGCCAGCCCCTTAGGCGGGCGTTATGTGCTTTCTCGAAAAATCTCGAAGTAGTGTAGAATTCAGCTTTTGAAATCTTGAGAAGTCAGCATGTCTAAAGTCGTTCAACAGCAA
Organism: Vibrio tarriae; assembly: GCF_002216685.1. NCBI lineage: Bacteria > Pseudomonadati > Pseudomonadota > Gammaproteobacteria > Vibrionales > Vibrionaceae > Vibrio > Vibrio tarriae. The sequence continues at coordinate 99,879 of NZ_CP022352.1, read as the reverse complement.
ATCGGCAATATCGCGCTTGTCGTAGAAAACTACGATGATGCTATTGAGTTCTATACAAAAAAGCTTCAGTTCAGTTTGGTTGAAGATACCGATTTGGGTGGTGGTAAACGTTGGGTTCAAGTTTCGCCGCCAAACTCGAATGGAACGAACCTACTTCTTGCTCAAGCAAGTACCGAAGAACAAGCTCAATTTGTAGGTAATCAAACTGGAGGCCGTGTTTTTCTGTTTCTACAAACGAATGACTTCTGGCGAGATTATGAGTTAATGAAGGCCAATGGTGTTGTCTTCAACGAAGAACCACGAGTTGAAGAGTATGGGACAGTTGTTGTGTTCCAAGATCTTTATGGAAACAAATGGGATTTATTGCAACTGAACAAGGCTCACAAATAGCACGCACATAACAAACGCCTCAAGAGGGACTGTCAACGCGTGGCGTTTCCAGTCCCATTGAGCCGCGGTGGTTATGGTTGTTGTGTTTGAGTTTAGTGTTAATGCGTTGTCAGCCCCTTAGGCGGGCGTTAGGCGAGTTATTTGAAGTTAGGCATGTATTTTGAGGTTACATAGATGAAGCAATTATTAGATTTGAAGCACGATGAGGCTAAATAACACTTCCTCAAAGACAGCAGTTATTTCAATGGCGATTTACCTAATTACATTAGTTTTGCACCAGTATTAGAGCAAGTTGATGCTGAGTTAAACAAAAGACCATTCCTTCAGTTTAAAAATGGAAAATCACCTTCTGATTGCGATGACGTAAACTATAGCTTGATCACGAATAAAGACGGTAAGTTATCTTGGCGACCATATGAATTAATTCATCCAATTATTTATGTCGCTTTGCTCGATGTCATTTGTGCCCAAGAAAATTGGGAATTTATAGTTAAGCGATTCAAAGAGTTTGAAGATAGTCTCATTGAGTGCTGCAGCCTGCCTGTGTTGTCTCTAAATACGGATAAAGATCAAGCTGCACAAGTGAAAAACTGGTGGCAAGCTGTAGAGCAAAAATCTTTAATGTACTCACTAGAATATAGCAACGTGTTACATACAGATGTAACGGACTGTTATGGTTCTATCCAAGCCTAAGAGTGTTGGCGTTGATTTTGAAAGTGACGAACCCTTGTGTCAAATTGTAGACGGCAAGCATCATCCTTTGTGGAATACTGAATGGACATCAAGCAAAAAAACTACTTAAGGCATTGGATACAAAGCTAATTGTTATATCGGACGCTAGAGATACCGCAGAGGTAATTCAACCGTCTGAGGTTGAATTATTTAAGAAGAATGCATTGTCATACTAGTTGGTCGAAAACACTCGCCTAACAAACAATTTAAGAGTGATTCACCACGCTTGGCATTTTTGGTTTGGGGCTAGTTTAGTGATTAAGGTGCTCTGGTTGAGTTTTGTGATCGCGTGGTTCACACCTTAATTGGGCGTTAGGCACAGGGTGGAAAATTGGAACTACAACAGTTAAATCAGCGCCATCTAAAATGCTTGCTCGACCATGTTGAACTTGACTCAGAATTGACGTTTTGTGAAGGGGCTTTGCCACCAAAGCATGTTCTGATCCGTTCTTATGAGCAGCTCCAAAACTCAAAAGCTGAAATTTGGTCATTACCCTACATGATGTCAGTGGACAATAATGTCGTTGGTTTCTGTGGCTTCAAAGATGAACCTCAAGATGGTGAAGTTGAAATTGGATACAATGTTTCGCCTTATAAAAAAGGTCGAGGATTTGCAAAATTGGCAGTCAATCAACTTTGTCAGTTAGCGTTTAATGTGGATTCAATTGAAAGTGTTGTGGCTTTGATTTCATCGGCGAACCTCGCTTCGTTGAATGTCGTACGAGCCAACCACTTTGTTTTCATTGGTTTTGTGGTTGATAGCGACAATGAAAAATTGGAAAAATGGGTGCTACAGCGGGCATCCTGTGCCTAACAAACGCCTCAAGAGGGACTGTCAACGCGTGGCGTTTCCAGTCCCAATGAGCCGCGGTGGTTGCAGTTGTTGTGTTTGAGTTTAGTGGTAATGCGTTGCCAGCCCCTTAGGCGGGCGTTATAGGGATGTAAATGTCTGTAGAAATCAAAAGAGTTGATAAACACCATTGCCTTGATTTAGTTGGGATCTTCATTGAACTTGAGCAGTACTATTTCGGTGATAAGGCTGCATCAGAGCAGGACTTAGCCAACTATCTTAGTCATCAAGTATTTTCTGAGCACTCAGGCGTAAAAGTGATCGCAGCCTTTGAACACGATAAGATTTTAGGTTTTGCAACTTACACAATAATGTTTCCGGCACCAAAATTATCAGGCCAGATGTATATGAAAGACCTGTTTGTATCTTCCTCTGCTCGTGGTAAAGGTATCGGACTTCAATTGATGAAACACTTGGCTGCTATCGCTATTACTCATAACTGTCAGCGCCTAGATTGGACAGCAGAGAGTACGAATCCGACAGCAGGAAAGTTTTACAAATCAATCGGAGCCAGTTTGATTAGAGAAAAAGAGTATTACCGATTTGAAGGTAATGATTTGAATAAGCTGGCAAAATCCCTATAACAAACGCCTCAAAGGGACTGCCAACGCGTGGCGTTTTCAGTCCCAATGAGCCGTAGTGGTTATGGTTGTTGTGTTTGAGTTTAGTGGTAGTGCGTTGTCAGCCCCTTAGGCGGGCGTTAGCTTCTTAAAGGCTGGAATCATCAAAATCCAAACTCAATCGTTCTGAAAAATCAGCTTTTAGCGTTCAAATTTCACAACTTGGCTTTCGAGTCTTTCGGATGCTGACTTGGTAAAAAGTGTTGAATGTTCAGTAGTTTCAAAGTCGCTGAAAATCATCAAGTCTCGATGCTTCAATGTTGTTGGATATTCAATACGGCAAGTTTGGTTTCACAAAAGGCTGCATTATCGCTGTGATCTTGCTTTCTTTGTCGCGGACTCTTAACCGTGGTCAACTTAGCCTTGACCGTTTTGAGTTTTGACTGCCAACTTCACAGCTTTTGGCGTTGGATGTGTGTTTGCGTGATGCTTTTTCGTAAAATCGCTTTCAAGCAAAGGTGTTTAAAAGTTATTGGGAAACAATAGGCTACGAAGCTAACAAACGCCTCAAGAGGGACTGTCAACGCGTGGCGTTTCCAGTCCCAATGAGCCGCGGTGGTTTCGGTTGTTGTGGTTGAGCTTAGTGTTATGCGTTGCCAGCCCCTTAGGCGGGCGTTATGAGGCTATAGGAAAACAAGATGAATCACGATGAGTTCAACCAGTTTTGTCGATCCTTTCCTGCTACTACATACGTAGTGCAATGGGGTGGCTCTCATGTTTGGAAAGTGGCTGGAAAAGTGTTTTCTATTGGTAGTATCGGCAAGGATCAGCAACCCGTTTTTACTTTCAAAACATCGGATTTGAACTTTGAGTATCTGAGTGAGCACGATGGTTATATTCCCGCCCCTTACTTTGCCAACCGAGGGATGAAGTGGATCCAACAAACGGAGACGTCAGGTGTATTAGACGAAGAGTTGAAGTATTACTTGTCTGAGTCCTACCGTCTTGTTGTGCTCGGGCTTAGTAAAAGGTTACAGAAAGAGTTGGGAATTACGCCAAGAGCAGATGGTGAATCCGCCTCATAACAAACGCCTCAAGAGGGACTGTCAACGCGTGGCGTTTCCAGTCCCATTGAGCCGCGGTGGTTATGGTTGTTGTGTTTGAGTTTAGTGTTATGCGTTGCCAGCCCCTTAGGCGGGCGTTATGTTTCCGAGTACCCCACGTTTAGTAGACACTTTACTAAGTTAGATCTAGGGTCTAATTGAGAGGTGATTTATGGCTAAACATCGTAATCCAGCGTACACCGAAGAGTTTCGCAAAGAAGCAGTTCGGCTGGCCAGCCTTCCCGGCCGAACTGCCGTCTCTGTTGCTAAAGAGCTGGGTATCAGTGCCCAGCAGATCCGGAACTGGAAGCGCCAGTTCACACGCCTATCTGATAAACAGTTTAACACCTTAGATGGTGTCGATTATTCGAAGAAAGAGTCCGAAGAGCTTCGAGCGCTAAGGCGCGAGAACAAGCGGCTCAAAGATGAAATGGAATTCCTAAAAAAGGTCTCGGCGTACTTCGCGAAGCAGCAAGAGTGAAGTACGAGTTCATTGAAAGCTACACCGGCGAGTACTCGATTAGCTTAATGTGCCGCACCTTAGAAGTGAGTCGAGGCGGTTACTATAAATGGTGTCATCATACGCCGAGTGAGCGTTCAAAGCGGCGAGAGCGCTTTGAACAGCTAGTGATGTGTACCTTTGCCCAATATCGGGCGCGTTACGGTTCAGTGCGCATAGCCGAAGAGCTAAACGAAGCAGGCTATGCCTGCTGCGTGAACTATGTGGCTGATATCATGAAGGAAAAAGGTATCATGGCACGTAATGGTAAAGGGTTTAAATACAGCAAGGATGTAGCGGCTATGACGAATGTTGCCGACAATTTACTGCGAAGAGACTTTGAATCAGAGACACCCAATCAGAAGTGGGTCACGGACATTACGTATATCTGGGTGAAGAGTCGTTGGCTCTTCTTGGCGACAGTGATGGACTTGCATTCAAGACGCATTGTGGGTTGGTCGCTAGAAACAACGATGACAGTCGAGCTCATCACCAATGCTCTAAAAATGGCGTTCGAGTCACGTAAGCCGCCTAAGGGAGTCATTATTCACTCGGACCGAGGTGTACAATACAGGGCCTATAAATATCAAGACTTCATGCGCAAGCATGGAGGTGTACCGAGCATGAGTCGACAGGGCAACTGTTGGGATAATGCGGTGATGGAGTCGTTCTACAGTCGACTGAAAGTCGAACTGATATACGCAGAAGACTATCAAACTGTTGAAGAAGCTCGGATGGGCATCTTCGAATACATCGAGGTATTTTACAATCGCAGAAGAAGACACTCAGCGTTGGGGTATGTCAGCCCAGTTGAGTACGAAAGTAGGTAGTTATGTGCTGTCTACTTTTTGTGGGGTACACCACGTTTAGGATTCGTGCTTGAGGGGACAATTACTCGTGCAGAAAATTTAAATGGTCGTGTCGTAGATCATGCGGTTTATGGCTTAAGTCGTACATCGTGGCCAGAAACATAACAAACGCCTCAAGAGGGACTGTCAACGCGTGGCGTTTCCAGTCCCATTGAGCCGCGGTGGTTACGGTTGTTGTGTTTGAGTTTAGTGTTATGCGTTGCCAGCCCCTTAGGCGGGCGTTAGCTTCTTGAAGCAAAAATCATCAAAATCCAAGCTCATTTGTTGTGAAAATTCAGCTTTTAGCATTCAAATTTCACAACTTGGCTTTCGAGTGTTTCTGATGCCGATTTGGTAGAAAGTGTTGAAAGTTCAGCAGGTTCAAAGCCGCTGAAAACCCACAAGCCTCGATGCTTCAAGGTTGTTGAATGTTCCACACGGCAAGTTTGGTTTCACAAAAGGCTGCATCATCGCTGTGATCTGGTTTTCTTTGTCGCGGACTCTTAACCGTGGCCAACTTAGCCTAGATCGTTTTAAGTTTTGGCAGCCAACTTCACAGCTTTTGGCGTTGGACGTGTGTTTGTATGATGCTTTTGCGTAAAATGCCTTTCAAGCAAATGTGTTTAAAAAAATCATTGTTAAACAATAGGCTACGAAGCTAACAAACGCCTCAAGAGGGACTGTCAACGCGTGGCGTTTCCAGTCCCAATGAGCCGCGGTGGTTTTGGTTGTTGTGTTTGAGTTTAGTGTTATGCGTTGCCAGCCCCTTAGGCGGGCGTTAGCCAGATGGAGATAATCATGGACAAACATGCGTATATAAAATTAATCGAATACGCATTAGAGAACAAAAACTTTTCCAAAGAACAAGCTTGTAACAAGTGTGGTTTGTCTTCAGTTGAGTTTGACTTTATTCGACATGACATTTTTATTCTGAGCGCCGCACAAGAGAAACCCATTGCTAAACATGAGAGCTTTGAATGGAAAGTTAGTCCTCAGAGTTATTTTAATTACTAGCAGTATTGTCAATATCAACACGCAATTGAAACAGCTAATCGAGCTCATAGAGTATCTATAGCTGCGATTGTAATATCAGGTTTGCTAGCTGTAGGGTCGCTCTTGGTTGGACTATCTGGCTAACAAACGCCTCAAGAGGGACTGTCAACGCGCGGCGTTTCCAGTCCCATTGAGCCGCGGTGGTTACGGTTGCTGTGTTTCAGTTTAGTGGTAATGCGTTGCCAGCCCCTTAGGCGGGCGTTAGGCAAAATGGAGAGTTCTTCATGCGGTTTGAAGCTGTTCAAGCAAAAATGGATATTTCAAAAGATCTAGCTCAATTGACATCCGAATTGGGTTATAAAGCTAGTCACAAGGAAACAGAGAATTGGTTAAGTGAATTAATAAGCTCACCTTTGCATTTTGTTTTTGTTGCTGTTTCAGATTTGAATGTTTGTGGTTGGATAGTCGTCGAAAAACGCGTATTCCTAGAATCAGGCTTTATAGCAGAAATTACTGGACTTATTGTTGGCGCAGAATATCGACGCAATGGAATCGCCGAAGCATTAGTGAATGCTGCCGAAAAATGGGCGAGTAGCCAGGGGTTAAAACAAATCGTGGTTCGGTCTAATGTATCTCGAGAAGAATCGCATGTGTTTTATCGTTCGATAGGTTTTACACATTCCAAAACATCGCACGTTTACGTGAAGCGGTTGAATTTTGCCTAACAAACGCCTCAAGAGGGACTGTCAACGCGTGGCGTTTCCAGTCCCATTGAGCCGCGGTGGTTACGGTTGTTGTGTTTGAGTTTGGTTGTTATGCGTTGTCAGCCCCTTAGGCGGGCGTTATGCGCCAAATATTGGGTTCACATCCATGCTCTTATGAAGAATTCGGATCACCCTGATTTGTTGGCTGCCGATTTGCTGATAAAAGATGACGTGGCTCCCTTGGGGAAATTTTCTGTATCCCTCTCGAATTTCATCGCATGATTTACCGATGTCGGGATTTTCCGCTAAAAGCCAAAAGGAATCATCGAATTGCTTTAAATAAACATTTCGCTGCTCTTTTCCCCAGCGTCGTTGAGTGAATAAAGCAATATCCCGTAAATCGGCTTTAGCGGCGACAGTAAGATTAAATGGTTTCATCGAATGTTTTCACTATCGAGTTCATTGATGAAGCTATCAAGGTCATAATCAGCATCACCACTTTGCTCACCTTCAACGAGTAATTGACGGAGTGACTGTAGTTTGGTTTCTTGGTTCTCGAGTAGACGTAGCGCAGAGCGAATGACTTCACTTGCTGAGCCGTAACGTCCACTTTGTATTTGGCTTGTAATAAAGACATCGAAGTGTTCACCAAGAGTGATACTTGTGTTTTTAGCCATGAGCCCATCTCCATAAATACCAAAAAGTACCTAATTATGGTATCAAATGGCATTTTGGGCAAGGCGCGCATAACAAACGCCTCAAGCGGGACTGTCAACGCGTGGCGTTTCCAGTCCTATTGAGCTGCAGTGGTTACGGTTGTTGCGTTTTAGTCTAGTGTTATGCGTTGCCAGCCCCTTAGGCGGGCGTTATGGCGCAAGGTGAAAATGAAAGGTATCGTTGATTTAATTAGAAAAGATCCCATTCGACTTGAAGCACTAGAATGTGTCTACCAGCTTGAACTGCCTCAATGCTACATAGCCGCAGGTTTTGTGCGAAATCTTGTCTGGGACTCTTTACATCACAACGTAAAGCTGACGCCATTAAACGACATTGATGTCATTTTCTTCGATGCCGATCGTTTAGATTCAGATTATGAAAAATCACTTGAGCTCAAGTTGTCGGAGCAAATGCCCCAGCTCAATTGGCAAGTGAAAAATCAAGCTAAGATGCACTTACAAAATGGCGACAATGCTTACCAAAGCATATTGGATGCCATGAGCTATTGGCCTGAAAAAGAAACGGCGGTAGCGGTGAGAAAAGTCGAGCATGATCGTTACGAATGTATATCAGCCTTTGGTTTCGAGAGTTTATTTCAAGGATTCATCACACATAATCCTAAACGAGCATATGGAATCTTCGAAAATCGAGTAAAGTCAAAGGGTTGGCTGGCTGTGTGGCCTAACTTGAGAATTGCGCCATAACAAACGCCTCAAGAGGGACTGTCAACGCGTAGCGTTTCCAGTCCCATTGAGCCGCGGTGGTTACGGTTGTTGTGTTTGAGTTTAGTGGTAATGCGTTGCCAGCCCCTTAGGCGGGCGTTATAGCTTATCTCACATTTCAACCTAGACATTGCTCAATCGATGCCTCAGAGTAAATTCCGACTTTGCTCAACAAAAGGAACAAGTATGTTTAGTCACATCATGATCGGCTCAAATGACATTGAAAAGTCAAAGGTTTTCTATGATGCAATATTGTCAGTGTTAGGTTATCCGGCGGGTGTTATTGACGCTAAAGGCCGCTGTCTCTACATAAACCAAGACGGTGTACTTGGTATTACGAAACCAGTGAATGGTGAACCTGCGACGCATGGTAATGGGATGACAATTGGTTTTAAAGTTAGTAGTCCAGAGTTAGTAGAAGCATGGCATGCAGCCGGTTTAGGAAATGGTGGTGTTGCTTGTGAAGATCCTCCGGGTATCAGAACGAGTGGACAAAGAAAAATGTATTTAGCTTATTTACGAGATCCAGCAGGCAATAAGCTATGTGCAACACATCATATGTCCACGGGTAACTAAAAGCACCGCTATAACAAACGCCTCAAAGGGACTGCCAACGCGTGGCGTTTTCAGTCCCATTGAGCCGCGGTGGTTACCGTTGTTGTGTTTGAGTTTAGTGGTAATGCGTTGTCAGCCCCTTAGGCGGGCGTTAGCCGTGCTATTTGAATTCAACGTTAAAAGTAATAGGTAGGATAAAAATGAACTTAGAAGCATTAAAAGAAATTATTGATAATTGCCCAGTTATTCTTGAAGAATCTGCTCGTAGCAACGGTGCCGATGAAAGGGTAATTATGGGAATAGCAGAGTTTTCCTGTCGAAATGGTTATGAGGCTCTGTCTGAAAGTCAGAAGTATCACTTTGATAAATCAATCCGACATTTGATCGAAGATGTCCAATGCTCAGGCTATACGCATGAATTTGAAGAAGAACATCAAGAATGCCCCAATATCTTAGATGACGATGACTTGGTTGCGTATTATCAAAATGACGGTGCGTATTGTGAAAGTTGTCAAGGCCAAGCAGACGCAGATGCGCATAGTAAAGCGTCATTCATGGCGGACTAATCTAGATAATGTTTCGCACGGCTAACAAACGCCTCAAGAGGGACTGTCAACGCGCGGCGTTTCCAGTCCCATTGAGCAGCGGTGGTTTCGGTTGTTGTGTTTGAGTTCAGTGGTATGCGTTGCCAGCCCCTTAGGCGGGCGTTAGTTTCTCTCAGGAAAAATTATCAATAATTCACGCACAATGTTCTGAAAATTCAGCTTTTAGCGTTCAAGTTGCACAATTAGGTTTTTGAGTTTTGTTTGATACTGATTTGGTAGAAAGCGTTGAAAGTTCAATTATTTCAAAGTCGCTGAAAGCTCAAAAACCTCGATGCTTCATGTTGTCGGATGTTCCACACGGAAAGTTTGGTTTCACAAAAGGCAGCATCATCGCTGTGATCTGGTTTTCTTTGTCGCGGACTCTTAACCGTGGCCAAACTAACCTTGGTCGTTTTAAGTTTTGGCAGCCAACCTCACAGCTTTTGGCGTTGGAAGTGTGTTTGCGTGATGCTTTTACGTAAAATCACTTTCAAGCAAATGAGTTTAAAAAGTCATTGTTAAACAATAGGCTACGAAACTAACAAACGCCTCAAGAGGGACTGTCAACGCGTGGCGTTTCCAGTCCCATTGAGCCGCGGTGGTTGCAGTTGTTGTGTTTGAGTTTAGTGGTTATGCGTTGCCAGCCCCTTAGGCGGGCGTTAGTTTCTATCTAAAAAATCATCAAAAGCTCAGGTTCAACGTTCTGAAAAATCAGCTTTAAGCGTACAAGTTGCACAATTTAGCTTTTGAGTTTTGCCTGATGCTGATTTGGTAGAATGTGTTGAAAATTCAGCTGGTTCAAAGTCGCTGAAAACCAACAAGCCTCGAAGCTTCAATATTCTTGGATGTTCCACGAGGAAGATTTGGCTTCATAAAGGCTGCATCATTGCAGTGATCTGGTTTTCTTTGTCGCGGACTCTTAACCGTGGTCAACTCAACCTTGATCGTTTTAAATTTTGGCTGCCAACTTCACAGCTTTTGGTGTTGGACGTGTGTTTGTTTGATGCATTTACGTAAAATGGCTTTCAAAGAAATTTGTTAAATAAGTCATTGGAAAACAATAGGCTACGAAACTAACAAACGCCTCAAGAGGGACTGTCAACGCGCGGCGTTTCCAGTCCCATTGAGCCGCGGTGGTTTCGGTTGTTGTGTTTGGGTTTAGTGGTATGCGTTGCCAGCCCCTTAGGCGGGCGTTATGTGTTTTTTAACTAGTCCCAATCGAATCAAGCACATAGAATTGGCAGACTTGTTTCCAACTTAGTTTTCAGCATGAATAGATCAAGCATATTTGGGATTGTGGCATCACTATTAGGATTGGCAGCTTTAATCTTTACTGTTATGGACGGTTCACACTTTCCAGTAATTGAATGGCCATACGAAGCATATCAAGGTTTAGTATTTTCGTTTGTTTGGGGCTTTGGCGTATCAGCGACGGTTGGATATTTACTCTCAATCCTAGTTTTCATAGGTGTTGCTGTGGTTTGCTTTGCAGTGGGTCATAAAATATCGCGTAGCATGTTTGGGTGAGGCTAACTTTAGCTTAGAGTTCAAACACATAACAAACGCCTCAAAGGGACTGTCAACGCGTGGTGTTTCCAGTCCCAATGAGCCGCGGTGGTTGCAGTTGTTGTGTTTGAGTTTTGTGTTATGCGTTGTCAGCCCCTTAGGCGGGCGTTAGCTTCTTGAAGCGGAAAATTATCAATATCTAACCTTAGTTGCGCTGAACATGCAGCTTTTAGCGTTCAAGTTGCCCGATTTGGTTCTGTGTTTTAGCCTGATGAATATTTGGTAGAAAGTGTTGAAAGTTCCGTGATTTCAAAGTCGCTGAAAACTAGCAAGCCTCGATGCTTCAACGTTGTTGGATGTTCAACACTCAAAGCCTGGTTTCACAAAAGGCTGCATCATCGCTGTGATCTGGCTTTCTTTGTCGCGGACTCTTAACCGTGGTCAACTCAACCTTGATCATTTTAAATTTTGGTTGCCAACTTCACAGCTTTTGGCGTTGGACATGTGCTTGTCCGATGCATTTTCGTAAAATGCTTTTCAACTAAAAGTGTTAAAAAGGTCATTGGTAAACAATAGGCTACGAAGCTAACAAACGCCTCAAAGGGACTGTCAACGCGTAGCGTTTCCAGTCCTAATGAGCCGCGGTGGTTATGGTTGTTGTGTTTGAGTTTAGTGATAATGCGTTGCCAGCCCCTTAGGCGGGCGTTATGTGCTTTGAGGCTGAATTATGAGTAAGTGTTCATTATGTAGTTGTGAAGCAGAGCTAGAACTTAGCCATATTTTGCCCAAGTTCCTGTTCCGTTATCAAAAAAAGAGCTCACCGACTGGTAACATCCGCTCAGTTGTGAACCCGAATCGTATAGTTCAAGATGGTGAGAAAGTGCCGTTTCTTTGCGGTGAATGTGAAGACTTATTTAGTCGTTGGGAAACTTCGTTTGCAAACAATATTTTCTACCCTTATGAGAAGGGTGAGAAATCTGAATTTTCATATGACTCAGACTTATCAAAGTTCTTAGCTTCACTATCGTTTCGCTGCTTGAAGCTTTCATACGTAGAAAATAGATTAAGTTATATTGAAAATAGTTTGATTTCATATGTACCCAAAGCTCTTAATAATTTGTCTCGTTATCTCTTGGGTGAAATTCCTCACCCAAATGAACAGCGTCAGCATATGATTCTATTGGATACAGCTCATTCAAGCTCAGGCTATATTAATGGGATTAAAGAGTCAGAGTTTAATTTATATACAACTAGAGCAATTGAATACGATGTGGTAGCAAGTGATATTGTAATATTCGTATACATTAAGTTCCTCAAGTTTTTGGTTCTTTGCCCAGTTTATACAAAAACTCAAAAAGGTTGGCGTAGTTCACGTATTAATCATCAAAGTGGTGTTCTCAAGCCTTGTTCAATTGAATTGAACGATTATGTTCTTCATCGTATGTTGGATGGCGCTCGAAGAATGGTTGCTAGTCGTACAGATATTAGTGATAAACAGCAGAGCATCATTAAGAGCAACCTTGCTAAACAACAACCAGAAAATCTCGTTAGTAGTCCTATAGGTCGGGCTATTCTAAGTTCCAAGCTCTAATTTAGTGCGCACATAACAAACGCCTCAAGAGGGACTGTCAACGCGTGGCGTTTCCAGTCCCATTGAGCCGCGGTGGTTATGGCTGTTATGTTTGAGTTCAGTGGTAATGCGTTGTCAGCCCCTTAGGCGGGCGTTAGCTTCTTAAAGGCTGGAATCATCAAAATCCAAACTCAATCGTTCTGAAAAATAAGCTTTTAGCGTTCAAATTGCACAAGTTGGCTTCCGAGTTTGTCGGATTCTGACTTGGTAGAAAGTGTTGAATGCTCAGCAGTTTCAAAGTCGCTGAAAACCATCAAGTCTCGATGCTTCAATGTTGTTGGATGTTCAACACTGGCAGCTTGGTTTCACAAAAAGCAGCATCGTCGCTGAAATCGCGCGTTCTTTGTCGGAAATGCAGTAAGTGGCCAACTTAACCTTGATCACTGCAAGTTTTGGCAGCTCACTTCACAGCTTTTGGCGTTTGACGTGTGTTTGAGTGATGCTTTTGCGTAAAATGCATTTCAAGCAAATGTGTTTAAAAAGTCATTGGTAAACAATGGGCTACGAAGCTAACAAACGCCTCAAGAGGGACTGTCAACGCGTAGCGTTTCCAGTCCCATTGAGCCGTGGTGGTTGCAGTTGTTGTGTTTGAATTTGGTGGTAATGCGTTGTCAGCCCCTTAGGCGGGCGTTAGTTTCTATCAGGAAAAATTATCAAAAATTCACGCGCAAGATTCTGAAAATTCAGCCTTTATCGTTCAAGCTGCACAATTTGGCTTTTGGGTTTAAGTCTGATGCTGATTCGGTAGAAAGTGTTGGAAGTTCAGCAGTTTCAAAGTTGCTGAAAACTAACAAGCCTCGATGCTTCAACGTTGTTGGATGTTCCACACTGCAAGTTTGGTTTCACAAAAGCGGCATCATTGCTGTGAGCGTGCTTTCTTTGTCGTTGATTCGGTAAGTGGCCAACTTAACCTTGACCGTTTTGAGTTTTGGCAGCCAACTTCACAGCTTTTGGCGTTGGACGTGTGTTTGTTTGATGCATTTGCGTAAAATCACTTTCTAGCAAATGTGTTTAAAAACTTATTGCTAAACAATGGGCTACGAAACTAACAAACGCCTCAAGAGGGACTGTCAACGCGCGGCGTTTCCAGTCCCAATGAGCCGCGGTGGTTGCAGTTGTTGTGTTTGAGTTTAGTGGTAATGCGTTGTCAGCCCCTTAGGCGGGCGTTATGTGAATGGAGAAAATAATGTCTTCAGTTCCAGAATCAAAAGATGAGTTGCTCACAGCGATAAATTCTATATTCCCGAAACTTATGGACGACTATCGGAGCGTTCCAGCATCAATGGCACGTCAGTGTGAAATTGAGGGTAACGTAAAAGGAACACAAATTAGCGTTTGTGACACAGTCGCTTATCTTGTTGGTTGGGGAAACTTGGTTTTGAAATGGCACAGTTTGAAGTCTCAAGGTTTGCCAGTCGATTTTCCTGACACGGGTTATAAATGGAATCAGCTTGGATTGTTGGCAGTCAGTTTTCACGATCAGTACCGTGATTGGCAATACGAGGACTTACTTCAGGAGTTAGACTCAACAATAAACAAGCTTATCTTGTTAGTCACAAGTTTAAGCAATGAAGAATTGTATGAAACGACGTGGTATGAACAATGGACATTTGGTCGAATGATCCAGTTCAACACGTCATCACCAATGAAGAATATGCGAGCCAAAGTTAGGCGCTTTAACAAAAACAACAGGCTTCGGTAGGTAATTCACATAACAAACGCCTCAAGAGGGACTGTCAACGCGCGGCGTTTCCAGTCCCAATGAGCCGCGGTGGTTGCCGTTGTTGTGTTTGAGTTTAGTGGCATGCGTTGCCAGCCCCTTAGGCGGGCGTTATGTGCTTTCTCGAAAAATCTCGAAGTAGTGTAGAATTCAGCTTTTGAAATCTTGAGAAATCAGCATGTCTAAAGTCGTTCAACAGCAAATCGGCAATATCGCACTTGTCGTAGAAAACTACGATGATGCCATTGAGTTCTATACAAAAAAGCTTCAGTTCAGTTTGGTTGAAGATACCGATTTGGGTGGTGGTAAACGTTGGGTTCAAGTTTCGCCGCCAAACTCGAATGGAACGAACCTACTTCTTGCTCAAGCAAGTACCGAAGAGCAAGCTCAATTTGTAGGTAATCAGACTGGAGGTCGTGTTTTTCTGTTTCTACAAACGAATAACTTCTGGCGAGATTATGAGTTGATGAAGACCAATGGTGTTGTTTTTAATGAAGAACCACGAGTAGAAGAGTATGGGATAGTGGTTGTGTTCCAAGATCTTTATGGAAACAAATGGGATCTGGTGTACCCCACAAAAAGTAGACAGCACATAACTACCTACTTTCGTACTCAACTGGGCTGACATACCCCAACGCTGAGTGTCTTCTTCTGCGATTGTAAAATACCTCGATGTATTCGAAGATGCCCATCCGAGCTTCTTCAACAGTTTGATAGTCTTCTGCGTATATCAGTTCGACTTTCAGTCGACTGTAGAACGACTCCATCACCGCATTATCCCAACAGTTGCCCTGTCGACTCATGCTCGGTACACCTCCATGCTTGCGCATGAAGTCTTGATATTTATAGGCCCTGTATTGTACACCTCGGTCCGAGTGAATAATGACTCCCTTAGGCGGCTTACGTGACTCGAACGCCATTTTTAGAGCATTGGTGATGAGCTCGACTGTCATCGTTGTTTCTAGCGACCAACCCACAATGCGTCTTGAATGCAAGTCCATCACTGTCGCCAAGAAGAGCCAACGACTCTTCACCCAGATATACGTAATGTCCGTGACCCACTTCTGATTGGGTGTCTCTGATTCAAAGTCTCTTCGCAGTAAATTGTCGGCAACATTCGTCATAGCCGCTACATCCTTGCTGTATTTAAACCCTTTACCATTACGTGCCATGATACCTTTTTCCTTCATGATATCAGCCACATAGTTCACGCAGCAGGCATAGCCTGCTTCGTTTAGCTCTTCGGCTATGCGCACTGAACCGTAACGCGCCCGATATTGGGCAAAGGTACACATCACTAGCTGTTCAAAGCGCTCTCGCCGCTTTGAACGCTCACTCGGCGTATGATGACACCATTTATAGTAACCGCCTCGACTCACTTCTAAGGTGCGGCACATTAAGCTAATCGAGTACTCGCCGGTGTAGCTTTCAATGAACTCGTACTTCACTCTTGCTGCTTCGCGAAGTACGCCGAGACCTTTTTTAGGAATTCCATTTCATCTTTGAGCCGCTTGTTCTCGCGCCTTAGCGCTCGAAGCTCTTCGGACTCTTTCTTCGAATAATCGACACCATCTAAGGTGTTAAACTGTTTATCAGATAGGCGTGTGAACTGGCGCTTCCAGTTCCGGATCTGCTGGGCACTGATACCCAGCTCTTTAGCAACAGAGACGGCAGTTCGGCCGGGAAGGCTGGCCAGCCGAACTGCTTCTTTGCGAAACTCTTCGGTGTACGCTGGATTACGATGTTTAGCCATAAATCACCTCTCAATTAGACCCTAGATCTAACTTAGTAAAGTGTCTACTAAACGTGGGGTACTCGGGTCGCATAACGCCCGCCTAAGGGGCTGACAACGCACTACCACTAAACTCAAACACAACAACCGTAACCACTTCGACTCAATGGGACTGGAAACGCCACGCGTTGACAGTCCCTCTTGAGGCGTTTGTTATGCTTATTTTGCACTAGCCCGTCAAAAGTTGAAGGTTATCAGCAAGTTGCTTAATGTCATTACCGTACCCGATAAAATCGAGTATTTTGAATAACACTGTTCGAAAAATCACACCTTCCTGGGTTGTTTGTGCTGCATCAAGAATTGAACGCTCTAAACCTAATACAGAAAAGGCAGATGTAGCAGCAATTTTTAAACTCTGAACATTATTAGTCGTTAAATATTCTTCAATCCCAGATATTAATTGAGCAATGTATATATCTAAGAACTCTTTCAGTTCAACGTCTAAGTTTTCGATATCTGAAATACTTTCAAATAAGGTCTTCAATTCATCACAAAGCTCGTTCAAAGTTGTCAATTCGCTTGCGCTAAATTTACTGAAATTTGGGTGATCAATGATCCACTTAGCTTGTTCTAAAGACCTTATGACATCATCACTTATTTGCTGTATGAATATACTTCCCGAACTATTGAACTCTAAGTTATCGAACAAATGATCTAGCTTTTTCAATGGTGGCTCGAGTGTTTCTACTGGGTAATCAATAGCATTAAGTGCCTCTCGAATAAATTCTGGCAAATCAAATATAGCTGCGATTTCACGATAGAGATCAGATGTTGAACCATCCTTCACATCCAGAACCTCTTGCCAAATATTACGAATTTTAGTTTGACTATATCTATGATCTCTTAGTTGTAATGCAACTAACAACATTTTTTCAGCGGGATTATTCAACTCTCACCTTTTTATTAATATTCGAATATTTGTAACGTGCATCATACTACGATACTCCTCATGGTGCATAAGCATAACGCCCGCCTAAGGGGCTGGCAACGCATTACCACTAAACTCAAACACAACAGCCGGAACCACCGCGGCTCAATGGGACTGGAAACGCCGCGCGTTGACAGTCCCTCTTGAGGCGTTTGTTATGCCAATTTTACCCGTTGAGTGTAATGTTCAAAGGCTGTGACTTTCACATAACCTTCAGACTCATAAAGCGATTTAGCTTTTTCATTGGATACCGCTGTCGCCAGTTTGACTGTTATCGCGTCTGTGTCTTTGGCAAAAGAAGCAACTTTCTGTAGTAAAGCTCTGCTGACACCTTTTTTACGTGCATTCTCAGACACATACAGATCGTTTAAATACCACATCCTTTTCATCGCAACTGAGGAAAAGGAAGGATATAGCTGCGCAAAACCTAGAGGCTCATTACCTTCTGATAAGGCTAGAAAAATCACTGAGTCACCATTTTTCATGTGCATCTCGATAAAATTTCTAGCGCCTTGAATATCACTTTCTTGCTCATAAAACTGACGATAGGCATCAAATAAGATCGCAATGTCATCTAAATTTGAAACACTCGCTTCAATCACTTTCATCTGAACTTCCTTGTTCATAATTGGCCCGAGTACCCCACGTTTAGTAGACACTTTACTAAGTTAGATCTAGGGTCTAATTGAGAGGTGATTTATGGCTAAACATCGTAATCCAGCGTACACCGAAGAGTTTCGCAAAGAAGCAGTTCGGCTGGCCAGCCTTCCCGGCCGAACTGCCGTCTCTGTTGCTAAAGAGCTGGGTATCAGTGCCCAGCAGATCCGGAACTGGAAGCGCCAGTTCACACGCCTATCTGATAAACAGTTTAACACCTTAGATGGTGTCGATTATTCGAAGAAAGAGTCCGAAGAGCTTCGAGCGCTAAGGCGCGAGAACAAGCGGCTCAAAGATGAAATGGAATTCCTAAAAAAGGTCTCGGCGTACTTCGCGAAGCAGCAAGAGTGAAGTACGAGTTCATTGAAAGCTACACCGGCGAGTACTCGATTAGCTTAATGTGCCGCACCTTAGAAGTGAGTCGAGGCGGTTACTATAAATGGTGTCATCATACGCCGAGTGAGCGTTCAAAGCGGCGAGAGCGCTTTGAACAGCTAGTGATGTGTACCTTTGCCCAATATCGGGCGCGTTACGGTTCAGTGCGCATAGCCGAAGAGCTAAACGAAGCAGGCTATGCCTGCTGCGTGAACTATGTGGCTGATATCATGAAGGAAAAAGGTATCATGGCACGTAATGGTAAAGGGTTTAAATACAGCAAGGATGTAGCGGCTATGACGAATGTTGCCGACAATTTACTGCGAAGAGACTTTGAATCAGAGACACCCAATCAGAAGTGGGTCACGGACATTACGTATATCTGGGTGAAGAGTCGTTGGCTCTTCTTGGCGACAGTGATGGACTTGCATTCAAGACGCATTGTGGGTTGGTCGCTAGAAACAACGATGACAGTCGAGCTCATCACCAATGCTCTAAAAATGGCGTTCGAGTCACGTAAGCCGCCTAAGGGAGTCATTATTCACTCGGACCGAGGTGTACAATACAGGGCCTATAAATATCAAGACTTCATGCGCAAGCATGGAGGTGTACCGAGCATGAGTCGACAGGGCAACTGTTGGGATAATGCGGTGATGGAGTCGTTCTACAGTCGACTGAAAGTCGAACTGATATACGCAGAAGACTATCAAACTGTTGAAGAAGCTCGGATGGGCATCTTCGAATACATCGAGGTATTTTACAATCGCAGAAGAAGACACTCAGCGTTGGGGTATGTCAGCCCAGTTGAGTACGAAAGTAGGTAGTTATGTGCTGTCTACTTTTTGTGGGGTACACCAGAAATTGTCTTAGAGGACAGTGACAAGCATCTTGATGTAAGAGTGTCATTTCTGCTGGATCGAGTTGGCGACAAAATCACAGTACATGCAACCACAGTAGTACACGTACATAACTTGTTTGGTAAGGTGTACATGTTTTTTGTTGCTCCAGTTCACAAGCTTATTGTCCCTAGTTCATTGAAAACATTGGCACAGGCATAACAAACGCCTCAAGAGGGACTGTCAACGCGCGGCGTTTCCAGTCCCATTGAGCCGCGGTGGTTATGGCTGTTGTGTTTGAGTTTTGTGGTAATGCGTTGTCAGCCCCTTAGGCGGGCGTTATGTGTTTTTCTGAAAAATTTTCACAGCTCTGCGCTTATAATTCAGACGTGAGGTGCACTATGTCTGAAAATCAAAAAGTTAAAAGAGCTGAACCAATTGAAACTTGTTCATATAAAAGTCCTTGTGTTCGTCATTGTTGTTTAGATGACAAAGACATCTGCATAGGTTGTGGCAGGACTCTTGACGAGATATGTCGTTGGAGTAGTGCAACAAATAACAAATAGCGAAAAACAAGAGATATTAATCAATAGCTTAGCTAGAGTTCAGAGCCGAAACATATTGACATGAAAGTGGTGTGGGTTAGCAAAATAAAATCGAGTATCGGTGGCGGCTTCGATAAGCTCATATTGGTTAAACTCAGTGCCATTATCGGCGGTAATGGTGGTAAACAGACCATCAAATCGACTCATAAGCTGAATGGTTCGCCGGTTAAGTGATGCGGTTGTTCGGTCGTCCATTTGCCCAATCAGGGTGTAGCCGGTCATGCGCTCAACGAGTGTCACGATACAGTGTTTAGAGCCTTTCCCCATAACCGTATCAATTTCCCAGTGTCCACGCGTTTTACGTGTTTCGACACTTTTGGGTCGTTCCGAGATATGTCGTTTATTGGCGAGCCTCGACTATCGTAGGCTGCATAACGCTTTCGCCGCTGTTTGGTTGATTGCCTTAGATGCTTCCAAAGCGTGCCTCCATTGGCTTTATCTCGCCAGATGTACTGGTAAATGGACTCATGGCTAATGGTGGGTTGTTTATATCGTTTCATTCTTCCGACCACTTGAGCAGGGCTCCAGTCTTTTTTAATAAAGTGCACGACTTGGTTATATTGCTGCTGAGTAATGCGCTGATTGCGCCTAGATTTACTTCGTCTTGTCCGAGTGCGTTGGTCGGCTTTAAAAGCCTGGTAGGCTCCATCGTAAGCACAACGGTTGCGAGCAATTTCGCGAGAAATCGTACTCTTATGTCCTCCGGTGAGTTTGGCGATATGGGTATAGCTGAGACCTTGCTTTTTATAGGCCGCGATTGTATATCTCTCACCCTCGGTGAGCTGTTTATAAGTCATTCTTTTTCACTTCTTGGCGGGAGGAAAAATAGGGATTATGACGGCTCACCGTTTTATTTTTTAGTGTTGCACTTAGTATATGAATCCAGCTTAAAAATCAGTTTTTAGCGTTCAAGTTTTACAATTTACCTTCTGTGCGTCTGGCATTAGTCGTTCACTTCACAACTTCTGGTGTTGGGCGTATGTTTATCTGGCACTTTTTAATAAAATCATTTTCAAAAAAAGTATATAAAAATCATTGTCAAATGATGCTTACGAAGCTAGAAAATACCTGAGAAGGTGTTGCAAATATGGCATTCTCTGTCTGTGGTGTTGTGATTAAATTCTGTGTAATGTATTAATCCCTTAGGCGGGAGTTAGCCTACTATCATTGTCATGTGCCTTAACCAAAACCAAAGGAAATTCAAATGTTGACGAGACCACTCGTAGCGTTGCTGTCTGTAATTGCTACTTTTTCTATAACATCGGTTGCCGATGCTTGCACTGGAGTTACCCTAAAGTCACAAGATGGAGCGGTAGTTTTTGGTCGCACCATGGAATGGGGTTCCTTCGATCTTCAATCCAGAGTTGTAATTGTTCCCCGTGGACACCAATTCTCCGGTCAGACTCCTGACAGTAAGCCCGGCTTAAACTGGAAAGCTCAACATGGCTTTATAGGCTTGGATGCTCCAGCTATGGGGGAGGGACTGATTCTTGATGGTATGAATGAGAAGGGACTCACTGTCAATGGGTTCTATCTTCCAGGGTTTACCCAGTATCAGCAATATGATCCAGCCAAGTCGAATGTAAGTATAGGTCCCGGAGATGTAATACCTTATTTACTTTCTACTTCTGAAACGATAGATGAAGCTAAACTTGCACTCACCAAAGTGTATGTAACGCCAGTAATCTCACCATCTCTTGGTTTTGCTCCGCCCGCACATTACATCATCACAGAGCCTAGTGGAAAAGCTGTTGTGATCGAATATATAAAGGGTGAACTTACGATCTTTGAAGCCCCTCTTGGTGTTATAACCAATGCTCCAAACTATGATTGGCATATGACCAACCTGCGGAATTATCTCAACTTATCGCATGTATCCTTGCCGACCAAGAGAATTGAAAATATGGATTTTTCTCCACTAGGTGCCGGAAGCGGTATGATCGGATTGCCCGGAGATAATACGCCTCCTTCGCGATTCGTTCGTGCTGTCGCTTTTTCTCAGACTGCTCGGTCTACAGCAACTGGGTCTGAGACGGTCTACGAATTGTTCCGTATATTAGATAATTTCAACTTGCCACTTGGAGCCGCTGAAGGCGCCGGTGAGGGTGAGAAGGAAGCAAAAGAAACGAAGGACATCATGCGAAGCTCTACTATCTGGACCACGATTTATGATACGAAGAACAAAACCTTGTATTACCACACACAGCATAATAGACGGGTTCGCTCAATTGATGTAAGCAAAATTGACTTCGTTTCATTGCGTAAGCCAATTCTAATTCCTCTCGACAGAGTAAAGGCTGAAGACATTGAGGATGTCACCCCAATTCAGATGTAGAGCGCATCTTAGGCATCAGCATACAAATAGCTCAAAAAGGGTTGCTAGCGAGTACATTTTCTCCCTTTTTGAGCTGCGATGGTTATATGGCTACTGTAAATGAGTTTTGTGGTACTCTGC
Organism: Vibrio tarriae; assembly: GCF_002216685.1. Taxonomy (NCBI): domain Bacteria; kingdom Pseudomonadati; phylum Pseudomonadota; class Gammaproteobacteria; order Vibrionales; family Vibrionaceae; genus Vibrio; species Vibrio tarriae. The sequence goes on along the minus strand of NZ_CP022352.1, from coordinate 78,118 downwards.
AGCCTTTAAACATGTGTTAGCTTCTTGAAACAAAAGTCATCAGAATCTAAGCTCATTTGTCGTGAAAATTTAGCTCTTAGCATTCAGCTTTCATAACTCCACAGCTTTTGGTGTTGGATGTGTGTTTGCTTGATGCCTTTGCGTAAAATGCCCTTCAACAAAAGTCGTTTAAAAATCATTGTTAAACAATAGGTTATGAAGCTAACAGACACCTCATTATGGGCTGTCAACGCGTGGCGTTTCCAGTCTATTAGGCGGGCGTTAAGTCCCAATAGGCATTTATTTGATGAAAACAGTAAATAAAAATATCCAGACGATATGCTATACCGTCATAGCATTAATTGCGTTTGCTGCAAATTCTGTATTGTGCCGAATTGCGTTGAAAGATGATGTCATTGATGCACCAAGTTTTACTGCGATTCGTCTTTTATCTGGCGTTTTAATGTTTCTAGTTTTATTGAGTTTTAAAGCTAAGCAATCAACAAATACTTCAGAAAAAAGATCTGGTAACTGGAAATCTGCATTAATGCTATTTGTTTATGCAATTACATTTTCATATGCTTACACCTCCTTGGATACAGGGACAGGGGCGCTAGTTCTATTTGGTGCCGTCCAGCTAACAATGATAACTAGCAGTGTCTTTAAGGGGAAAATATTGCATATATCAGAGTGGCTAGGGGTTTGCATTTCTTTTTCGGGTCTTGCTTACTTAGTATATCCAACGCTAACTGCTCCTAGTCTCTCTGGATTTATTCTAATGGGACTATCTGGTATTGCCTGGGGAATGTACACATCGGTTGGTCGTGGTTCAATTGATCCGATGAGAGATACTGCCTCTAACTTTAAGTACACAGTTCCTTTAATAATGGCTTTGATTGTAATTACTTTTCCATTAATGGATATTTCATTTTATGGAGCGATATTGGCCGTTGCTTCGGGGGCGTTTGCTTCAGCGTTAGGCTATACGATTTGGTATATCGCACTAAGTGGTTTAACAGAGATTGAAGCTGCAGTGGTTCAGTTATCCGTTCCTGTTATAGCGGCTATTGGTGGTGTTTTATTTGTTTCTGAATCAATCGATATACGATTAGTTATTGCATGCATACTTGTTCTTGGTGGGATTTTTATTGTGTTAATCAGCCGCCGAAGGTTTGTAAAACGGTGAACTTAACAAACGCCTTAAGAGGGACTGTCATCACGTGGCGTTTCCAGTCCCAATGGGCCGTGTGTAGACACAGTCAAGTACGCAATAGCCAGCAATATATTGCTGGCTACCAATTTTCTTAATAGCAATTACATTTGGGCATATACATAAGTACGATAACCACCAATCAAGTTGCGTGCTTTAAAACCGTTATTGACCAGTTGACGGTACGCTACGTTACCGCGTAACCCTACTTGGCAATAAATCACAATCTCTTTGTCATTCGGCAGCTCGTTCATGCGCTGGCGCAACTGGTCAACAGGGATATTGATTGCGCCGGGCAAGTAACCCACGTTTTGTAGCTCCATCGGGTTACGTACATCAAGCAACACTTGATCTGCGGTGAGGCTATCAATCTCATCAAAATGGATCGCTTTGGCATCACCTTTCATCAGATTGGTGGCGACAAAGGCGGCTTGGTTAATCACATCTTTCGCACTACCAAATGGGGGAGCGTAGGTCAGTTCAAGGTGCTGTAACTGCTCAACCGTCATGCCTGCACGTTGTGCAACCGCCATCACATCGATACGCTTATCAATGCCATCTTTACCCACGGCCTGTGCGCCGAAGATTTTGCCTGTCTGTGGATCAAACAACATCTTGAACGACACTACTTCCGCCCCCGGATAGTAGCTCGCATGGCTTGCGGTGTGCACATACACTTTTTCGTAAGCAATGCCTTCACGTTTAAGCTGTTTCTCGTTTTTACCGGTCGAAGCCACCGCTAAATCGAAGATCTTACAAATCGCGGTGCCTTGCGTACCTTGGTAACTTTCATTACGACCAAGCATGTTATCTGCGGCCATACGACCTTGACGGTTAGCAGGCCCCGCCAGTGGAACCAGCGTTTGTTTACCTGTAACAAAATCTTTCTCTTCAACCGCATCACCGACCGCGTAAATTGCCGGATCGCTGGTTTGCATCTGCTCGTTGACCCAAATGCCGCCAAGTTCACCGAGCTGCAAACCGGCTTCCGCGGCCAGTTTGGTTTCTGGGCGTACACCAATCGCCATGATCAAAATGTCGGTAGTTAGGGTGTCACCATTACTGAGCACCAAATCCAGTTCGCCTTCCACGTGTTTATGCTCAAGGGATTCACCCGATTCCGTGCTCGGTAAGGTGGCTGCGGGTCTGTATTCGACCGATTTCAAAGCCACGCCTAAACGCAGGTCGATACCTTTGGCGCGAATTTCAGCGTGAGCAAAGCCCGCCATTTCGCGATCGACCGGTGTCATCACTTGTTCGGCCATTTCAATCAGCGTGGTTTTGATGCCCAGTTGGTGAAAGGCTTCCATCATTTCCAACCCGATAAAACCACCGCCAACCACGGTGGCATGTTCTGGTTTATTCATTTGCAGCGTTTGGATGATCTTATCCATATCTGGAATGTTACGCAGCGAATGAGTCAGTGGGTTTTGAATCCCTGGGATAGGTGGCACGATTGGGCCAGCACCAGGAGAAAGCAGAAGAAAATCATAGCTTTCATCATACTCAGATTGGTCGAGCAGATTACGTACGGTAATGGTTTTTGCCGCACGATTCACGCGCAACACTTCATTCATGGTGCGCACATCCACATTAAAACGCGCTAAAAAACTCTCTGGCGTTTGCAGCAGCAAATTGCTGCGTTCTTTGATGTCGCCACCAATGTGATATGGCAAGCCACAGTTGGCAAAAGAGACATAGGGGCCGCGTTCAAACATGATGATTTCAGCGTCTTCGCTGAGTCGACGAGCACGAGCCGCTGCGGATGCACCACCTGCAACACCACCAATAATCACTATTTTCGTCATGAGTTACTCCAAATCAGTTGCTAGATCCCAACACACAAGCTCGATGAGGCAGAGTGTGTTGGGCTGTCGTTAACGTAATCCTAGTTTCTTAAGAAAGAAGACGGCAGGACAAAATCCTGTGAATGCGCTTTGGATCAGGTTTACGCCCACAAATACTGTTAGCCACAGAAAATTAGGGTGAACAAACCAAGTGAGAATGACTGAAAGCAGAATCATGCTGCCAGCTAATACTCTTACACCGTTTTCAATCGTCATGTTGGTAACCTCCGTTGTTGTTTGTTCAAAACTATACGCCTCTAAATTAGGTATGTCTAATGTAATTTTATCTAAATTGATTGTGGCTAAATAAGAATTGACTAATATAAATATATTTGTATGATCTCGTTAAATTTTAGTTAGAGGATAAGCCATGACTAAGCAAGCCAATGACCACATTGAAATTGAACAAATGAAGAGTAATGCCGTGGAAGTTGCTGAGCTACTGCGCGTGATGGCTCATCCGGAACGGTTAATGGTGTTGTGCCAACTGACCAATCGCGAGATGGGGGTTGGGCAGTTACAACAAGGTTCAACATTGAGTCAGTCTGCGTTTTCTCAGCATCTTACCGTGCTGCGTAAACACGGCATTATTCAGGCGCGTAAAGAATCACAACAAGTTTTCTATAGCCTAGCTGACAGCCGAATCACCGCGTTGATTCAAAGTTTACAGAATGTGTTTTGTCGATAATTAAGTAGAGGAAAGTATGACGTTTTCTATTCCTTGGGACTCGTTAATTGGAGGGATGCTTTTAGGGATTTCAGCGACATTGATGTTGCTGATGAACGGAAAAATTGCCGGAATCAGTGGTATTTTGACGGGCTTACTGACGCCTAAATCGCGGGATTTTGCATGGCGACTGCTATTTGTGGTTGGCATGGTTTCCGGTGGTGTGATGGGCGTAAGACTCTTCGGTCATCATGTCCCTACCGATTTTGGTGTAAGTGGTATTGTGCTTGCGACCGCAGGTTTATTGGTTGGCGTGGGTACACGACTGGCGAATGGCTGTACCAGTGGACACGGTATCTGCGGGATTGGTCGCTTCTCTAAGCGTTCCATCGTTGCGACCTGTGTGTTTATGGTGGTTGCTGCTATTACGGTTTTCGTTCGTCTTCATCTGATGTAAGTGGGTTGGTATGCATAACGTATTATTTCGTGTGACTTCACTCGTCGCTGGTCTGTTATTTGGCTTAGGAATGGTGGTATCTGGCATGGCGGATCCCGCAAAAGTGATCGGGTTTCTGGATGTGGCAGGAGCTTGGGATCCCAGTTTGATGTTTGTGATGGGCGGCGCGTTAGTGGTCTTCATGCCTGCTTATTTCTTGCTGATCAAACCGAAAGCCAAGCCAGTTAATGCCAAAGTGTTTTGTTTGGCCAATAACACCAAGATTGATCGTCGCTTGATCTCAGGATCTGTGATCTTCGGTTTAGGGTGGGGATTGGTTGGCATCTGTCCGGGGCCGATTGTTTCCAGCTTAGCGTTAGGGAATTTAGGGGCATGGGTCTTTTTTCCCGCAATGATGCTTGGCTTAGGTGTTACTAATTTATTGATCTGTATTAAAAATCGTAAAGAAATTCAGACACAAACTGCCTAATGCAACTAGTCTATTAGGCAGTATCTAGGAAATCACTCTCTGACCCGCTTGAAGCGTTCGCGATACCGTGTGACAACAAGCGGGAAAGTAGAATCTGCGAGGGAAGAGGATGAAAGCGTTAAGTTGGAGTATCGCACTGGTGCTCGCCAGTTCGGGCTATGCTCAAAATCAAGACAGTAACGAACTGTTTACCGTGAAAACAGAGTCGATCTCGCAGGTGGTCGAATTAGATGGCGTTGTGCAACCTGTCAATCAGGGTTCTTTAGCGGCGCAAACCTCGGGACGAGTGGTTAGCTTATATGTCGATGTCAATGACTATGTCAAGAAAGGCCAAGTGCTGCTAGAAATCAGTGCGGTTCAACAATCGGCTTCGCTTGATGCGGCTAAAGCTCAATTGGCGAGCGCCAATGCGCAAAACCGTGAAGCGCAAGCGCAGCTAAACCGCTATCGCCAACTTTTTCCCAAAGGGGCGATTTCCAAAGATCAAATGGACAGTGCCGAAGCGCGCGCGCGCAGTGCGGATGCCGCAGTGAAATCGGCACAAGCTGCGGTGGAGCAAGCCAAAGAGTCTTTGGGTTACACTAATATCACCGCACCTTATGATGGCATTGTTACCAAGCGCATGGTGGAATTGGGTGAAACCGTTGCACCGGGTACGCCACTGCTTAGTGGTTTTTCGCTCGATGAACTGCGAGTGGAAACGGAAATTCCTCAGCGCTATCAACCTTTTGTTTCTCAAGTCGATCAATTTACTGTGCGTACCGCGCAAGGTGAGCAACTCAAGCCAACAGAATTTAGTTTGTTTAGCTATGCCGATCCGCAATCACATACCTTCAAAACTCGGCTTGAGCTGCCGGAGAAAACTGCTGCACTTGTCCCTGGTATGTGGGTAAAAACCGAATTCAATTATGGTCAACGAGAAGTCTTAGTGGTTCCAAACAGCGCCGTTTTGCGCCGTGCCGAATTGAGTGCCGTGTACCGAGTGAATAACGGCCAACGTGCACTTAACCCAGTCCGTTTGGGGCAAAATTATGGCGACTACGTTGAAGTGCTTTCTGGCCTTGAACAAGGTGATGTGGTTGCTACACGAGCAGTAACAGCAAAAGGTGAATGACATGGATAGTCGACTCGGTATTTCGGGTCGCATCGCTGCGGCCTTTCAAAATTCAGCCATGACACCACTGCTTGCCTTAGTCGGTTTGCTGATGGGGTTATTTGCGGTTATGGTGACGCCGAAAGAAGAAGAGCCGCAGATTGATGTGACGTTTGCGGATGTCTATATTCCGTTTCCCGGCGCTTCCCCTCGTGAAGTGGAAAGTTTGGTGACAACGCCAGCAGAGCAAGTTATCTCAGAGATTGAAGGGATCGATAAGATCTACTCATTCTCTCAACCGGATGGCGCGATGATCGTTGCCATTTTCAAAGTGGGTGTGCCACGTAATGATGCGGTGGTGCGCATCTACAACAAACTCTATTCCAATAAAGATTGGATGCCGCAAGGTGTTGGCGTGGGTGAGCCCATTATCAAACCGAAAGGAATTGAAGATGTCCCGATTGTCACCATCACCTTGGCAGATAAGAGTGATCGCTTCGATCAGCAGCAACTGACGCAAGTGGCGCACGGTTTAGAAACCGAGCTTAAGCGCATTCCCGGTACACGCGATATTTATACCATCGGCGGGCAGAACACCATTGTCGATGTTCGACTGGATCCCGCCAAAATGAACGGCTTTGGCATCACCTTAGATCAACTCAATCAAAGTCTGCCGGCGGCGAATCAAAGCTCACCGATGCTGCGTTTAACCCATGATAACCAAGAGTTCCCGGTGCAAGTTGGCCAGTTTTTAACTCGGGTGGAAGAGGTCAAACAACTGGTGGTTGGGTTACATAACGGCAAGCCCGTTTATCTGGACGATATTGCGACCGTTTCCTTTGGCGTCAACACGCCCACTCAAAATGTATGGACAGGCGATCGCGACGGTATTCATCCTGCAGTTACGATTGCGGTGGCTAAGAAAGGGGGAGAAAACGCGGTCGATGTCGCCAAAGCGGTGGAAGCTCGCCTAGTCAGCCTTGAAAACCAACTGATCCCGCAAGGGATTGATGTGGATATCACTCGTGATTACGGACAAACTGCCGCCGATAAAAGCAATACTTTGATTGGTAAACTCGCTTTCGCCACCACGGCAGTGGTGATTTTGGTGCTGCTGACCATGGGCTGGCGTGAATCCATTGTGGTTGGTATGGCCATCATCGTTACCCTGATGATTACCCTGTTTGCGTCTTGGGCATGGGGTTTTACTCTCAACCGAGTCTCATTGTTCGCGCTGATTTTCTCCATCGGTATCTTGGTCGATGATGCGATTGTGGTGGTGGAGAACATTCACCGGCATATGGCGATGGGCAAACGCAAGTTGTCGGAACTCATTCCCCCTGCGGTAGATGAAGTCGGTGGGCCAACCATTCTTGCTACCCTAACTGTTATTGCGGCCTTGTTGCCGATGGCGTTTGTGTCAGGTTTGATGGGGCCGTACATGAGCCCAATTCCAATTAACGCGTCAATGGGGATGCTGATTTCCCTTGCGGTAGCCTTTGTACTTTCTCCTTGGCTGGCGGGTAAATTCCTCAAGGCGGGGCATCATCATGAAGAAGGCAAAGCGGCGAATGGCATTTTCCACAAAATTATGTCGCCTTTTGTCACTGCACCAAAACAGGGGCGTAACCGACTGTTTTTGCTGCTGACCATTCTGGCTCTGATTGCCGGTTCCGTAATGCTACCAGTGTTCCAAGCCGTAGTGTTGAAAATGCTGCCGTTTGATAACAAATCGGAATTCCAGATTGTGCTCGATATGCCCGAAGGCAGTTCGCTAGAAAAAACACAACGGGTGCTGTTTGAGATGGGGGTGGCGCTGAATGACGTTCCTGAAGTGCGGGATTACCAAATTTATGCCGGCACGGCTGCACCAATTAACTTCAACGGTTTAGTGCGCCATTACTTTATGCGTAACCAAGCCAACCAAGGCGATATTCAAGTCAACTTGCTGGGGCGCAAAGAGCGCCATCGCGATAGCCACACCATTGCTAGTCAACTGCGCCCACAACTGAATGAAATTGCGCAGCGTTTTGGCGGCAAAGTCAAAGTGGTAGAAGTGCCGCCAGGGCCGCCAGTTTGGTCGCCGATTCTGGCGGAAGTGTATGGCCCAACTCAAGAAATTCGTAACGAAGCCGCACGCCAAGTGCGTGAAATTTTCCGTGAAACGAAAGATATTGTTGATGTGGATATGTACTTGCCGGAAAGGCATGAGAAATGGCAGGTGGTGATTGATCGCAGCAAGGCTGCGCATCTGCAAGTGCCTTATGCCTCAATTGTCGATGCGTTGGCGACCGCGGTGGGCGGCAAACCCATCACTTACTTGCACAGTGAACACAGCAAGTACCCGATTCCGATCCAGATTCAAGCCATTGAAACCGCAAAGGTGCGTTTAGAGCAGGTGCTGAATATGAAAGTCGGTAGCCCAAACGGTCACGCTTATCCGCTTTCCGATCTGGTTGAGGTGCGCCAAACCCGTATGGACGACTACATCGTGCACAAAAACTTGGTGCCTATGGTGATGGTGGTCGGCGATATGTCAGGCGAGCTGGATAGCCCACTGTACGGCATGTTTGAGATTGGTTTTGCGCTGGATGAGCAAATGGGATTGGCGCAGTACTACATCCATCAACCCGATGGCCTAAGCGGTGTTGCGGTGGCATGGGATGGCGAATGGACGGTGACTTACGAAACCTTCCGCGATATGGGTATTGCTTACGCAGTGGGTATGGTGCTGATTTATCTGCTGGTGGTTGCGCAGTTTAAATCTTATCTGGTGCCGCTGATTATCATGGCTCCAATCCCACTGACCATCATTGGCGTGATGCCCGGCCATGCGTTGTTGGGCGCGCAATTTACCGCCACCTCCATGATTGGGATGATTGCGTTGGCGGGGATCATTGTGCGTAACTCCATCTTGTTGGTGGACTTTATTAACCAACAGGTCGAGCAGGGCATGGCCTTCTCAGAAGCCGTGATTCAGTCGGCGGCAGTGAGAGCCAAACCGATCATGCTGACCGCCTTGGCGGCCATGATTGGCGCAGTATTTATCCTCGATGATCCTATCTTCAATGGTCTGGCGATCAGCTTGATCTTCGGGATTTTCGTCTCAACTGTACTGACCTTGTTGGTGATTCCGGTGCTCTATTACGTGGTGATGCGTAAACGCTTCTCGGCACATTAACTCAGAGTGACGAGACAATTTATGGATAGAGGCTGATCGCACAGGTCAGCCTCTTTTTTAGGTGCTATTCGCTGTCCCAAACATGTAGCTGGCCTATTCAAGGTTGGATTATCAAAAAATTTTTGAAAATGATTCAAGCAGCAGGTGGTTTCTTGTTGTGTGTCAGTCAGATATCTTAGCGCCATCTTAAACCTCATCTTTACACAGACGACTTGCAATGGCAGGTCACAGGCAATTTCCTTAGGAGTGAAACATGAATATTGTACAAGCGTCGCAGTCTCGCTATTCCACTAAAGCGTTTGACGCTAGCCGCAAGCTGTCTGAACAGCAAGTTGCAGATTTGAAAGAGTTGGTACGCATGAGTGCCTCTAGCGTGAACTCGCAACCTTGGCATTTTATTCTGGCCGGCAGTGATGAAGGCAAAGCACGCATTGCCAAAGCAACGCAAGGCGGTTTTTCGTTTAACGAGCGCAAAATTTTAGATGCATCGCACGTGATGGTGTTTTGTGCCAAAACCAGCATTGATGATGCTTATCTGCTCTCACTGCTGGAGAACGAAGATAAAGATGGCCGTTTTGCGAATGAAGAAGCAAAAAATGGCATGCATGGCGGACGCAGCTATTTCGTTAATCTACACCGTGAGACCCTGAACGATGCTGAGCACTGGATGCAAAAACAAGTTTACCTCAACGTGGGTACACTGCTACTGGGTGCTGCGGCGATGGGGATTGATGCGGTTCCGATTGAAGGCTTTGATGCTCAAGTGCTGAACGAAGAGTTTGGCTTAACCGAAAAAGGCTTCAACAGCGTGGTGATTGTACCACTAGGATTCCACAGTGAAGACGACTTCAACGCCAAACTACCTAAATCACGTTGGCCTGCGGAAGCGGTCTTTACCGAGCTGTAAGTTATGATCCATTTACTCGCAGAAATCAAAGCCTTCCCTGATTCGGCGCAGCAAGTGCAAGCTCTGCTCGAAGCGCTCCTTGAGCCTAGTCGTAATGAAGAGGGGTGCTGCCAATATGAGCTGTATCGTGACAACTCGATTGAGGGGCTGTTTTTAATGCAGGAAATTTGGTGCTCGGAAGAGAGCTTGCAAAAGCACCAACAGAGCGACCATTTCCAGCATTTTCAGCAAAAGATCGGTGAGCGCGAGATGTTGGAATACCTCCAGTTACGCCCACTGACTTTTGTTGGCTAACGAGGATTTTGCTCTCGCTCTTGAATGGCTGTCAGCACCGCACGTCGTTGTTGGCAGCCTTTTTCACGAATGAACTCCTGAAAAGCGCGAATGGTTGGGGTGATCAAACGGCGATCGGCACACACCATATAAATGGGTACTGGGCCGCTTTCCCATTCCGGCAAAATCCGCACTAAACGCCCATCAATAATGTCCTGACTGATGTCCATCAGCGATTTATTGGCAATCCCTTTGCCTTTTACCGCCAATCTGTGTACCACTTCGCCATCATTACAGGCAGGGTTGCCTTGCACCACCACACTGTGCGTTTCACCATTGCGACTCAAAATCCATTTGTTGTGTAGCGTATCGGCCAACATAAAGCACAGACAGTTGTGATGCTGTAAATCGTCAGGATGCAGAATGGGCGGGTGAGTGGCCAAATACTCTGGCGAAGCACACAATACGCGCTCGTTAGAATCGCACAGCAACATGGCGACTAAATTGGAATCGGCGGGCTGACCATAACGAATCGCGATATCGACCGGATTGGCGTACATATCCGTCAGACGATCGGAGAGATCCAGTTTCACGGTGACATTAGGGTGCAGCGCGATAAATTCATCAATCCAGTCGAGCAGCAAATTACGCCCTAAATCGGAAGGCGTGCTGATGTGCAGTTGTCCAGCCAACTGGCCACGCGCACAAGCGATCTGATCCAAACCCTCTTGCAAGGTGGCCAGCGCGGTTTGGGTTTTCGCGAGAAAGATTTCACCCTCATGAGTTAAACGAATATGTCGCGTTGAGCGCACAAACAGCGGAAATTGCACTTGCTCTTCCAAGCGGCGGATCGCAGCGCTCACGGCGGCGGTTGTAAGTGATAGGCTGTTGGCCGCTTTAGAAAAACTGCCTTGGCGCGCCGTTTCGACAAACAAATTCAAATCATTGAGTGCTTTCATCTTTCTAGCCTATTGAGCGAGTTCTAGAGAGGCATCCATGTGCTGAATGATCTCCACGGCTTGATACGCTTGCCAACACTGCTCTGCACCTGCATCACCGCCTTGCGCTTTGCGCTGATAGTGCTGCTGCAACTGCTGTAAATAACGCTGCGCGATCTTTGATTGATCTGTGCCGCTGACTTGCCACAGCGATTCACCGACCAAAGAGAGAGGGTGAGAGCAAGCCCCCGAACTGGGAGAGATCTGCACATGCAGTAGCTCATAAATGCGCTGATTCTCTTCCACTAAACGCTCGCTTTTCAGCTCCGCATTAAGCGCGATTAACTGCTCGCGCAAGGTGTAAGTGTGGTGAACCGGGCACAGCAGCAGATCAAACGTCATGCTTGGATGACGCTTGGCAAGCTCGGCAATAAATTCCGTCATCAAATCTCCGCCTACTCCGGCGATGATGACGAGATGCGATCCGGAGTTCGCTTCGAGTGGCAAATCGCGCACATCAAGGCAGTATGTGTGCCAGCGCGGTGAATCGGTCGTGGCAGGAAAATAGCGGGTTAAATCGATCGTCACCTTCTCAATCAAAGACGGAACGATATCGACAAAATGCACTGTGCTGCTTGGGTGCTGTTTGAGCAACGCTGCGCCGAGTAAGCCGTGGTCGCAGCAGCAATCCCAAATATGGTCGTAGTCGCGCTTTACGTGTTGGACTAACTGAGTCAGCCGTTTTCCTAATTTCATGCCGTACCTACATGCCGTAACTAAAAGAAGCCGCCGCTATCGGCTGCCGAATCAAAACAGAGGCGGCCATTTTACTCAGGTTCGGAAAAATGTTGCAGAGAAATTAACAAACTGGTTAATGAGCAGTTCTTCTTAACGGGAGAGTGATTTATAGTGGTTGCCTGTAACCTGTTCTGACAAAAGGAAATGTCATGGCGGCTCTGTTTTTCAAGTGCTTGCTCGGAGCGCTTGCGGTGTTGATCATTGCCCTGTTATCCAAAACCAAAAGCTTTTTTATTTCCGGCCTTGTGCCGCTATTTCCCACCTTTGCTTTAATCGCCCATTACATTGTTGGCACCGAACGCACCATAGAAGATTTGCGCACTACCGCGCTGTTTGGGCTGTATTCGCTTATCCCGTATGCGGCGTATCTTCTTGCGGTGTATTACTTTAGTTACCGCCTGAGCCTTACTGGCACTCTGGTCTGTGCCACCTTGGTTTGGCTGGTGTTTGCTGCACTTTTACTGGTGGGTTGGACTCGTTTACACCCGAGCATGGCCTAAGCTCACTCGCCATCATGAAACGGATTTAAGGAGAAAGCTGTGTCTGTAGAAAAAACTGAGTCTGTAGAAAAAAACGTGTCTGTAGAGAAATCGCCAACAAGATTGCCCGTGGCCGAATGTGTCTCTTTTTTGCTGATCAAAGAGGGCAGTTGTCTGCTCGAACGTCGCTCAGCAACCAAAGCGAGCGATCCTAATATCATCGCGATCCCCGGTGGGCATATCGAAGCGGGAGAAAACCAATCGCAAGCGTTGCAGCGTGAAGTGCAAGAAGAGTTAGGCGTAGACGCCATGCGCAGCGTTTATCTCTGCTCGCTTTATCATCCGACAGAATTTGAGCTGCAACTGCTGCACTATTACGTGGTGGATCAATGGCAAGGTGAGATTGCCTGCCACGAAGCGGACGAAGTTTTTTGGACGCCGATTGCGCCAAGTGCGGTGGAAACCATTGCCGATAAAATCGCGATTCAAGAGTTCCAACGCCTGTATCCACGCTATCTGGCGCTTTAAATTCGCGCTCAATCATTCGTCAAGGAGAGACTATGCCGTTAACTCGATTAACTTTGCAGGATGAAACGGCTTTTGCCGAGTTCTTCCAAGATTTTCAGCGCAACGATCCGATCAACTGTGATTTTTACCGCCAAGGCGATGAAAACTTTGCCGACTATGTGCAGCTGTTGGATGACCACGCCCACGGCCAAAACCTGCCTTGTGGCTACGTGCCTTGCAGCTATTTTTGGTATCAGGACCAACAAGGCAAGATTTTGGGTGCGCTGCGTTTGCGCCACCACATTGATACGCCATTTCTTACTAACGAAGCGGGGCATATTGGCTACGATGTTGCACCCAGTGCACGCCGCAAGGGCATTGGCCGCGAAATGCTGCGTCTTGGATTGATAGAAGCCAAACGCTTAGGCTTAAAACGCGTGTTGCTGGTTGCCGATAGCGATATTCACGCATCACGCCGCGTGATTGAACGTAACGGCGGTGTGTTTGAAAGCACGATCACCGGAGAGTATTTCCCCTCTTTACTGACACGCTACTGGATTGATTTAAAAGAATGAACGAAGCATTCACAACTCAATAAGGAGAGACAGGATGCAATTGATTGGCGAGCGAATTTGGATTTTTGATGGTGAGGCCGTGCCGTTTTTCAATATGCCGTACACGACACGAATGACCATTATCAAGCTGAATGATGGGCGGTTATGGGTACACAGCCCGATTCGACTGACGGATACCTTAAAAACAGAAGTCGATTCTTTGGGAGACATCGCTTATCTGATCGCTCCAAATCATTTGCATCATCTGTTTATCAAAGATTGGCAAGATGCGTTTCCGCAAGCCCGAACATTTGGTACACAAGAAGTGGCAAAAAAACGGCCTGATCTTCATTTTGATGGTTTGTTAACTTCGGATTTTGCAGTTCCTTGGGGTGATGAGATCGCTTATCTGCTCTTTACTGGCTCAAAAGTCATGCAAGAGAGTGTTTTCTTTCACCCTCTGTCACACACCTTGATCCTGACTGATCTGATTGAAAACTTTTCGCCCTCGGCGATTACGGGTTGGCGACAACGAATTGCCCGTTGGGCAGGTGTTATGGCTCCAAACGGACAAACTCCGCTCGATTGGCGACTCACTTTCTATTTAAACAAAACTGAGGCCAGTCGCCATATGTCGATCATTCTGAGTTGGGAACCAAAGCAAATTGTTTTAGCGCATGGTGAATGGATAAAAGAACAGGCCGTAGAGTTTCTGCGCCATTCATTCCGTTGGTTGAAGATCTAAAACAGGACAAATTCACAGCAAGGAAGAGAACAAACAATGAAAATCGCTGTTCTGGATGATTACCAAAATGTGGTGCGTGGCTTAAACGCCTTTCAATGCTTACAAGGGCATGACGTCACCGTATTCAATGACAGCCTGAGTGATGAAACGGTATTGATTGAGCGTCTGAAACCATTTGAGGCTTTGGTGCTGATCCGCGAGCGCACCCCAATCACTGAAAATCTTTTGGCTCATCTGCCGAATTTGAAACTCATCGGCCAGACCGGAAAAGTCAGCAACCATATTGATGTGCCTCTGTGTGAGCGTTATGGCGTGACCGTGTTAGAAGGCATCGGTTCTCCCGTTGCCCCAGCGGAGCTGTGCTGGGGTTTAATCCTTGCCGCTTCGCGCCATTTGCCAAGTTATATCGAGCATGTACACGCAGGCCATTGGCAGCAAAATGGCGGATTAGGGTTAGGTCGAACCCTCTCTGGTCGCACCTTGGGCATTTGGGGGTTAGGCAAAATCGGTCAGCGCATTGCTCAATTTGGTCACGTATTTGGTATGCCAATCTTGGTGTGGGGCAGTGAAGCCTCGCGGCAAAAAGCGCTTGAGTTGGGTTATCAAGCCGCCGCAAATAAAGCCGAATTTTTTGCTAAAGCCGACGTACTTTCACTGCACTTACGTTTGAATAACGTCACGCGTGGCATTGTGACCAAGCAAGATCTGCTTGCCATGAAAGCCGATTCGCTGTTTGTGAATACCAGCCGAGCGGAGTTAGTGGAATCGGGCGCACTCTACTCAGTGATGCAGGCTAACCCAACGCGCCAAGCTGCGGTCGATGTATACGAAAACGAGCCCGCGTTACCCAGCAATGAGCCGCTGCTGAGTTTGCCCAATGTGCTGTGCGCGCCGCATCTGGGTTATGTGGAAAAAAACAGCTACGAGATCTACTTTCAGGCCGCGTTTGAGAATGTGGTCAAGTTTGCTCGCTCGACCACGAAAGCGTCATTGAGCGATAAGGCCTAAAGGAAACACAGCATGTTCGAAAGAGTTTCTTTCACACTCTTTATTCAAATATTGATTATCGCCGCCGTGGCTGCGGGGACAGGGACGCTACTCTCCATCCCACTTTCTGAAATGTTTATTGCCTCGGGTTTGGTTATTGTGCTGCACAAGAAGCGTTGGCTAACTATTTATACGCCGCCGTGGCTGCTGCTGTTTGTGCAAGTCGTGCTTGGGATCAGTGTCGGCGCGACCATCAGTTTGAGTGAGCTAGGTACCACCTTAACCTTGCCAGTGATCGTGGGGTTGGTGTGCTGTTTAACGCTGCAAATCATCAGTAGCTATTTGTGGCTTACCAAAAAAGAGGGTTGGACGCCGTTTGAATCTCTACTCGGTGCCGTACCGGGTGCCATGGCCGCGATTTTGGTGATCAGCGAATCAAGCGAAAAGCCTTCCGCCAAAGTGGTCTATTCCCACTCTGTGCGACTGATGATCCTCACTTTGTTGGCACTGTTGATCTCCAACAGCGCGCCAGATAGCGCATCCGTAGACGGCAGCCTGACCGTTTACGCTTGGCTTATTTTCTTGGCTCTGGCGCTGATGAGTTTGCTACTGGGTAAAGCTTCCACCTTACTCGGCATTCCTGCGCCTTATATGTTGGCAGCGTTACTCACCACCGCCAGCTTTAATGGCTTTGCCACTGGCATTGATATGCAACTGCCGAAATGGATGGTGATATTCGCCACCGCTTTACTCGGCATTTTGATCGGCTCACGCATTGCCGATACCACACTGCGCGAAGCCATGGCGTATTCCCGCGCAGGGGTAATGGTCACCATGATTGGCCTTTTGGTCGCGGTGGGTGTCTCCGGCGTCTTTTCTATTTTGATCGATAAATCATGGGTCGTGCTGCTGCTTTCTTGGGTTCCCGGCAGTGTAGAAGCCATGACCGCCGTCGCCCTACTGCTCGGAATGGAGCCCGCGTTTGTGATGATTAATCACGCTCTGCGCCTGTTGTTGCTCTACTCACTGCCCGCCATGCTGAAAAAGCAGTTAGAGGAGTTGAGGGGGAGGTGATGGGGGAATTCTTGAGTAAGATCTATCTAGTGGATGGTGGTAGCTTAGTGTTGTCCAAAATGTTTTAGGTCAGTTTTTCTGTACAGCGTTCATTTTGGTATTTGACTTATTTTTCCTTATGTCAAAGCTCTAGCTATACGGCCAAATTTGCTCAGCCAGTACAACCACTACACACTAATCAATTCAAAGAGACGCATATCATTGATTAACAGCCGATTTATAGTAAAGTAGTTGCACTTAAAAAAGAACGAGCTAGCTCCTGGGGGGGCATCTAAGTGTTTGTTAGTATTGAGAAGCTGTTAAATTCACTTCAGCATCATGTAGATAAAAACATTGATGAAACGCTCTACCAAAATAAGGCGTTCCTCTCAAGTAAATGGAACCTTTTAGAGCACAACATATTACGTTGGTCTCAAAGGCATAGTTATTACACCTTTCTCACCTTCGTCTTAGCTAGTTTACTTGTAGCCAATTTATTGCTTTGGAAAGAAGAATTAACTCCATTTGCTATCGAGTATTTTCCTAACTGGAGAAGACTAATCGACTGGCAAGGTGGTTTTCTTGCTGGTCAGTTAACCATTGTCGGTGTTGTATATCCACTTGTTATTGGTTTGATTGGTGTACTTTTTCAGAATAAGTCAGCTAAGAAGACATTGTTTCCTATTTATCAGCTGTACTCTGGCTTCATGTTTGCTGGTTTAAGTGGATTGTTTTTGTCCATCTTTATAATTGTGGGCTACTTCCTCAGCGCTAGTATGGATCAGTCAACTTATCTAGCGATTTGCATAACTACCGCGTTATGGTTGACATTTAATGTTTTATTAACGAGTTGGTTTTTTACAGCTACATTCTTGATGTTAGATGAAACGAAACGTGACAGGATAGTTGTTCGATTCACTATTCATGAACTATGTGAGACTGATATTAGGCACAGGATTCATGAATTATTACTACAAAACTCAGTAAGAAATAATGTTCTGGCTAACCCAGATGAGGGCGTACTCAAAGTAAGCACCTATAAGTTCTCTGATGATAAATACAATGAAATTATGGTTCCGTCACCAGATCCAATTCGAGTAACTAACGTCTACTTTTCAATCATCAATGCGATAATTCATTACCAAGTTAAGAAGCTCAAAGTGCTTCGCTGGCTTAATCGCCAGAGTTTGGTGAAGAGGCTAGTTTCGAAAAAAGGTTTTAGCTGGCTCCATTTAGATTTAAATGCTGAACCAGAATTTGTACTACAACCTATTTGGACTAATGAAAATGAAACAGGTCTAGTAATTGTTAGGTATTCTGGCTTCGATCTGAGTTGGCTATCTAAGATGTTGATTAAATTAAGCTTTACAATCAAGAAAAACAAAGATAATGATGAAAGAAGCCTAACTTCCATGATGATAGGCTTAGTTGGCTCAGCTAATGATTCGATTCGAGAAAAGAACATAGGAGAATTTAAATACGCTTTAGACAACATCGTGAAATGGCATATAGAGATTGCTTCTGCCTTAAGCTTTATTAACGATAATAAAGAAGACGATAATTGGCTTTTGTTGCCAACTACCAATTTTTTCAGTAGGAGCTATCTCGATGAAATTTTGACAGAATATTATCAAATTGCTAAATCTTCTGTCGAACTAATTCCTGAAAATATTGAATTCTTTGACGAAGTCATTTATTTGCATAAACGACTGTTTTCACGGCGGGAAAAACTGGTTAAGCGTGAAGGCTTTTTATTGATCCAAGGTAGTTACTTTACTTGGTCATTATTGATGGAATGGCGTTCATATAGTTCTTCCTCGTCAGATATGCGCGTAGCAAATAAATATGAAGACGTACTTTTTGATTTTGTTGGGTCGTGGGAGTCTTGGCTGGATTATATTGAACCGAGACGTAAACGGCTTGATAGCCTAACTGAGTCACTACCATTGTTCCTTACCCATTTAGAGTTTACAGCGCATACCGCGATAACAGCTTTGAGGTATAACAATGACGAGGCTGCTGGATGGGGTGTTGACATGCTGAACAATTGGTGTGAAAAGCTTTCAGTTAGAGATTATGGTCATGGACTAGAAGAATATAGATGGCACTCTGAATTAGTGACTCATGATATGTTGCTTAAAAGCTTAGATGACAAAAATTGGATTGTGATCTTAAATGGTCATCAGTTTAACCTTAAATCAGCTTTTAATATTGCATTTGAGAATGCAGCGTTTGACCTTAGAGTTATTACTGCTTGTTACATGTTGCTAAAACCGAACTTAAATGATAATGAAAGAATAAGACAATACATTAAAGCGTTACTTTCTAACGCTGCAATTCACCCAACAGGTGCAATTGGTCGAAGAACTAAGTCTATATCCAACGCTAGTGACGTAGTTGGAACGTATATTAGGCATAGGGATTATCCCAATTATGGAAGCGGTAGCTACGGCTCATGGATTTCAAAAGTACTTGAGTCCTTTGGGCGAGTTAATGAAAAGAGAAGAGTATCGGGTCGTATCTATTCAGGTTGGGGACGCAACGACGCTCAAAGTATGAATATTGCTTATGTTGAGATAGCCGTTTCCTTTTCAAATAGCCAATGGCAACTGGGACGTAAATGGTTCGATATTATTTTTTCGGATGCATTTCGCTATCAAGACCAACAATCCCTTGTTCGTGACTTACAAGAGTGGCTTAGATTGGTTGACGAAATCAAAGACCCATTCCTCATCTCTAAAGAACAATTTGATAGTAACCTAGATAACTTTAAAACTTCAATTCAACAAGTTATTGACCAACTAAACCAACGACAGAATCAGTTAGTTGCAGAGGCAGATATTGACGAAGATCTGCTAACTAAATTTGGCATAGCTTGTTCCAAGGCTTTTATGGGCGAAGACGCGAACTTCGAGTTTCCTATAAATTTATTTAAATCGGTTGGTTTTAACGGCAATCCTGTGGAGGAAACCTTGTATAAATTAAATATACAGGGATATCCTAAAGAAAATATTGCTAAAAACATTGAAGCCAATAGAGCTGTCAACGAGGAAAGTTGGCTTAAAGAATCAACCAGAAATAATGTTGAAGTAAATATTCTAAGAAAGCTATTGCAGTACAAAACTTCTGATTCAAAAGTCTATACCAATGCAGAAAACAACATTTTCGACATTTCTAACTTAACCAAAGATATTACAAATCCAGTGTTGTTTTCAGGAAGCTCAGAGTTGAATCAATTACTTCGAGAAGCAAGATACAAACCAGAAATAGCTAATAAGTTTGATATCTCCTTTATTGATGGCTTCGGGAATAACTATATCTGTAATCTGGGTGATATCATTGTATATAGTCTTCATTTTTCGGACGTAAACTTTAGTTTACTGACAACTAGAGATTTATTCGAATCAATCGTATTTGGCAAGGTTATGGATAATCAATTTGTAGAAGTAAATTATGTGCCATCTCAAAATGAAAATGTCGGTGAATTGTCGATAAATTATTGGATGAAAGTGGATTTAGTGGAAGAGCTACCTTGTATTAAAACTGAAATAAAGAGCATAGATAAAGAGTGATACTATAAACAGGTAGTGAAGTGTGTGCGTAACAGAAATTATGGTTGCTCGACTTACTTTTAGTAATCTCTATCTGGTGAGATAGAGCAAATAATCTAGCTCATCTTTGTCCATAAACGCGTTATCCATTCACGTTCAGCCACAAAATCCAAATGACCACAAATCCAGTTCCCTCCCCTTCTAGGGGAGGGTTAGGGTGGGGTATTTTAGTTATCGCTGACCTAAAAATCGCACACAGTTGAGTAAGGCTGGCGTGGAATACCCCTCCCATCCTCCCCCAAAAAGGGGGAGGGGCACGAAGTATTTTCGCTATTTCTAACGTAAAGAGTGAATGCGGTTTAGCTTTTCACCTTCAACCGATTTTTATTATCTCGATTGGCGATTACTTGTGCTTGATCGTCAATCTCACCGAGGCTTTTGGCTAAACGGTCATACAGCACTACATTGACGGTGGCGGCGAGGTTCATACAGCCGTGGGTGGGTACGTAAACCACATGATGCGCTTGATCGACCACTTCTTGCGGCAGCGAACCATCTTCGGGGCCAAACAGATAAATCGCTTGTTCTGGATGGGTAAAGTGAGGCAGCGCAGTTGCACCTACCGCCAGCTCGACACAGACGATTTTGACTTTGCTATCCAATCCCGCGGTGAGATCGTCCATCTCTACTAATCCAATACGTTCATGGCTACTTTGAGTATCGGTCTGAAATTTCACGGCGCGAGCATAACGTGTACCGTTGTAACGCACTTGAGTGGCGTTGTAGCAGCCAGCAGCACGCATTACTGCGCCGACGTTGGTTGGGCTTTTCGGGTTGTGCAATCCAATAATTACGGTGGAAGAGGTGGTCATTGCGGTGGTTCTACTTCTGTGTTGCTTTGATTTGAGCTTGGCTCACGAATGGCGCGATTGTCGCTCTAACACGAGAGAAAAGCCAGTTGATTGTCCGGCTTGCTTTAGTGAAAACAAAAATCCCGCCGCAGCGGGATTTTTTATCGTCTATTTTTCTTTGCTTCACAAAGAATGGCTTTCAATTACGCCAGCAGTTCTTTGGCTTGTTTCACTACGTTTTCAGTCGTGAAACCAAACAGCTTGAACAGCTCACCCGCTGGTGCGGATTCGCCGAAGCTGGTCATGCCGATGATGCGACCACCAAAGCCGACGTACTTGTACCAGAAGTCAGCAATTCCCGCTTCAAGCGCGATACGCTTGGTGACTGCCGCTGGCAGTACAGCTTCACGGTAAGCGGCATCTTGCTTATCAAACGCGTCGGTTGATGGCATAGAGACCACACGCACCGCTTTGCCTTCAGCGCTCAGTTGCTCGTAAGCGGCAACTGCGAGTTCCACTTCAGAGCCAGTCGCAATCAGGATAAGCTCAGGTTGGCCTGCGCAATCTTTCAGGATGTAACCGCCTTTGGCGATGTTCGCGACTTGCTCAGCACTGCGTGGTTGCTGCGCGAGGTTTTGACGCGAGAAAATCAGCGCAGATGGCGCGTCTTTACGCTCAATCGCCAGTTTCCAAGCCACTGCCGATTCCACTTGGTCACATGGACGCCATGTGCTCATGTTTGGCGTCATACGCAGAGAAGCGATTTGCTCAACCGGTTGGTGGGTTGGACCATCTTCACCCAGACCAATCGAGTCATGCGTGTACACTTGGATGTTTTGCACTTTCATCAGTGCCGCCATACGCATCGCATTACGCGCGTATTCCATGAACATCAGGAAGGTTGCACCGTAAGGCACAAAGCCACCGTGCAGCGCGATACCATTGATGATGGCCGTCATACCAAACTCACGCACACCGTAGTGGAGGTAGTTACCTGAGAAGTCTTCTGCCGTCAGTGACTTAGAGCCAGACCACATGGTGAGGTTAGAAGGCGCTAGGTCAGCTGAGCCGCCCATAAATTCTGGCAGCAGTTTGCCGAACGCTTCCAGCGCATTTTGTGATGCTTTACGCGATGCGATGTTGGCAGGATTGGCTTGCAGATTGGCGATAATTTCGCTGGTTGCTGCTTCCCAATTCGCTGGCAGCTCGCCCGCTACGCGGCGTTTGTATTCTGCAGCTTCGGCTGGGTAAGCTTTCGCGTAAGCCGCGAATTTTTCATCCCAAGCGGCTTCTTTGTTTGCGCCTGCTTGTTTTGCATCCCACGCTGCGTAGATGTCCGCAGGGATTTCAAACGGAGCGTATTCCCAACCCAAGAATTCACGTGCAGCTTTGATTTCATCGTTGCCCAGAGGCGCGCCGTGACAATCGTGTGAGCCCGCTTTGTTTGGTGAGCCGAAACCGATGATGGTTTTGGTACAAATCAGCGTTGGGCGAGAGGTTTCTGCTTTCGCGGCTTCAATCGCAGCGTTAATCGCATCTGCATCGTGACCATCAACCGCTGGGATCACATGCCAGCCGTACGCTTCAAAACGTTTTGGTGTGTCGTCTGAGAACCAGCCTTCCACGTGACCGTCGATAGAAATACCGTTGTCATCCCAGAACGCAATCAGTTTGCCAAGGCCAAGTGTGCCCGCCAGTGAACACGCTTCGTGCGAAATGCCTTCCATCAAACAGCCGTCACCCATGAACACATAAGTGAAGTGGTCAACGATGTCGTGACCCGGTTTGTTGAACTGCGCCGCCAGAGCTTTTTCAGCAATCGCCATACCTACGGCATTGGTGATGCCTTGGCCTAGTGGGCCAGTGGTGGTTTCGATGCCCGGTGCGTAACCGTACTCTGGGTGACCCGGTGTTTTGGAATGCAGTTGACGGAAGTTTTTCAAATCGTCAATCGACAGCTCATAACCGCTCAGGTGCAGCAGCGAGTAAATCAGCATAGAGCCGTGGCCGTTAGACAGCACAAAGCGGTCGCGGTCAGCCCAGTTTGGGTTTTGTGGGTTGTGGTTTAAGTGTGAACGCCACAGCACTTCGGCGATATCCGCCATGCCCATTGGGGCTCCCGGGTGGCCAGAGTTAGCTTTTTGAACACCGTCCATGCTCAGGGCGCGGATAGCATTGGCAAGTTGTTTGCGGTTCATAGTTTTACTCATTTCAAGAAATTGCGTTGAACAGGGTGAGTTCAACAAAAATAAAAAGCAGAAAGAAGCGAGCCGGAGCTCGCTTCAAAATCAGGATTACAGCTTAGCCGCGATCATTGCTTCCAGTTTGCCTTGGTCAACCGCGAAGTTACGGATGCCTTCAGCCAGCTTCTCAACGGCCATAGCGTCTAGGTTGTGTTCCCACAGGAATTCGCTGTGCGTCATTGGAGCAGGGCGAGCTTTAGAGCCTTTTGAGTCAACCAGTTTTGCAACCAATTCGCCTTCAGCCGCTTCAAGCTCAGCCAGTAGCGAAGGTGCGATAGTCAGGCGGTCACAGCCAGCCAGTTCTAGGATCTCGCCGATGTTACGGAAGCTTGCACCCATCACGACAGTTTTGTAGCCGTGCTCTTTGTAGTAGTTGTAGATCTTGGTGACTGACAGTACGCCTGGATCTTCGCTTGCTGCGAAATCACGGCCTTCTTTAGCTTTGTACCAGTCCATGATACGGCCAACGAATGGAGAGATCAGGAACACGCCTGCTTCAGCACACGCACGCGCTTGTGCGAAAGAGAACAGCAGAG
The DNA here is from genome assembly GCF_002216685.1 of Vibrio tarriae. Classification (NCBI taxonomy): domain Bacteria; kingdom Pseudomonadati; phylum Pseudomonadota; class Gammaproteobacteria; order Vibrionales; family Vibrionaceae; genus Vibrio; species Vibrio tarriae. The sequence continues at coordinate 54,793 of NZ_CP022352.1, read as the reverse complement.
TCAGGTTACAGTTGATGCCTTCTTTTTCAAGAATTTCCGCCGCGCGGATACCTTCCCAAGTAGAAGCCAGTTTGATCAGGATACGATCGTTGCTGATGCCCGCATCGTTGTACATTTTTACTAGCTGACGTGCTTTCGCTACGCTGCGCTCGGTGTCGTAAGAAAGACGCGCGTCAACTTCAGTCGAAATACGACCCGGAATGGTTTTTAGGATTTCTTTACCGATGTTGACCGCCAGCATGTCACAAGTGTCTTGTACTTGTTGTGCTTTGTCGTTGCTTTGAGTTTTTGCGTAGGCGATAGCTTGATCAATCAGAGGCGCGTATTCAGCAATCTGCGCAGCTTTTAGAATCAGAGAAGGGTTAGTGGTCGCGTCTTCTGGCTGGTATTTTTTGATCGCATCAATTTCACCAGTGTCGGCCACGACTGTGGTCAGTTTACGAAGTTGCGCTAATTTATTGCTCATTTCGATCGTCCTATTTCGTTGGGCTTATCTGCCGATGAGGGTCAGATAGGGCAAGCAGTTGAATGACTCAATAACTTTATTCCCCTTCCTACTTGAAGCTGCAGCGGTGTTGGCTACGTTCGTTCACCCCAATCACATAGTGCATCTATGCTCATGGGGATGAACTCACTTGCCGCCTACCTGCAACTCCAAGTCGTTTGGGTAGATTTAGAGAGTGCGAGTCAGTAAATGCAAAATTTTCAGCGCCCGAACTTTTGCTCTGAACATTTGCTCGTTCGCTGAGTAAATGATGGAGCCATATTTATCCTATCTGTCGGGAAAGTCAATTCAACAACCCGGTTTATGACGCGTTGAGCGGAGTTTTTTTTTCGCCTTCGCAGCCCTTGTTGTCATTAAATCGTTTGCTCAAATTTGAGGTGAACGGAAGTACCTCGATCTTAGTTTCTTATCTTGAGTGAGAAAATGTTATGACCAAGATCATTTGCTCACTCCTGAAAGATGAGTAACATAGCGCGCATTCTTGTTTTGAACGCGAACTGTGTTTAGAACGCAACGCTGGTTTATAAACCATGTTTCGTGGGACGGATAAAAAGCCGCTGCCACAGAAAGGATAGCATCATGAGCCAAATTCCAGAGATTTCGGTTGAAAGTACCGACCTGCTGACTGAAATCGCCGTCTCTTATTATCAAGATGGCGCAACGCAGGAAGAGATTTCCAAAAAATACGCCATTTCACGCGCCAAAGTAGGGCGATTGCTCAAACAAGCCCGTGATGAGGGGATTGTTGAAATCACTGTGAAATACCATCCGGTGTTTAGTGCCAAAATCGAGCAACGTTTGATCGAACGTTTTGGTGTACGCCGCGCCCTGATTGCGCTCGATCAGCCCAATGATGAAGCGCAGCGCCAGCAAGTCGCGGGGTTGGTGTCCAACTATCTCACCAGTACGCTCAAAAACGGCATGGTAATGACGGTTGGACAAGGGCGTAATGTGTCGGCCGTAGCGCATCATGTCGGGGTGATCACGCCGCGAGATTGCAAATTTGTGTGTAGCATCGGCGGCATTCACCCGCGCGGCGGTATGTTTAACGCCGACCACATTTGTCGCCAGCTTGCTAAAAAATACGGCGGAAGTTCGGAAACCTTGTACGCGCCGGCCTACGCAGAAAACCCGGAGCAGAAACGGGTATTCATGCAAAACAGCACGGTGAAGCAAACGCTCGATCTCGCCCGTAAAGCGGATATCGCACTGGTCGGTATTGGGGATATGAGTGAAAACAGCTACATGGTTGACCTTGGCTGGTTTACGCCGGAAGAAGTGGTGCAATCACGCTTGAATCAAGGTGTGGTCGGGGATTTTGCCGGGCATGATTTTTTTGATGTGCATGGGCGCATCGCCAATACCGTGATGAATGATCGCGTGATTGGCTTGGGGATTGATGAGTTCCGCCCAATTGCCGAAGTGATCGCAATTGCCGCAGAAAACAGTAAACCGCTTGCTCTTTTAGGCGCACTGCGCACCGGTGCGATTGATGTGATCGCGACGAGTGTAAGTAACGCTTTGACGGTACTCAACTTAGATGAGCAGATGCAAACGGCATTAAGTTCATAAGGTTGAATGAAATCGATGAAAAAGTGAGCCAGTTTTTAACACTGGCTCGCAAGAGTCGCATGTTTTTTAGTCAAGCCTACGTAAATTTGCTGTATTGGAGGCAGTGAAACGGAGGCTCTAAATATGAAAAAAACAGTCATTGCTACCGCATTATTTACTGCATTATGCAGCCATGCGGTGCTCGCCAACCAACCGGTGGTCGCGGGGTATTTTGCCGATTGGCAATATGCCAACACTGCCAATCCCTACGTTGTAAAAGATATTCCTGCCGAGAACCTGACTCATGTGATCTACGCGTTTTTGAGTATGTGTGGCCCACACACCGGTGCAAATGAAACCGTACAAAAACTGGTGGCCGAGCAGTGTAAAGGCAAACCTGATTTCACCGCCATTGTGGTGGATACGGAAGCGGCGTTGGAGAAAGACTTTGGCGCAGTCAAAGTGAAGGTGCCTTATAAAGGCCACTTTGCTCAGTTAGCACAGTTGAAAGCCGATCATCCACAGTTGAAAATTTTGCCTTCCTTTGGTGGCTGGACCATGTCAGAGCCATTCCACGCAATGGCGAAAGATCCTAAATCGGTCGAGCAGTTTGCAAAGACAGCGGCACAGCTAATCACGCAGTACGATTTCTTTGATGGTGTGGATCTCGATTGGGAATATCCCGGTGGCGGTGGTTTAACCACCTCACCTTGGAACCCTGAAACCAAGCTTAGCGACGAGCAAATGGCCACAGAAAAAGCCGCATTCACCCACTTAGTGAAAACTCTGCGTGCGGAATTGGATGCGTTAGGCAAAACTAAACAGCGTGAATATGAGCTTTCCACTGCGGTCGGTGTTGGCTCAAAAGCGGCGCAAATTGACTGGCCAGCCGCTGCACCGTATTTAACCAATATGTTTGCTATGACCTACGATTACCTTGGCGGATGGGGTCAACAAACGGGACACGTTACCAATTTGCACGCCACCGAACGTAGTTGGTGGGGAATGGGCTCGGATGTTTTTATCAATCAGATGATCGAGCTCGGCATTCCACGTGAAAAATTGGTGATTGGTGCAGCTTATTACGGTCGTGGCTGGCAAGGTACCAAAGATTATGACGGTGGTTTGCCCACTGCGGAGCTAAGCTCCGAGCAGGGAGCACAGTTTGGTACCACAGAAAATGGTTACTTCATGTATTGGGATTTAATGAAGAACTACACTGCGCAACAAGGCTATCAATATCATTATGACGAAGCCTCACACGCACCGTATCTGTGGAACCCAGAGAAGAAAGTCTTCATCAGTTTTGAAGATGAACGCTCGGTAGCGGCGAAAGCCAAATGGGCGAAAGAGCAAAAACTCGGTGGTATTTTCACGTGGGAACTCTCTGGCGATCCTTCCGGTAAGCTAACTCAAACCATGTTTGAATCGATCAAATAATCTTGCTGGGCACAAAATAAAGGCCACTGAAGTGGCCTTTACTCTTTCTAATGTTTGAAGGTTTAGACATTACTCAATCGGCAGATCTTGCCGTTGTCCCCATTCCGTCCACGAACCATCGTAAACAGAGAGGTTTTGATAGCCGCACACATACGCCGCGAGCAGCACAATACATGCAGTGACGCCTGAGCCGCAGCTAAACAGATATTCTTGGGCTGTCTCGGGCAGCATATGAGTCAGCAGCGGGCGTAATTCGGCTTCCTCTTTCAGCTTGTGACCGTCGATGAGCTCTGCAAAAGGCAAGCAGGATGAACCGGGAATATGCCCACTGCGCACGCCGGGGCGAGGTTCTGGCACTTCACCGAAAAAGCGCGCTAATCCACGAGCATCAATGGTTTGGCTGTGCGGATTAGCGATCTGTTTGTGAACATAACTCGCATCAACAAAGGCTTGTGGGTTGAGTTTGCCGGCAAAGTTGCCTTTTGCGCTAGGTTCACGATAGTTTTGAGTGACGTTGTAACCCTGAGCTTTCCATTCGGTTAAACCACCATTGAGGGTATACACCTTGTGGTGTCCCATGGCTTTGAACATCCACCATGCTCGGGGAGAGGCAAACGTGCCGCTGTTGTCGTACACCACAATAAAGGAATCTTGGTTGAGACCCAGTTCGCGAGCGAGAGTGTTAAAGCGCTCCTCAGAAGGCATCATATGCGGCAAGAGCGAATCTGGGTCACAAAAAACTTTGTCGTAATCAAAGCGCTGCGCATTAGGGATCTTGTTGACCCAATCTTTTTCAGATTCGGTCGGAATTTGAAACTCGATACTGCTATCGAGGATCACCAAATTGGGGTCGTGCAGATGTTGTTGCAGCCATTGCGCCGTGACGAGTGGGGAGGTCATTGTTATTCCTTATTTTTGTGATTACCCAATACGTTGACCAATACGCCACAGAACATCACTCGGGTCAACTAAACAAAACTCCAACATGCCCCAAGGCTGAGTGACGAGGTCAGTCACTTTGCTTTCAAAACGCTCTTCCAATTGCAACGTTTTGACCTGATCGAACCAACTTTGTGCATCTTCCACTAACAGATGCATCATAGTATTCCCTTGATGGGGGCGCTGATGGGTGTTTTTCAGCAAAAATGCGCATTTGCCTAAACGCAAATAAGCCACATCACCAAATTCTGAAACCACTTCAAAACCGAGGGATAAGTAAAACTGTTTGGAGGCGGTGAAGTCCTGAGCAGGAACGAAAGATTTAATTTCCAAAACGTTGAGATTGGACATAGCGACTCTCCTTAATACATCAACTGAGATAACTGTAGCGGCCTTTATGATGTTGAACTAGCGAGCCAGCCACAGATTTGGCGGCAGAGGAATGGCAACACCCCAAAATTGGAGCACTGCCACACTCTATCTGTTCTCAAACCGTTATTTCAGTCATTCAGATGTATGGCAAACCGGACACTGAGGAAGTTTCATCAGGTTCATTTCACGCCATGACATGTTCATCGCGTCAAGAATCAATATCTTACCTTGCTTAGGTGTCCCCAAACCGGTCAACACCTTAATGGCTTCCATCGCCTGAACAGCACCAATAATGCCTACCACTGGAGCCATTATGCCCGCTTCAACACAACTGAGTGCCGATGAGCCGAATAGGGCGCTTAAGCATTGATAGCAAGGCTGCGCGGGATCTTGATACGTAAACACGCTCACTTGGCCTTCCATGCGAATCGCCGCTCCGGAAACCAGCGGTGTTTTGTGTTTAAAGCAGAGGCGATTGAGCTGGTTACGTGTGCCCACATTATCGCAAGCGTCCAGTACCAGATCGTGGCGTGCGATCAGCGCATCCAATTCGTCATCACTCAAACGCGCTTGGATCGTCTCAACCTGAAGATGAGGATTGAGTAGATGCAGCGAATCGGCCGCTGAATCCACTTTTGCACGGCCAATATCCGCATCATGGTGTAGCACTTGACGTTGGAGGTTAGAGAGCTCCACCACATCATCATCAATCAATGTGATGTGACCGACCCCCGCCGTCGCTAGGTATTGGCTACTCGCGCAGCCCAAACCACCCGCACCGAGGATCAGCACCGAGCTCTGCTTTAGTTTCTCTTGTCCTTCAAAATCAAACGCTTTGAGAATGATCTGTCGGTTGTAACGCAGCATTTCTGCATCGCTGAGAATATCCACCATCACTCCTAGTACAGGGTTGGGTTAAACAGTTGGATTTGAACCGTTTCGCCGACTTTCACACGGCCACGTTCACGCTCAAGCACCACAAAGCAGTTAGCCAAGCTCATTGAGCGGAATGCGCCAGAGCTTTGGTTACCGGTGCTTTCCACCACGAATTGACCATTTTCAATGCGGTAAATGCCGCGTTGGAAATCCGTCCGTCCCGGTGCTTTTTTAAAGGGGCTACGCGTGATCGCCGGGATCGATTCCGGGGCTTGCCAAGCGCTGTGTCCCGCCAATTTGGCAAGCATAGGTTGCACCAGCACGTACATGGTCAGCACCGCGGAAACCGGGTTGCCCGGCAGGCCGCAGAACCAAGCATCCTGCAATGCACCAAATGCAAAAGGTTTACCCGGTTTGATCGCCAGTTTCCAAAAACCGATTTCACCCAGCTCTTCCAAAATATCTTTGGTGTAATCGGCTTCACCCACGCTGACGCCACCGGAGGTGACCACCACATCTGCCAAGCTTTGTGCTTGCTCAAACGTGGCTTTCAGAGTGGTAGGGCAATCTGGCACGATGCCGAGATCAATCGCTTCGCAGCCGAAGTTTTCAATCAAGGGTTTAATGCCGTAGCGATTGCTGTCGTAAATTTGTCCGGCTTGCAGCGGTTCACCGAGTGGTTTGAGCTCATCTCCGGTGGAGAAAAACGCGACTTTCGGTTTGCGATAGACGGTGACATGGCTAATGCCGAGAGTCGCAATCATCGGGATATCACGTGCGGTTAAGCGTGCACCGCGTTCCAGCACCACATCGTTTTGGCGAATGTCATCACCGGTTGGGCGGATATTGCCATTGAGTTTGACCTCATGCTGGCAGAACACCACACCCTCTTCGGTGATGCTCGCTTGCTCTTGCATGATCACCGCATCACAACCGGCAGGGATTTGTGCACCCGTCATAATGCGCACGCAGGTCATTGGTGGCCATTCTTCTGTAAAGGGTTGACCAGCAAACGATTTTCCTGCAACGGGCAGCGGTTTTTTGCTGCGCAAGTTCAGCGCGACGGACGGCATAACCATCCATCGCTGAGTTATCAAACGGTGGCACATGAATGGGCGATAAGATCGCCTCGGCGAGCACATAGCCGAGCGCCTCAGGCAGAGGCAAACGTAAAGTGGTTTGCACGGGTTGAATGCGTGACAGCATTTTCTCAAGTGCATCTTCAATCGGCATTAAGCCGGGAGCATCGCAACAGCCCATCGGGAATGTCCTATGTTGTTGTTCTTTTGCGGCAAACTGTAGCACAGAATCCTTCTGTGATGCAGAATCCACGTGAATTTTGGGGTGTAATTGTCGCTAAATCCGAGTATTCTTGTCAGCCATCCGAAAGGGGTATTTAAGAGGTAGAGGAATGTCAGGTCTTAGCGAATCCGCGAAGTTGGTGAAAGATGCGCTAGAGCGCCGAGGGTTGGAAACACCAATGCAGCCCAACTTGGCGACACCAGCAGAGAAAAAGGAAAAAATCGAACAGCATATGCGTGAGATCCTCAACCTGCTCGGACTGGACTTAACGGATGACAGTTTGGAAGAAACCCCACAACGCATCGCTAAGATGTATGTGGATGAGATTTTCTCAGGGTTGGATTATGCCAACTTCCCCAAGATCACCGTTATCGAAAACAAGATGAAAGTGAGCGAGATGGTTAAAGTGAAAGACATCACACTGACCAGTACTTGTGAACACCACTTAGTCACCATCGATGGCACGGCAGCGGTGGCATATATTCCGCGCGGCAAAATCATCGGCTTATCGAAAATTAACCGTATTGTGCGCTTTTTTGCCCAGCGTCCGCAGGTGCAAGAGCGTATGACGCAGCAGATCTTAGTTGCGCTGCAAACGTTGCTTGAGTCGGATGATGTGGCAGTCACCATCGATGCGACTCACTATTGCGTGAAATCTCGCGGCGTGATGGACGCGACCAGCGTCACCACAACAACCGCTTTGGGGGGGATTTTTAAATCTAACCCTGCGACGCGTGCGGAATTCCTACACGGTTTGCGTTAATTCATTCTCTTAAAAGTGAATATGAATCAGCCCTCAAATTGAGGGCTGATTGCTTTTCGGGGATTGGTATAGCTAATTATTTGAATAGAGCTAAATATTCACCGTAGCCTTGCGCTGCCATCTCTTGCTTGGGGATGAAACGCATCGCGGCGGAGTTCATGCAATAGCGCAAACCGGTTGGAGCAGGGCCATCGTTAAACACATGGCCGAGATGTGAATCGGCAAAGCGGCTACGCACTTCGGTACGCGTGTAGAACAGGCTATTGTCATCTTTAGTGACAATGTAACTCGAGTTGAGCGGTTGAGTGAAACTCGGCCAACCAGTTTTGGAATCGTACTTGTCGGTGGAAGAGAACAGCGGTTCACCCGAGACGATATCGACATAAATCCCTTCTTCTTTGTTATCCCAATACTCGTTATCAAACGGACGCTCTGTGCCGTCGCGTTGAGTCACCTTGTATTGCAAGCTAGTCAGTTTGGCGCGGATCTGCTCATCTGATGGGCGGACATAAGCTTTGACATTCGCTTGCCCATTTTTCTCATCAATCCACTGGCGAAGGGTTTTCGGATGCGTGTTACGGTCAGCGCCGAAAATCTCATCTAAATACTGATCGCGTCCTGATGCGTGGCGATAGTAGCTATAGCGAACTTTGCTCTTTTTGTAGTAGTCCTGATGATAGTCTTCTGCTGGCCAGAACTTTTTAAACTCAATCAACTCGGTTTTGAGTGGCTTTTTGAATATGCCGAGCTGATCAATCTCCATCATAAAACGTTTAGCGACTTCAAGTTGCTCGGCGTTATGATAGAAAATCGCCGGGCGATATTGTTCACCTCTATCCACAAACGAGCCTTGATCATCGGTTGGATCGATGTGTCGGAAGAAGTTATCCAGCACTTGTTCATAAGTGACGATCTTCGGGTCAAATGTCACTTGAATGACTTCGATGTGTCCTGTTTTACCCGATGAGACTTGCTTATAAGTCGGGTTATCGACATCTCCACCGGCATAACCTGAAATCACATCCACGACACCGGAAAGTTTCTCCATATCCGATTCTGTACACCAGAAGCAGCCACCAGCCAATGTCGCTTGCTGGTAATTGGCTGAAGCTGAGGCGATGGTACTTGGTTTGGTGTCAGCTTGGCTAAACAGAGAAAGGGTGAGTGCCAGCAAGGCGAAAAGTGGCGCTCCCCAAGTAAAGAGTCGTTTCATGAGCATTTCCTTTGTGTTCTTTACAGAGTTATAGAAAAAGAACGACAAAGCGGATCAGAAATTTCATTGCAAGAACGACTTTTATTTGAAAATGACGCCGTGAAGCAAGTGACAACACGGCGCGAATAAGAAATGCGATTAACTGAGGCCGATAATATTGCCGTTGTGATCCAAATCAAGTGACATAAAGGACGGTTTTTCCGGGAGCCCCGGCATGGTCATCACACTGCCACACAGGGCGTAGACAAACTCTGCACCTGCACATAAACGTAGCTCGCGGATTGGCACGATAAAATCACGCGGCGCGCCTTTAACGGCGGGATCGGTAGATATCGACAGCGGTGTTTTTGCCAAACAAACCGCAAGATGATCAAAGCCTTGAGCTTGCAGTTTGGCTAATTGCTGCGCTGCTTTATCACTCAGGTCAATGTCGGCTGCACCATAACCTTTCATTGCCACGGCTTTGAGTTTTTCATCCAATGGCATGTCTGAATGGTAGAGCGGAGTGAATTTCGCTGGATGTTGACACTGCTCAACCACTTTTTCGGCAAGGAGTTGGGTGCCTTCACCACCTTTGGCAAAGCCTTCAGAAATGGCTACCGATACGCGATTGGGCAGGGCTTCAATCAGTTTAACCAGTTGCTCTAGCTCTTCGGAACAATCTTGTGGGAAGCGGTTAATCGCCACCACGGCAGGAACGCCATACTGGTTAACGTTATCAATATGCCATTTCAGGTTGGCAAAACCGGCTTGTAAAGCGGCGCTGTCTGGCGCGAATAAGGTATTAGGTACGGCTTGACCGGGACGTAAATCGTACTGGCCTGAATTGGCTTTTAAGCCGCGTAAGGTGGCGACAATCACTGCACAGTCTGGTGTTTTACCAGATGCTTTGGCTTTGATGTTGCACGCTTTCTCAAATCCCATATCGGAGCCAAAACCACCTTCGGTCACCGTGTAGTCCGCCAAACGGGTGGCGATTTCATCAGCAATGATCGATGAATTACCGTGCGCGATGTTGGCAAATGGGCCTGCGTGAATCAGCGTTGGTACGCCTTCTAAAGTCTGCATTAAGGTCGGCTCAATGGCTTCTTTCATGCTGACGGCCATTGCGCCGGCCACTTTCAGATCTTCGGTGGTGACCGGATTACCGTCTAAATCATAAGCCAACACCACATTACCGATGCGGCGACGCAAATCGCGTAGATCGGAGGCGAGAGCCAGAATCGCCATCAATTCGGAGGCGGCAGAGATATCAAACCCATCTTCGCGTTCATAACCATTAATGTTTTTTCCGGGTTCATTGCGGCCAACCATCACCATGCGCAGCGCACGATCGTTATGATCCATCACGCGTTTCCACACCACTTGTTTAGGGTCAATGCGCAGCGCTTGCATGCCGGTGCGGCGCTCAAAATCTGCATAGCCGAGGCGTTGCTCGTGATAAATTCGTGAATCAATCGCTGCCGCCGCAAGGTTATGCGCCGCCGTCACGGCGTGAATATCACCGGTTAAATGCAGATTCAGCTCTTCCATCGGCGCAACTTGTGAATAACCGCCGCCCGCCGCGCCGCCTTTTACCCCAAAAATCGGTCCCATTGAAGGCTGGCGAATGCAAGCCATCACTGAATGATGAAGTTTGGCTAACCCCTGCGCCAAACCGATCGTGGTGACCGTTTTGCCTTCACCCAATGGCGTTGGGGTAATCGCGGTGACCAGAATAAATTTGCCTTTAGGCCTACTGGCTAATCGATTTAGACAGTGCAGTGACACTTTGGCTTTATGCAGTCCGTGGCTTTCGTACTCATTCGCGAGCAATCCCGCTTTTTGAGCAATGGTGTCGATAGACGCTAATGGTGTAGCGCGGCAAATTTCAATATCTGGCAGCATAAAACCCTCATCGTAAGTGGTTAAAATGGTGAGGCAAACGTTTGCGCGCAAATCATAGCGATAAATTGTGGCTTGTAAAGATTCTTGTGGAGTGAATTCTGCGAGCGAGTGGGATTTTAGCGAATTGCTGATTTTGATCAATTGAAGCACACGGTTTTTACTGCTTTTTACCCCATGATGATTGAAAAGGCGCTCAACCAAGCGCCTTACAAAGAGGGTTACCGTGCAGCATTATTTATCTTGCTGAGATTTCAGCAAGTCACGAATCTCTGAGAGTAATTCTTGATCTTTAGTCGGTACAGGTGGGGCTTTCGGTGCCTCTTCTTCCTTGCGCTTTAAGCTATTGATTGCTTTTAAACCCATGAAAATAGCGAAAGCGATAATCGTAAAATCGACCACGGTTTGAATAAATTTACCGTAGGCAATCACGACGGCAGGGGCATCACCTTGTGCGGCAAGTAACACGAAACTTAGATCGCTAAAATTCACACCGCCTAAAATAATACCGATTGGCGGCATAATGATGTCTGCTACAAAAGATGACACTATTTTGCCAAACGCTGCACCAATAATGATACCGACTGCCATGTCGATCACATTGCCACGAGATGCAAAAGCCTTGAACTCTTTGAGTAAGCTCATTGGGTTTTCTCCAAAATTTGGATTAAAAGTTAAAGTTAAAAGGGTAACGGTATCAGGAGAACCAAACGGTCTTTTGCTGCCTGTTACGTTATCAAGGTTATATTGGCTTCAAGATTATGGCAATTAGGCCATTTGTAATTTCTATAAAACTATCATTATTAATGTGTCAGTTTTATTTCTGGAACAAATTAGTATTATTTGTTGGTCTGAAAATTAAAACAAATGCCCACATAAAGTGGGCATGGTTGTTGATTGAGTTAGTAAAACACTAAGCCAGTTGCAGTAGGCGCTCAACCAATTTTTCGATACCGGAAGCGGCTTGGGAAATATTCTCCGCCAACATGTAAGCGGGAGTGGAAAGCACTTTGTGCCTTTCATCAAATACAATACCTTCCACTGGACAGTCTACATGCTGTCCACCTAACTGATTAAACGCAGTCGCGGTGCCGTGATCGTTGCCAATCGTACCTTGCGCCGCTTCGCCATAAATCATCGGTATGATGGTTGGGGCAATACAGATATAACCCGCAGGTTTTTGCGCATCCGCAAAAGCAAGGCAAGCGGCAGCTACATCAGGGTTGATACTGCATTGTGCGCCTTTCACCGCAAAGTCGGTGAGATTTTTCGCGGCTCCAAACCCACCCGGTAGCAAAAGTGCATCAAATTCATTCACATTGAGTGTGGCTACATCTTGGATTTTTCCGCGCGCAATGCGGGCAGATTCCACCAACACATTGCGTGTTTCTGGCATCTCTTCACCCGTGAGGTGGTTAATGACATGCATCTGTTCCACATTCGGCGCAAAGCAGTGCCAACTGGCTCCTTGTTTCTCGATGGCATGCAGCGCAAGCACCGATTCGTGGATCTCTGCTCCATCGAAAACTCCACAGCCACTGAGAATAACCGCGACTTTCTTCATGACATTAATCCTCCATAGATTGCTTATGCGCCTTAGACGTGTCGGTGAGATGGTCTTTAGCTATCGAGGAAGGAGTGTCATGCTCCGCGCCATCTTCTGCCGCTGAATACTCTTCCTGCTCGGGGTAATGTTTGACCACAAACGGGATCAACATCACTGCTGACGGGAAAAAACGCTTCATAACCACTCCTTCTGCCGTTCAATGTATCGCTTCACGGCTCTTTATAAAAAGAAATGTCGGGCTACTTTTTGCGCTAAGTCACCGAATCTGTCAGTTGACGGAAATAAATTACATATTTGCTGGCGGTTTAACAAAATGATAACCATGTTCATTCACAGCGAAAAACACTACACTGTCGGCTTGATTTTAAGGAGATCATCATGAAGTACGATTGGATCTTATTTGACGCTGACGAGACCTTGTTTCATTTCGATGCTTTTAAAGGAATGCAGCTGATGTTCGCGCGGAAAGGCGTGGAGTTTACCGAACAAGATTTTCACCAATACCAAGAAGTGAATAAACCGCTGTGGGTGGATTACCAAAATGGTGATATCACTGCCGCGCAATTGAAACATACGCGCTTTTCGGGCTGGGCTGAAAAGCTCAATACCACCACTGCCGAGCTTAATAGCGCATTTTTGCAAGCCATGGCGGATATTTGCACCTTGCTACCGGGCGCAATGGAGTTGATGCAGGCGCTACAAGGTAAAGCGCGTTTGGGCATTATCACCAACGGTTTTACTGAACTACAAGATGTACGATTGGCCAAAACCGGCATGACCGACTTTTTTGACCACATTGTGATTTCCGAGGAAGTTGGGATTGCTAAACCCGATGCTGGCATTTTTGCCCACGCGTTAGAGCGTATGGGAAACCCTGCTAAAAGCCGAGTGCTGATGGTCGGGGATAATCCACATTCTGACATTCTTGGTGGCTTGAATTTTGGCATCGAAACTTGCTGGCTCAATGTGCATCAGCACCCGAAACCAGAAGGCATTACGCCACATTATGAAGTCGCTTCACTGCATGAGCTGAGAGAAATTTTGTTGGCGTAATGCCATGAATAAGCGAGGCGCTCCTGGTGCAAAGTGAACCACTTTGCACCGGATATCTGATTAACGGTGGAATTCGCCTGCGCGTTCAGGTTGATAGACGATATCGATGATTTCGAGGGTTTTGAGTGTACCGCCCGGCATTGGCCAAGCCAGTTGTTGACCGACTGCCAAACCAAGCAATGCGCTTCCCACAGGGGCGAAAATCGAAACATCCGCGCTGCTTTTCACATCGTTTGGATACACCAAGGTTTTTTCCATCACTTCATCGCTGCCCAAAAATTTAAAGCGCACTGTAGAATTCATGGTGACGACATTCTCTGGCATCTCTGCAGGTTCGAGCACAGTGGCGCGATCCAATTCTTCTTCCAGTTTCTCTAGCTCTGGCGACAAAGTGGCTAGGTTATCCATCAACTGGCTGATTCTGTCCATATCGCGAGTGGACACCACGATAGTATTAAGTTGAGACATTTTATTCCTCCCAAATAAATACCGCCCTGAAAACAGGGCGGTATCAATCAGTTTTGTTAAGTTGTCGGACTAACCATAGCTCGCATAGCAGAAGATTTCAAGTCCCCAATAGATAACCAGATTTTTAGAAGGGGAGCGAGAAATAGAGTAAACGAACTGACCGCTTAAGGTCGTTCACCGGCTAATAATCTTTGCTCAATTTGTGCGAGCACGGCAGGCAAGTCTGCAACCGTATCGATCAAATAATGCGGTTTTGCCTGTTGCAGTTTGGCTTGTGCACGTTCGCGCGCCACTTGCAGCGTTTTGGCATCGGCATGTTGATACTCTTCAAGGGTTAACCCAGCTTCGTTGCCTGACAGTAGTAAACCGACCGTCCACATCCCCGCATTATGGCCTTCCTCGATGCCGGGCAGCGCATCATCGACTTTCACGCAAGCGCGTACATCGGTCACGCCAAGCTCAATGACATTTTTGAGTGCCATAAAAGGGGCGGGGCGGCCACCTTGCGGTAAATCATCGGTAGCAACCACATAATCCGGACGATAACCGTAATCGGCTGCCGCAGCGATCAACACGTCCATCACTTGGCGTGGATAACCAGAGCAAGATCCGATTTTGATCCCACGCGATCGGATCTGTTCAACCACTTCAAGTGAGTGTGGGATCGGTGCTGCGTGATCGGCGACTTTGGCGATTTGCAGCGGCATAAAGGCGGCGTAAATCGCATCAATATCGCTGGCTTGCATCGGGCGTCCAAATTGCTTCTGCCAGCGCTGCGCAACACAGGGGAGTTTTCCTACTGCTTCAATGTGTTGCCATTTGCCCAGTCCCATTGGCTCGCGAGCTTCGGCAAGACTAATCTCAAAATCAAAACCTTGCTTGAAAGCTTCAACAAAAATAGAGGTCGGCGCAAAGGATCCAAAATCCACAATAGTGCCAGCCCAATCGAAAATAACGGCTTGAATCGGAGAGTTCATAATTTTTCCTTAATATGAGTAATTCATCTGCTGGCTAACAGCGAGCAAAGCGGAATAGAGAATATCGAGAGCTTGATCTAGCTCTTGACGTGAAATGATCAATGGCGGGCTAAGCTGCAGCACATTGCCTTGTGAGACTTTAAAGCTCAGCCCATGACGTAAGCAGTGATAAAGTATGGCTTCGGCTTCATCGTGAGCACGCTGTTTGGTCTCGCGATCAGTTACCAGTTCAATGCCCCAAAGCAAACCCATACCGCGCACATCGCCAATCAGTGAAAATTGCTGCTGCATTTGACTAAGACGTTGACGCATATAAACGCTATCCGCTTGAACTTTAGCGAGTAAGTTTTGCTGCTCAATCACTTCAATTGTGGCTAATGCTGCAGCGCAGCCCAGCGGGCTTTTTTCATGGGTGTAATGCCCCAAAGAAACCTGCGCGGCGGTGTTGTATTTATCCTTGGTAAGTAGAGCGGCGATGGGGATAAGACCAGCCCCCAAACCTTTGCCGATACACAAAATATCAGGCTCGATGCCGAACGCTTGGTGAGTAAACCACTCACCGCTGCGCCCCATGCCGTTGGGAATGTCATCAATGATCAGCAATACATTGTGTTTATCGCAGATTTCCCTTACGCGTTGCCAATAGGCGCGGCTTGGTACTTGTACATCGGTATTGCGTACCGCTTCGGCGATGAATGCGCCAATGCCGCCTTCTTTTTCAATCACGTATTCCAAGTAATCGGCGTAGTGCACATCGCAGCCGTCTTCTCGGGGAAATGCACCGCGATAAGTGATGGCTGGAGGAATACGCTCCACGCCTGCCATCAGTGGCCCCATGCCTTGACGGAAGCAAGCTTCGCCGCCAATAGAGATCGCATCCAGCGACGCGCCATGAAAAGCATCCCACAAACTGACCACTTTAAAATTCTGCGTGACATGACGAGCTAATTTGAGCGCCATACCAATCACCGAAGTGCCGCCGGGAGCGAACAGCACTCGGTTTAGCTCACCGCCGGCAATCTCCGTGAGCTTTTCTGCGCAGCGAATGGCGGTGTCATGGGTAAAACGGCGCGGGGCGAAAGGCAAGGTTTGCATCTGTTCGGTGATTTTTTCGATCACCTGCGGATGCCCATGACCGAGTTGATGCACATTATTGCCATGAAAATCGAGATAACTTTTCCCTGACACATCATACAAATAGCAGCCCGCTGCACTGGCCAATACATCGAGACAAGGTGTGGACATGGCTTGATGCAGAAATACATTTTCGTCACGTTGTAACAAATTCAGAGTGGTTTCATCATTCACATGCGCTAACCAATCACGACGTGCGGCGGTGGTATTGATATCGCCTTCGCTGCGCCAGTGAGTTGCGCTATGTGGCGAGAGGGGATCGAATGCTTTCATCGGATTTTCCTAACCGTTTACGCTTGTTGCCAATACATAGCGTGCTGCATGGCGCTCAGTAGGCGCTCAATATCTTGCGGATACACCTCACCAATATTGCCAATCCGAAAACAGTCAGCGTGACTGACTTTGCCGGGATAAATCACAAAGCCTTGCTGTTTTAAGCGCTGATAAAACTCCGCAAACTGGTAATCCGAATGTTCAGGTGAATAGAAAGAGGTGATGATGGGGGAATGCAGCTTTTCTGGGAGTAACGGGGCAAAACCCAGTTCACGCATGCCTTTCACCAATTGGGTCTGATTGGTCTGATAACGCTGATAGCGCGCCGCGATGCCACCTTCGTTTTCCAACTCAAGTAACGCTTGATAGAACGCACGAACCGTATGAGTGGGAGAGGTAAAACGCCACTTGCCGTGATTTTTCTCCATACATTGCCATTGGTCGAACAAATCTAAAGTGAGTGAGCGTGCGCGGCCTTGGCACTGTTCAAGCTCGCTGCGTTTGGCAATCACAAAACCAAATCCCGGCACCCCTTGAATGCATTTGTTGGCTGAGCTGATCATAAAATCGATACCCAGAGCACCAATATCCATCGGAATACCGCCAAAGCTCGACATCGCATCGAGAATCACACGCTTGCCATGCTGTTTAGCGATCTTAGCCACTTCAGCAATCGGGTTCAGCATGCCGGTGGTGGTTTCGCAGTGCACAATTGCCACATGCGTAATTGCCGGATCATGGGTCAGCACATCGGCAATCTCATCAAGATTAGGCTGCGCCGTTTCTCCGGGAGCAATAACACGACATGCGATATTCAGGTACTGAGCGATTTGCGCGATGCGTGCGCCATAAGCACCGTTATCAATCACGAGTAGCTTATCCGTCGGTAACATCACGCTTCCAATGGTGGCTTCGACAGAAGCGGTGCCACTGCCTTGCATCAACACCGAGGTGTAACCGGATTGTGTGGTGGCCAGTGTGACGAGTTTGCGGCGGATCACTTCAACAATCTCTAAGTTGTAATCATCATCCCAAGTACACCAGTCTTTAAGCATAGCTTCACGCACGGATTCTGAGGTGGAAAGCGGTCCTGGTGTCAGCAGTAGATAAGCATTCTTCATGTCTATTCCCTTTTTGGACTATACCAATAAATTTGACGCTATCTAACAACGAGAAATGCACGCGGTAAACCCTCTGAATGCGAATTTCATAAAAGTTTCATAACCGCGGATGCAGGAAAAGTGGCATGAAAAGAACCCAAAATCGTCGTGAAACTGCCAATTTTTCTTCATCGAATCGTCACACAGACTGGGTAGGGTAAATATCAATTCTGGTACATACCAAACTTAATCAATCGGAGAGAATGATGAATCCACGTATATTGAAAGGAACCTTAACGGCGATCGCAGCACTTATGTCTGCTCACGCGTTTGCGGGACAAGAAGTCACGGTTTATACCGCATTTGAAACCGATCTGCTGGCGAAATACAAAAGCGCTTTTGAAAAAGAGAACCCAGATATTGAGATTAAGTGGGTACGCGATTCGACCGGGATCATGACGGCAAAACTGCTGGCTGAAAAAGACAACCCACGTGCCGAAGTGGTGTGGGGATTGGCTGGATCGTCAATGGCTCTCCTCAAAGATCAAGGTGTACTAAAACCTTATACTCCAAAAGGGGCGAACGAGTTACGAGCTAATTTGAACGATCCACAAGCGCAGCAAGCATGGTATGGCAACGATGCTTTTTTTAACGCGGTATGCTTTAACGAAGCGGTGGCAAAACAGCTGAATTTACCCAAGCCACAGAGTTGGGAAGATTTGACCAACCCTGTTTACAAAGGCCACATTGCGATGCCTAACCCTGCGTCTTCCGGCACGGGGTACATGCAAGTCTCCGCATGGTTGCAAAACATGGGCGAAGATAAAGCGTGGGATTACATGCAACGTCTTGATAAAAATATTGCCCATTACACGCATTCTGGCTCAAAACCTTGCGTTCAAGCGGGGATGGGTGAAGTGGCGATCGGCATCTCAATGGCAACGCGTGGCGCAAAACTCAAAACCCAAGGCGCACCGTTGGATGTGATTGTACCAAACGGCATTGGCTGGGAATCGGAAGCGGTAGGGCTAGTCAAAGCAAGCGATGCGGCAAAACGTGTGGTCGATTGGTCTGTCTCTAAAGTCGCGAATGAGCTGTATATTGAAAGCTATCCCGTTGTAGGTCATCAAGATGTCAGGAAGCAAGTTCCTAACTATCCCAATGTTGAAAAAGTGATGGCGAAGATGGACTTCACGCAAATGGGAAGTGATCGTGCCCGCGTGCTGCAAACCTGGTCTGAAAAGTTTGATGCTAAATCGGAACCCAAATCTTAACTTGTTCATCAAAGGAGGCGAAAGCCTCCTTTTTTATCTCTCTGTCATCAGATGGTCACGCATCAGCGATAAAACTGTCACCGCAGTGCAATAAAGTCTTGTTAGTTTTGGACTATACCAAATTAAAGGTGCTTTTATGACCATGCACAATCTTAATTCACAGCAGCAGAATGAACCTCAAGCGATCAGCAGAAGCTACCTCGATATTCGTCATGTGGTAAAACAGTTTGGCTCATTTACCGCGCTCAATGACATCAGTTTGTCGATTGAAAAAGGGGAGTTTGTCTGCTTTCTTGGCCCTTCTGGCTGTGGCAAAACCACCTTATTGCGCGCCATCGCGGGGTTAGATCTCCCCACCTCTGGCACCATTCACCAAAACCAGCAAGCGATTACTTTTTTACCACCCGAGCAGCGTGATTTCGGCATCGTGTTCCAATCTTATGCTCTATTTCCCAATTTAACGGTGGAAGAAAACATCGCCATCGGTTTGCGCAATCAAGGCATGTCAGTCCGTGATGCGTTAGAGAAAGTGGAGCAGTGGTTGGAGATGATCGGGCTCGCCACATCGGCACAAAAATACCCAAGCCAGCTCTCTGGCGGTCAGCAGCAGCGGGTGGCGTTAGCGCGTGCTTTGGCATTATCGCCGGGGTTATTACTGCTTGATGAACCGCTTTCCGCTCTTGATGCCAAGGTAAGAACGCATTTGCGCGAAGAAATCTGCCAACTGCAACGTAAATTGGGCATTACCACCATCATGGTCACGCATGATCAAGAAGAAGCGTTAACCATGGCGGATCGCATTGTGGTGATGAACCACGGGGTGATTGAGCAAGTTGGTACGCCGCAAGAGATCTACCAAAAGCCCGCCAGCCGTTTTGTAGCTGAGTTTGTTGGCACGATGAATTTTATTCCCGTTTCCATGGCGAGTTCCCAGCAACTGCGTATTGCTGAATCTCTTATTGCTTTGCCCAAAATCGAAAATTATACGCCTTGCCAAGGTGAACAATTTGATTTGGCTGTGCGCCCTGAAAATCTAGAACTGGTTACGCGCTACAACGAGGCCATTCCAGTCGTCATTCGCCATTTGGAGTTTCTTGGCGCGTTTTATCGAGTCGAATGTATGTTTCAAGGTGAGCGTTTGGCTCCGCCCGTGTGTGTCGATTTACCGATCACACAGGTACAAACCATGCATTTAAAAACGGGCGATGTTCGATATTTGGCATTGAGAGCAGGGCAGCTGCGCGCGTACCGTCGTAAGGTCATGTCGACAACGCCAGCAGCTACAGCCAGCTGTGCTTATGCGGCATAAGGAGAAAAGTATGTTGAATGTCGCTCGTACTTTTTCAGTGCGGATATTGCCGCATTGGAGTCGCGATAGCCTGATTTTATCGACCACCTTATTAATCCTGCTATCACTGATGCTGCTGTTTATTGTCGCGCCGCTGGCCGCTATGTTGGTGAAAAGCGTGCAAAATGGGCAGGGTGAATTTGTCGGACTCGCTTACTTCGCCCAATATTTTTCCTCGGCAGCGCTCTGGCAATCTTTGCGCAATACCTTAGTGCTTGGTATCAGTGTGACGGCGATTGTTGGTATTCTCGCGTTTGGTTACGCCTACGCATTGACCCGCTCTTGTATGCCGGGAAAACATCTGTTTCGAGTGTTAGGCAGTGCGCCGATTCTCGCGCCTTCATTACTGCCCGCGATCAGTCTGATTTTCCTATTTGGTAATCAAGGGATGCTTAAGAGTTGGCTCGGCGGTGAATCCATTTATGGAGGCTTAGGTATTACGCTGGGTTTGATTTTCTGGACATTTCCGCATGCGTTGATGATTCTGACTACTTCGCTGAGCACCTCTGATGCCCGTTTGTATGAAGCGGCGAGGGCGCTGAAAACATCCCCCATCAAAACGTTTTTTATTGTTACGCTACCGGCGGCCAAATATGGGTTGATCAGTGCGTTGATCGTTGTCTTTACCTTGGTGGTGTGTGATTTCGGTGTACCGAAAGTGATTGGTGGCAGCTATAACGTGCTTGCAACGGACATTTTCAAACAAGTAGTGGGGCAACAGAATTTCGCGATGGGCGCGGTGACCAGTATTGTGCTGTTGCTACCCGCCGTGTTTGCGTTTATTGCCGATCGCTGGGTGCAGAAAAAACAGCAAAGCCTGTTTGATACCCGTTCTGTGGCTTACCAACCTGCACCACATCGGCTACGTGATGGTTTATGCCTACTCTATTGTGTACTGATTTGCGTGGCGATTGTGGCAGTATTAGCCACTGCGGTATACGGCTCGCTGGTGACGTTTTGGCCATGGAATACGGCGCTGACGCTCAAACATTACCAATTTGCCGAAACCAGTGCCTATGGTTGGAGCCCGTATTTTAACTCACTCACCTTAGCCAGCTTCACCGCGTTGTGTGGAACGGTGATCATTTTTCTCGGCGCTTACAGTATTGAAAAAGGGCGAGTGTTCGCGCCGCTGCGTCAGACGATGCAGATGCTGAGTATGGTACCGATGGCGGTTCCCGGCTTAGTGCTGGGTTTGGGTTACATCTTCTTTTTCAATCACGCGTCTAATCCGCTCAATGGGTTGTACGGCGGCATGCTGCTTTTGGTGATCAATACCGTGGTGCATTACTACACGGTGGGGCATATGACAGCGGCTACCGCGCTTAAACAGTTGCCACCTGAATTGGAGGCGACGGCCGCCTCCATCAAGCTGCCGCAATATCGTTTACTGTGGAAAGTGACGTTACCCGTGTCCTTACCTGCGGTATTGGACATTGCTAGCTATTTGTTTATTAATGCATTAACCACCACTTCTGCGGTAGTATTCCTCTACTCAACCGACACCGTACCCGCATCGGTTGCGGTACTGAATATGGATGATGCAGGACAAACGGGCGCTGCCGCCGCCATGGCGGTGATGATTATGCTCTCGGCCGCATTAGCCAAATTGCTGCATGTGGGATTAGAGTTTGGATTGTTTGGCCGCCTGCAAGCTTGGCGCAAGCGTTAGTGGAAAGAGGCAATAGGATCGCAAGTGCAATACGTAAAAATTAAAGATGCCATCGTAGAGCAGATTGATGCCGGCATGCTGATGCCGCGCCAAAAGCTGCCCGCTGAGCGCAAGTTAGCCGAATCATTTGATACTACGCGAGTCACCTTGCGTGAGGCGCTTTCCCTACTTGAAGCTGAAGGGAAGATTTATCGTGAAGATCGCCGCGGTTGGTTTATTTCGCCCGCACCTTTACGCTATGACCCCACTCAAACGCTCAATTTTACCAATATGGCGTTGGCGCAAAATCGCCAGCCGAAAACGGAGCTGATGTCTGCCAAAGCAGTGATCGCCAACAAGCAGGCGACTCGCCTTTTAAAACTTAAACCGTTTTCGGATGTGTATCGTGTAGACCGTGTGCGTTATTTGGATAACCGACCTGTGGTGTATGTGACCAACTACATTCGCCCAGAGCTGTTTCCGAATCTGCTCGATTTTGATCTGTCACAGTCACTCACCGATCTGTATCGTGAACACTATGCGACACAATACCAGACGATTCACTACCGTATATCAACCAGCTCGTTACTGGGCGAAATGGCTCAAGCTCTGCGCGCAACATCGGGTACACCAGCAATGGTGGTGGAGCGGGTCAACTATAACCAGAAAGGCGAGTTGATCGATTGTGATATTGAGTATTGGCGTCACGATGCCATTACCATTGAGTCGATGGCTGAATTGAAGCGCTAACTCTATCACTCATGCATTTCTGCCCTGTCTTCGACAGGGCTATGACAAGGTTGTCGTATGTCTATTGTGCCTATCATAATTGTGCTGTTTTCTGCGCTGTTGCATGCGGGCTGGAACATCATCGGCAAACGCTACCAAAGTTCGGGTCCTTCGTTCTTTCTTGGCGCCACGTCAGCGACGTCACTACTCCTCACTCCTTATATTTTGTGGTATTTCACTAAGATTGGTTGGTCAACGCTGCCGACTCAATTTTGGTTACTCCTGATTGTGAGTGGGCTGAGCCAGATGGTGTACATGCTAGGGCTGGCTTTTGCTTACAGCAAAGTGGATATCGGCATTGCTTATCCTTTAGCGCGCGGATTGCCCGTATTGTTGGTTGGTGCAGGCACTGTGATGCTGGGCTATAACTTACAGCTTAATCAGTGGCTGGGATTTGCGTTGATCACGCTCGGCTGCTTGATGATCCCGCTGCAAAAGTTTCGTCAGTTTCGTTTCGCCGATTATGCCAACCTCGGCATTGTGTGGGCTTTGGTCGCGGCGCTAGGCACGGCAGGGTATTCGATTATCGATAAAGAAGCGCTAGCGATCATAGAACAGACTGTAGGTTTACAGATGCCTGCCAGTTACTCTGCCGTGCTTTATTTGGGGATTCAATTTTGGGCAATGTGCATACCACTGGCGATCTGGTATTTGCTCACTGGTCAACGCGCTCCGTTTATTGAAGCATGGCGCATTCGTTATACCGCGACCCTCGCGGGATTGATGATGGGAGGAACCTATAGCTTGGTCCTCTATGCCATGACGTTGACCGAAAACGTCAGTTTTATTGTCGCACTGCGTCAAACTAGCATCGTGTTTGGACTGTTTATGGGGATCGCATTTCTTGGAGAGCGTTGGTACGTAACTCGTTTACTCGGCGTTAGCGCGATTGTGGCAGGGTTGGTTGTTGCCTTCGCCAGATAAGAAAAACGGGATAAAAGAAATGGCCCGCAGGCCATTTCATCAATCATCAGCAGTCGCATTGCCATCTCTGGTTTGTGCGATGGTTTGATTCACTGCTTGTTAAGCTTGCTTATCTTGGATACTTGGTGAATACGCATCTGCTGCGGCAAGCATTTTACGGATCAGCGCAGACGCGAGCAGAGCCACACCCACCATGACGACTGCGAGTACCGTTAGCAACTTGAAGTAGTCGCCGTAAATGATCTGTACGATCTGCTGAGTCACAACTTGGCCTTTTTCTAACGCGATGGAGGTGGAGAAGACTGCGCCAATAATGCCGCTGAGCGCCATCGCGATATAAAACAAGCTCACTGAGAAATTCTCAATCTGCTTGGGTGCGACCGACAGAATAAACGCTACTACTAAACTTCCCACCACGACTTCTGCAAACGCTTGGAAGAAATGGATCACCAAGAACACTTCTGGGCGGATAATTGCCTCTTCACCAACGGTTGAAACGGCAAACGTCAGAATGCCAAATGAAATAGCGGTTAGCACAAAGGCAAACGCGATTTTGGTTGCGGTTGAGAAGGTAATGCCACGCTTTTCTAGTGTAGAAAACAGATAGGAAATGGCGGGGCCTGCCACAATACACCAGAGTGGGTTCATGGCCATCGAGGCTTCCGGCGCAATCGGGATGATGCCAAACAGTTCGCCGCGCATGGTATTAATCGTGACCATGGTCATTGAGGTCATCATTTGCCCGTAATACACAAAGAAGCAGGTGGTCAGTACCGTCACAATCAAGATGGTGCCCATTTTTAGAGCTTCCGCGCGGCGAGCTTTCAACATCAAACTGATGAAATAGACAATCGCTGCAAGCCCAATCGCATACACGATGTTTTGGCCAATCGCCATGTTTGAGAACATGAAAAATACCAAACCAACCATCGCCAGTGAAAGTAGGGTGAACGCCATCCAATTGCTCAAGCTCACGGATTGCTGATCTTTCTCGCTGGCCACTTCAATCAGTGGACGACGCATCACCACTAGGGTGATGGTGGCTAAGGTTGCCATTAATGCAGAAAGCGCGAAGCTGCCGTGAAAACCCAGCAGCAACACTAGCATTGGAAACAGGTATTGTCCCAAAAGTGCGCCGACGTTGTTGACCGAATAGTTAACGGGATAGCCATTATTGAAATCTTCTTCACTGGCAAAAGTACGTTTGTACAAGCTTGGATAAGAAGGTGACATTAAGCCGCGAGCGTAGCTGGCCAAAGCGATGCCAACCAGACTTAAGGGAACATGGGTGGATGATGCACCCAAAACCAATAAAGCGTAACCGATCGCAAACGTTACGTAAGAAATGGCCAATGAACGATACGCGCCGAGAAATTTATCGGCAATAAAACCTCCGGCGATGGCAAACAGGGGCCCAATCGACGAGAATGCACCCACGACCATCATGGTATCGGCTTCGCTGTAGTTGAGATCTTCCAAGAAGAAGCGAGTTAAGATCACCATGACGCCGTAGAACGAGAGGCCAAACATCATTTGGCAGAACATCATTGATTTATTGAGTTTATTCCACATATCGGTCTGTTTCTTCACATTAAGCTGGTGTATATCTCTAAACTTAGTCTTTACATCAGCATCTAATAAAATGAGGGCGCGATTATGGCAGAAAAAATCTGTGATGCACTCATTTTCTCTATCGCAACGATTGGGTGGTGCCGGTCGGTGCTGAGGGGAAAATGAATTTATTTTCCTATAACGGTTTTTTAATACTGAACGTCAGAGAGGCAAGATTGAATGTCAGCAGTGTGTCCGATTTATGTGGTGCTCGGTAAACGTCTTAATGCTAACCAACTAACATTAGAAGGCAAAAGCCGCGTCGATGGATTGATCTCTGCGTTACAGTGTCATGAAAATACGGCGGCACGAGTGGTCTTTTGCGGTGGTATTACTCTCGGCCAGACGGTGTCTGAAGCAAAGCGAATGCATGAGTATTTTGAGCAACGTCGCCAACAATTAGGGCTGTCATTCCCACTAATCGATGTGCTGCTTGAGCAAGAATCCACCAGCACAGTGGAAAATATTGAGCATGTGGCGCAGGTATTATTGGAAAGTGGTGTTGTGCAGCGCGGTGAAACACTTGCCTTGACCTTGGTATCCAATGACTACCATCTCAAACGAATTTTTGAAATCCAGCAACTGATGGATGAACAAGGTTTGTTACGCAAGTTGGTTGAGCGCTGCGCACAGTCTGGCGTCCGGTTAGAGATTGCGCGCGATCTTAAGGCTCATCTTTGCGTGCCGTATCCTCACCAAAACCCGCAAGGCTTACGTTTTTTGTGGGTCGATGAACTGACGACTTATCGTGTTTTTCTTGAAGGCGTTGTGGCAAACGCTTTCCAAAGGCCGCTCACGCAAGTTCAGCAGCAGCCTTATTGGATTGCGCAAAAAGCGATCGCCGAACTTCGCCACACCATGAGTGAAGAGCCCAGATTGCTTTCATTGCTCGATGTGATTGAAACCGTCGTGGAGTCCACGGTTTACCAGATTCAGCATGGTCAAGTTAGCCATGACCAAGTTAACCATGAGCAAGCTAATCATAGCCTAGCGGTAAATCATTCCACCATGGACAGTCAGATAGATCAGCAGGTGTTTTGTGAAGCGTTGGCTATCTTGGATACTGAACTGACGTTATTGAACCGTTTGAGCGATCCCGAACTCGAACGTTCAGGACGTTGGTGGAAGCGCTAACCGAAAGTGTACCAATAAAAACCAAAAAGGCAGCTAGGCTGCCTCATCTATCCCAACCGGCGATGACTATTGTTGGTCATGGTTTTGGCGAAAATATTCCCACTGCTCAACTTTCTCGCCATTTTTGGTCACACAGTAAGTGATGCGTTGATCATTTTCAGTGACTGTTTCTAGCTCACCACCTTGTTTAACGCAAAACACTGCTGCTGGATTGGCCATTGATACGTATTCTTTTACGGTGTATTCGTTTTCTTGACGCGCACATCCTGCTAGTAAGGTGGCACCTGCCACACTTGCTAATAATAAGGTTGTTTTATTCATACTTTCTTCATCCTGTTATGGGTTGCATATCCATATTCTACAAAAATTGTTTTTTGCTATATGTCAGATTTGTCAAAAGATTGATGCTGTCTACAATTAATAAAAGCTCTAATAAACAACATTTTTGTTTCATTTTAGGTTTGGTATCCCAGAATTGGCAGTCGGCGTCAGTTTATTTGGCACAAAGGGCATTTTCCAATGGGTGGGGATCTCAAGTCTTTGAAGAGGGAATAACATGTCATCACTCAAGTATCGATTAGTGACACGCAGTGATTTTGATGGTTTGGTGTGTGCAATTTTGCTCAAAAGTACCGAGCTGATAGATGACATCCAGTTTGTCCATCCAAAAGATATGCAAGATGGTAAGGTCCCTATCACGGAGCGAGACATCATCACTAACTTGCCTTATGTCGCCAAGGCGCATTTGGTATTTGATCATCACCTCTCAGAAACTCTCAGAAATAGAGGCGAGAGAGCCAATCACATTATTAACCCACATGCGCCTTCGGCTGCGCGTGTGGTGTGGGAGCACTACGGCGGAACCAAAACCTTTCCCTTTGAATGGGTTGAAATGATGGAGGCGGTAGATAAAGGGGACTCGGCGCAATTTACTCGTGATGAGGTCTTAGATTCTACGGGTTGGAATTTGCTGAACTTTTTGATGGATGCTCGTACTGGTCTTGGACGCTTCCACAATTTCCGGATCTCTAATTACAACTTAATGATGGCATTGATTGATCACTGCACTCACGCATCGATTGACGAAATCCTGCAACTGCCTGATGTGAAAGAACGGGTAGATCTGTACCGTAAACATGAAACCTTGTTCAAAGAGCAGATCCAGCGCTGTGGTAAGGTTTACCAAAATCTGGTGTTGCTTGATCTTACAGAAGAAGAAACCATCTATGCGGGGAACCGTTTTATCATTTATGCCCTCTATCCGCAGTGCAATATCTCTATTCATAAAATGTGGGGATTCCAGAAACAGAACATCGTTTTCGCCACCGGAAAATCGATTTTCGATCGCAGCTCGAAAACCAATATCGGTCAATTGATGCTTCAATACGGTGGTGGCGGACATGCTGCCGCAGGTACCTGCCAGATCGCGATTGAAGATGCGGATCGCGTCGAAAAAGCCTTGATCACCCAGATCAATGCAGATGGTTAAATTTGATTCAGCGCAAATAGACCCTGATTTATCAGGGTCTTCGACTTTTTGATGTGTTAGCATCGCTCAAAACCGTTGGAAAAGGAGAGCCGATGAAACCTCTATATGTCGCTGTACACCCTGATATTAAGCCGTTGAACCAGCAGCGAATTATGCAACGTAAAGCCGCTCGCGCGATTGCTATGCGCGGTGAGCGCATTTTGCTGCTCTATACTGAGCGTTACCACGATTATTCTTTGCCCGGCGGTGGATTAGAAAGCAATGAAGATGTGCTGATGGGCATGATCCGCGAACTGCAAGAAGAAACAGGGGCACAAAATATCCGTAACATTAAACCATTTGGTTTATATCAAGAATTTCGTCCATGGAACAAACAGCAAGATGTCGATGTGATTCATATGGTTTCTTACTGTTACCGTTGCGAAGTGGACGAACAACTGGGTCAGACTCAGTTGGAAAGTTATGAACAAGGCAATGGTATGAAACCCGTATGGGTGAACATTCACGAAGCGATTGCTCATAACGAGCAAACCCTGCTCAATGATCCACGCAAAGGCATGAGCATTGAGCGTGAAACCTATCTTTTACGGTTAATTGCTAAAACCCTTCATTGATCACATTTTCAGGGGAAGGATTTCCCCTGAGCTCTCTTGTCGCCGTCCTGCCACATCAAGTAGTTTGTGACTATACTTATCCAAGTAACTGAATTATTAATAATTTGCAGTGTCCTATATCCAAGCGACTTAGAGATAAACGCAGCCAAGGCCGCTGCAGCCTCAAGTAGGAAGGGATATTTTTGTCTGAAATAGAAATCACTGTTCGTTTACGTCTTTAGGGAGAAAGCCATGCGCAGTTGGAAGCCGATTGCTTTAGGAGTGACGCTCGCGTTATCGAGCCAATTCAGTTGGGCGGCCGTGATTGAAACCACTCGGCTGGTTGGGTTTGGGGAAGCAAAGTACCCAGAAAACTTCACGCACTTTGATTATGTCAATCCACAAACCCCCAAATACGGTAAAGTGACCTTCGGTGAGTTGGGCACCTACGATAACTTTAACCGTTTTGCTTCACGTGGCGTGTCGGCGGCCAATACCGCGGAGTTGTATGATCCTCTCATGTTTTCTCCTGCGGATGAAATTGACTCTTACTATCCGTTGATTGCCAGTAAAATTCGCTATTCCGATGATTTCACTTGGCTGGAAATTGATCTCAATCCGAATGCGCGTTTCCATGATGGCAAACCGATCACCGCGCAGGATGTGGAGTTCTCTTTTGAGAAGTTTATGGCAGAAGGTGTCCCGCAATATCGAGTGTATTATCAGGATGTAAAATCCGTGAAAGCCATTGCTGAGCGGACAGTACGCATTGAAATGAAGCAGCCAAACCGTGAACAGTTATTCAGCTTGGCGCAATCGACCCGAGTCTTACCCAAACATTACTGGCAAGACAAGAATTTGGCCGAGCCGCTCAATGAGCCTCCCGTTGGGAGTGGCGCTTATCAAATTATCGATTTCAAACCCGGTCAGAGTGTGACCTATAAGCTGAATCCGGACTATTGGGCAAAAGATTTGCCTGTCAACGTTGGGCGTAACAACTTCGCCCAGATCCAGTACGACTACTATCGCGATGACACCGTGATGCTGGAGGCGTTTAAAGCGGGTGAGTTTGATTTACGTGAAGAGAACCAAGCCAAGTTCTGGGCGACCTCTTACACTGGGCGTAATTTTGACCAAGGTTTGATTAAGAAAGAGGAAATTGCTCACCAAGCGCCAGCCTCTACTCAGGGATTTATTTTCAATACACAGCGTCCTGTATTCCAAGATGTTCGAGTCCGTGAGGCACTCAACTACGCCTTAGACTTTGAATGGATGAACAAAAACCTGTTCTACGATCAATACCAGCGAACCCGCAGCTATTTCCAAAACACCGAATACGAGGCTCAAGGCCTGCCGAATGCCGCAGAACTTGCTGTGCTCACCCCTTACAAAGAACAACTGCCCGCTCGGGTATTTACGGAAACTTATCAGCCTTCCGTGACCGATGGCAGCGGACGAATTCGTACCCAAATGCGCGAAGCATTTGCCTTGCTGAAAGAAGCGGGATGGGAGCTAAAAAATAAGGTGATGACCAACGTCAAGACTGGTGAGCCACTCAGTTTTGAACTGTTGATTTACAGTCCAACAACAGAGCGAATTGCGATTCCTCTGCAAAAAAATCTGCAGCTCATGGGGATTGAGATGAAGATCCGCACGGTCGACACCACGCAATATACCAAACGTCTGCGTGATCGTGATTTTGACATGATATCGCACGGCTTTAGCGCGAATCCTTACCCTAGCCCGAATCTACTGATTGTCTGGAATTCCAATTATATGGATTCCAGCTACAACTCAGCGGGGGCCAATCATCCGGTGATTGATGCTCTGACCGAACAAATAGCCAAAAGCCAGCAAGATACCGAAAAACTTCGCGCACTGGGTTCAGCGCTCGATCGCGTGTTGCAATGGAATTTCTACCTCATTCCGCAATGGCATTTGAGTATGTACCGTGTGGCGATGTGGGATAAATTCAGCCGCCCAAGTGTGCTACCGAAATATTCCCTCGGTTTAGACACCTGGTGGATAGATCAAGAGAAAGCCGCGCGGCTACCTGAAAAACGGCGTTAGGAGGCGCAATGCTCAGTTATATTCTGCGCCGTTTGTTACTGGTGGTGCCCACCTTGTGGGCCATCATCACCATTAACTTTTTTATTATTCAGATTGCGCCAGGGGGCCCAGTAGAGCAGGCCATTGCTCAGTTGGAAGGTAACACCTCCGGCGTCATGGAGCGTTTTACGGGGGGCGGGCAAGAAGTCGCGGCGTCGACGGATGCGCCGGTTTCTGGTTATCCGGTTTCTGGGTATAAAGGTTCACGTGGACTTGATCCGCAAGTGGTCGAAGAGATCACCCGTCGTTTTGGCTTTGATAAGCCCATCCATGAACGCTATTTCCAGATGCTTAAGGATTACGCCACGTTTAATTTTGGCGAAAGCTTATTTCGTGGCGGCGATGTGATTGATTTGATTGTGGAGCGATTACCGGTTTCCATTTCCCTCGGATTGTGGAGCACGCTGCTGATCTATCTGATTTCGATTCCTTTGGGGATCAGCAAAGCGATTCATCACGGTTCGCGTTTTGATGTTTGGTCGAGTGCGGTGGTGATCATTGGCTACGCTATTCCCGGATTTCTGTTTGCGATCATCTTGATTATCCTCTTTGCCAGCGGCAACTATTTCAGTTGGTTTCCGCTGCGCGGTTTAGTTTCCGATAACTTCGCCAGCTTGCCTTGGTATCAACAAGTGCTGGATTACTTTTGGCACCTCACGTTACCCACATTAGCCATGGTCATTGGCGGTTTTGCTACGTTAAGCATGCTCACCAAAAACTCGTTTTTAGATGAGATTAACAAGCAATATGTGGTCACCGCGCGCGCGAAGGGGTTGGATGAACAGCGCATTCTCTACAAACATGTGTTTCGTAATGCCATGTTGATCATCATTGCCGGATTTCCGAGCGCATTTATCAGTATCTTCTTCACGGGTTCGATGCTGATTGAAGTGATGTTCTCGCTGGAAGGTATTGGTCTACTTGGCTTTGAAGCCACGATTCAACGTGATTATCCTTTGGTATTCAGTTCGTTGTATATCATGACTTTGCTCGGGTTGTTGCTCAGCATCATTTCAGATTTGACTTACATGTGGGTTGACCCACGCATTGATTTTGAGGCTCGTTGATGGGGATGACAAAAGCAAGCAAGCGTGTGCCGAATCCGTTGACTGAGGCACGCTGGGCGCGATTTAAAGCCAATCGGCGTGGTTTTTGGTCACTGTGGATTTTCTTATTGCTGTTTGTGGTGAGCTTATTTGCTGAGCTTATCGCTAACGACAAACCACTCCTCATTCAGTATGACGGAGCGTGGTACATGCCGATCGTACAGCGCTATAGCGAAACCCAATTTGGTGGAGAATTTGATACGGAAGCGGATTACACCGATCCCTATGTGGTTGGCTTGATTGAAGAGAAAGGGCAAATCATCTGGCCGCCAATCCGTTTTCATTATGACACCATCAATTTTGATATCACCAGCAGTGTGCCTTCTGCGCCGGATTCAGTGAACTGGTTAGGCACGGATGATAAAGGGCGCGACGTGTTAGCTCGGATCATTTACGGTTTTCGAATCTCGGTGTTGTTTGGTTTTATTCTCA
The DNA here is from genome assembly GCF_002216685.1 of Vibrio tarriae. Lineage (NCBI taxonomy): Bacteria > Pseudomonadati > Pseudomonadota > Gammaproteobacteria > Vibrionales > Vibrionaceae > Vibrio > Vibrio tarriae. Next base: position 22,916 of record NZ_CP022352.1, on the reverse strand, counting down.
CGGTGATTTCGTCACTGATTGGCGTTTTAATCGGCGCTACGCAAGGTTATTACGGCGGCTGGCTTGATCTGTTTGGGCAGCGCTTTATTGAAGTGTGGTCTGGCATGCCAACCTTGTTCCTTTTGATCATCTTATCGAGCTTTGTTGAACCGAATTTCTGGTGGTTGCTCGGCATCATGGTGCTGTTTAGTTGGATGAGCTTGGTGGGCGTCGTGCGTGCCGAGTTTTTACGTTGCCGTAATTTTGATTATGTACGTGCTGCACAAGCGATGGGAGTCAGTGATATGCGCATTATTCTGCGCCATATGTTGCCTAACGCTATGGTCGCCTCGTTAACCATGATGCCGTTTATTCTTTCTGGCTCAGTCACTACTCTCACCTCATTGGATTTTCTTGGCTTTGGCTTGCCGGCCGGTTCACCGTCATTGGGCGAACTGCTCGCACAGGGCAAAGCCAACTTACAAGCGCCTTGGCTTGGTATTTCAGCGTTTGTGGTGCTGTCGGTCATGCTGACTTTACTGGTCTTTATCGGTGAAGCGGTACGTGATGCCTTTGACCCTCATTTACAACGGAGCCGTGCATGAACGATTGGGTATTGAAAATAGATAATCTGTCGGTGGGTTTTGGTATCGCAGGGCAGGCACGCCGTGTGACGGAAGGGGTAAGCTTAACCATTGCGCGTGGTGAAACGCTGGCTTTGGTGGGAGAAAGTGGGTCGGGAAAATCCGTGACAGCCAACGCGATTTTGCGTTTGTTGCCCAAAGGATCGGCGCACTATTTAAGTGGCAGCATTCATTTTGGCGATGTTGATACCCTGCGCTGCTCAGAGCGCGCGCTGCGCGGCATCCGCGGGGGACGCATAGGGATGATTTTTCAAGAGCCGATGGTCTCGCTTAATCCTCTGCAAAAAATTGGAAAACAGTTGGTAGAAACCTTAGCGATCCATCGAGGATTACGTGCAACGGCAGCAGAGCAAAAAGCGATTGAATGGCTTGGCAAGGTGGGTATTCGTCACCCTGAAATCAAGATCAATGCCTATCCGCATGAGCTCTCAGGCGGTGAGCGGCAACGTGTGATGATTGCCATGGCGCTAATCAATGAACCCGAGCTACTGATTGCCGATGAACCTACCACGGCATTAGATGTTTCGGTACAAGCGCAAATTTTGGATTTACTTAAATCTCTACAACAAGAATTGGGCATGGCGATGTTGTTCATTACCCATGATCTGAGCATAGTGCGCCGAATTGCTGACCGAGTGGCAGTGATGCAAAATGGCCAATTGGTTGAAACTAACGCGTGCCACACTTTGTTTGCTGCGCCTGCACATCCCTATACCCAGCAGTTGATCAATGCCGATCCGCGTGGTGTGCCCGTCCCTATGGCGATGGATGCTCCGACGCTGCTGCAAGCGGAAAAGTTACGGGTGTGGTTTCCAATCAAAGGCGGTTTTTTTCGCCGTACTCAAGCCTACATTAAAGCGGTCACAGATATGAGTTTTACCTTGGCTAAAGGGCAATCGCTTGGTTTGGTGGGGGAAAGCGGTTCAGGGAAATCGACCACGGGCATGGCGATTCTCAAGCTTCTCACCTCACAAGGGGCTATCCGTTTTGCAGGGCAAGATCTGCAAGCTCTCAAACGCCGTGAAATGCTGCCGTATCGCAGTAAAATGCAGGTGGTGTTTCAAGACCCATATTCTGCGCTTAATCCTCGAATGTCGGTAGCGCAAGTGATAGGCGAGGGTTTACGCGTGCATAGCCAGCTTAATGATGACGAGATTGATCACGCGATTTGCGCGGTGATGCAGGAAGTCGGCCTAGATGTGGACACTCGGCATCGCTATCCCAATGAATTTTCTGGTGGTCAACGGCAGCGTATCGCGATTGCGCGTGCGTTGGTGCTCAAGCCTGAGTTCATATTGCTTGATGAGCCAACTTCGTCGTTAGACCGAACTGTGCAAGCGCAAGTACTGGATTTGCTGAAAGATTTGCAGCTGAAATACCAATTAACCTATCTGTTCATTAGCCATGATCTCGCGGTGATCCGCGCTTTATGTCACCACACCATAGTGATGAAAGCGGGGGAAATTGTCGAACATGGTGAAACTCAAAACCTATTTGAGAATCCAAGTCACCCTTATACGCAGCAGCTAGTGCGTCTTTCTCTGTTGTAATCCGACGAGCTATTGCATTCCTATACTCTTCTTACTTGGAGTTGCAGCCAACACTGCTGCTTCAAGTAGGAAGGATTCACTATGAGATCACAAGTTCGCTATAACCAGTATTGGGGTCAAACTCTCGTGTAAAGTGGTGCTGCGGATAGTGATGGATCATCAATTCTGCCGTGGTATTGATAAGGTTACCCTCGAGCAAATGCCCACCCCAAACACGCCCCTGCGCATCAGCAACCGTGATATGCAAATGGCAATGTTGGTACGTTAAAGTACCGGAGAGTGACAGAATCTCAAACGGGGCACTCACTTGTAGGGTCGAAAAACTATCGGCAAGGCGAATATGCAACGTCGATAAGCATCCCACGCACGACGCGATAGAGCCTGCATGGATTCGATGTTGTTGAACGAGCTGTACAATCTGCTGCTTTAAATCCATTCCTCGAGTTAAGCGCAGGGCAATCAAATGGATCATGCTTTAGCCCCTATAAAATCGCCCTCTATCAAACGGATCAAGGCTTCTAATCCCTGCTCAAGATTGGCATGGCGCTGCGCTTTACCAAGCACGCGCATACCTTGCATCTGGGTCAAAACTAATGGCGCCAAAGAGTCCGCACAAAGATGAGAAGCAATTTGACCTTGTTGCGTCGCATTGTTGAGCGCACGGGCGATCAGGTGCAGCAGATGATCAAATAACGCGTGACCTTTGCTTAAGACTTCATCGTCCGTGTTTGCATGCTCAACCAAGGCATTTTGCATAAAACAACCACAGTTTCCCTCGCGTTGGAGCGCGGCAAAATGCTGCAAAAACGCTTTCAATTCTGGCCACGCCGCACTTTCGAGCTCGAGATCTTTAAGGGCAGGGGAACTGACCAAATTCAGATAACGATCCAGCGCTTCGTAATAGAGCTTTTGCTTATCACCAAACGTGTTGTAAAGGCTAAAGCGATTGATTTGTAAGTGATCGACCAAATCGGATATCGCGGTATTGGCATACCCTTTTTGCCAAAACAGCGTCATTGCTTGGTGTAATTTCTCTTCGCGATCAAAGTTGCATTTTCTTGCCATTGGAAACTCGGTTGCTTAAATCTATTCTTGACTGAACGTTCAGAAACTGCGTAGAGTATATCCAGAACGATCGTTCAGAAAAAGTAATTAAGGATAACAAAATGAAATTATATGAAACCGCAATGACACCAAGCAGCCGCAGAGTCTCGATTTTTCTTAAAGAATTAGGTATTGATGTTGAGCGTGTACAAGTTGACGTTCGTGGTGGTGAAAACTTATCGGATACGTTTAAGAGCAAAAGCTTGAACGGAAAAGTGCCTCTACTTGAACTTGATGATGGCACAACACTGTGTGAAAGCGTGGCAATTTGCCGCTATTTTGATCTTGCTTCCCCCAATACTCACCAGTTGTTCGGAGATTCAGCATTAGAACAAGCCCAAGTTGAGATGTGGCACCGAGTGGTTGAGTTTCAAGGACTGTATGCGGGATTTCAAGCCTTTCGAAATTTAAGTGGCATCTATAAAGATCGTGAACACTGCGTGTACGCTTGGGGTGAAGAGAGCAAAGCTCGCGTGGCTGCGTTTTTACCACAACTTGAGCAGCGATTGGCACAATCGCAATTTATTGCGACGAATCGTTTCACTATTGTTGATATTACCGCCTACATTTTTATTGGTTTCGCCCAAAAAGCGCTCGAACTTCCTGTGTTTGAACACTATCCGCACATCACTCGTTGGTTTGAGCAAATCTCGCAACGACCAGCCTTTCAATAAAGGATTTTTCTATGATTGATTTTTATACTGCAGCAACACCGAATGGCCACAAAATTGCCATCGCATTGGAAGAGATGGGTTTGGAATACACCACCCACGCGCTCAACCTTTCGAACAACGACCAAAAACAGCCCGCATTTACCGCGATTAACCCGAATGGGCGTATTCCAGCGATTATTGACCGTGACAATGAAGACTTTGCGGTGTTTGAGTCGGGTGCGATTTTGCTCTATCTAGCAGAGAAAAGCGGAAAGTTCTTACCCCAAGAAAGCAAAGCGCGCTCCAAAGTGATCCAATGGTTGATGTTTCAAATGGGCGGCGTAGGGCCAATGATGGGGCAGGCTAACGTGTTTTATCGCTATTTCCCAGAGAAAATCCAACCGGCTATCGATCGTTATCAAAAAGAGGGACGCCGTTTGTTTGAAGTGATGGATGGCCAGCTAGCCCAAAACCCGTATTTGGCTGGAGATGAATACACGATTGCCGATATCGCGACCTTTCCATGGGTTCGAATCCATGAATGGAGTGGAATCTCGATTGACGGTCTGACTCATTTACAGCGTTGGATGAACGAGATCGCTGCGCGTCCTGCCGTAGTGAAAGGGTTAACCGTGCCACCTCCAAGTAATGTCAGTGATGATGAGCGAGCTAAACAGATCCGCAATATGGTGACACGCTAAAATGATACCCAAACAACTTGGCATTGCAGCGCGCTAACGCCGCTGTAGCTTGAAGTCGTAAGGGAACTGCATTATTCAATATAGCGGTCAACAATCTTGTCGAGTTGGCCGCTGCTTTTTAGCTCAGCAAGAGCACTGTTGAATGAGGCTACAAACTGGCTCTGGTAAGGATATTGCTCGAGGTTTTGGTTGGTAAACCCGATGTAGCCTTGCTCTAAACTGATTTTGGTGGCTATGGAAAAATTAACGGTATCGACAATGCCTTCACGTTTTAATCGTGTGAGTTCCCATAAAATAGAGATGCGATCGTTGACATAGCAATCTATTCTGTCACCGCGTAACTTTAGTAGATTGACGCGATTGCCATTAGCGTATTTCACCTCAATCTGCTTTTCTTCGACGGCTTTCCAAAACACTTGCCCGCCTAGACTGAATCCATCGTTCATTCCTATGGTTAAACCGTAAAAGTCCCGAGGCCATTCGGCTGACTTACGTTTGTTGAGCCATGCGTTTTGACAATAGACCACCACCTCTTCATCTAGGATAGGGTCTGAGTAAGGATGGATGTAAGGTCGGCGCTGCGGATAATAATAGGGGGGAAGCAAAGCAAAAATTCTTCCTGCTTCGAGTAGCTTGAGTCCACGTCGCCAAGGGATGGGTTGTAAATCAATCTCAAATTCTGTCATCAAAACATCGGCGGCACGAAGTATTTCAGGATAGATACCCACGGCACGACTATTTTCAACATAACTGTATGGCGGATAAGCATCATCCGCAAAAATGGTCACCCTTTGCGGATTCGCATGGAGATTCGCCGAGATCAAGTAAAGTGAGATAAAAAGTAACCCAATGCGCATAGTCACCTTATTTGAGGAGATGGAATTTCACTTTAGTTTAGTGGCTATTTGGATAGGCGTTGGTAAAAACCATTGAAAAGGCTAAACTGCGTAAAAATTTTTTGAGAGTAGTGTCATGACCGACGAGCAATTCAACCCGCAAGATGAAGAAATCGAAATAGAAGCGATTGGTGTTGAGGTCTCTTGCCAGCCGATTGAGCTGTACAAAGTGTTAAAAATTGCCAATGCCGTAAGTGGAGGTGGTGAAGCAAAACACGTGATCAGTGAAGGCTATGTGTTTGTTAATGGCGATGTAGAAACTCGCAAACGCTGCAAAGTGTTTGATGGCGATCTGATTGAATTTAACCAAGAGTTTTATTTGGTGATTTGTGATGCACCTGTCACAGAGTCAGAGTCACTCGATACTCAACCTGAGCTAGCATCGTCGCTCAAGCCGACAAAAACGCAGAAGAAGTCTTCTGCCAACACTTCGGCCAAATCCAAGCCATCAAAAAACAGCAAAACCGCATCTGGACAAAAAAAAGCCAAGAACGATAAAAAATCACCACAAAGCGACAGCAAATCCCCATCAGGACGCAGTGCTATCCGATTCTTTTGACGTGACGTTGTGACGAACATCACTAGACTGAATAGCTCAGTCTAGTGATGTTTGTTTTATGAAGGCGCTATGTTTTTGAAATCTCGTCGTTTTTATAAAAACAGTATTTAGCAGACGAGAGCACCTGAAAACCAAGGCGTTATTAAAAACCAGAAACTAAAGAGCACACTGAGCTTTAGAACCTTGATGTGGTGGCAGTGTATTGATCGTTGCACTCAAATCGCTGATACGGGTGCTGTGTGATGGGTGGGTCGAAAGCAGCTCAGGCGGCTGTTTTCCTCCAGAGGCTTTAGCCATATTTTTCCAAAGCTCAATACTCTGATAAGGGTCAAAGCCTGCTCTTGCCATCAAGGCCAATCCTAATATATCGGCTTCTGACTCTTGGTTGCGACCATAGGGCAAAATCACCCCGTACTGCACACCAACGCCGAGCGCGGACATGGTCAGATTACGATATTGCGCATATTCAGATGCCCCAATTGCGATATCCGTCAGTTGTAAGCCCGCGTTCGCTAATTGCGACTGCGATAAACGCTCATTACTGTGGTTTGACAGCACATGAGCGATTTCATGGCCAATCACGGTCGCTAACTGGTCCTGATTCACCGCAACCTTCAGTAGACCCGTGTATACCCCAATTTTCCCACCTGGCAGGGCAAACGCGTTAACTTGGTCACTCTCAAACACGACCACTTCCCATTGCTCAAAACTGCTTTGCTTAGGTACTTGAGCGGTAATCGCTTTGGTTACACATTGCACATACGCATTGGTTTTTGCATCTTTACTGATTGGAATTTCCTGTTTCATCTGCGTGAAAGACTTCGCGCCAAGCTGACTCATGTCGTTGTCAGAAAACAGTAGCAATTGATTTCGGCCTGTCGGTGAAGCGCTGCATGCCGCTAAACCAAGAGTCATTAATAAAGTGAGCGCCAGTTGCGTCTTTTTCATCTTATAGTCCTTATTTCTGTGGCGATCGATGAATGGCGTTTATATTAGCACCATACATTCATAATGTTATCCCCTCATCTTTACTGTCGCAGAGTTGGTGCACGACTTTGTGTTCGTTGGATGGAGTCGTTACAATGAGTCACTTTTACTCGTTCAGGACTCAAACGATGTCGATTTGGAATAAGCCCATCAGTTTAGAAACACTCAATGCCACATCGAAAAATACGTTAATTGAACATTTAAATATCATTTACACCGAAGTGACAGAAAATAGCATTTCCGCCACTATGCCGGTCTGCCATTTCACACATCAGCCACTTGGCATGTTGCATGGTGGCGCTTCGGTGGTGCTCGCGGAAACCTTAGGTTCAGTAGCGGCCAATTTCAGTGTGGGTGAAGACGCTTACTGTGTGGGCTTGGATATCAATGCTAACCATGTCCGTGCGATGCGTGAAGGTTCAGTGACAGGTACTGCAGTACCGTTGCACATCGGGGTATCGACTCAAGTGTGGCAAATTGAGATCAAAGATGAACAAGGACGACTGGTTTGTATTAGCCGTTTGACGGTCGCGGTGAAACGTTCACGACCAAAGCAAGCCAAACCAGTAGCCGAGGTTTAAATGGTGATTCAATTTAGTGGTGGCAAAATCATTGTAACCCCCCATGAAGTTGTCGTACGGCTCGGACACGAGAATCGCGTTACCTTGCAAGCCCAAGCGGAGGCCATCACGCTAATGGGAAAGGGGGCAAATGTGATGATCGCCAATGGCAGTGAAAGCAAATGGTCAGTGAAGCTCGATGATGAAGAGCAACTGAGCGCCATTGCTCAAACGTTAGGTTGTGACTTGCTTTAAAAGTTTTTGCGGTGGGCTTGCTAAAGCTTACAAAATAAGGAAACTGTCTAGAATTAGAAGTTAGATGAGATTTCCTCTTTATGAGCAGCCCGCGTTTACGTGTTCAGTTCGAAACACTCTTTGAACATTTTCAAGGTCAAGACGTTGAAACCCAACTGGAAGATGTCACCGATATTCTTTTTTGCACTCGACGTAATGCGCGTATTGTCCTCAATAAAATGGAAGAAGAGGGCTGGATTGAGTGGCATCCTGCGGCTGGGCGCGGCAAACTCTCGCAACTGATCTTTAAACGCAGTCGTGCGGATGTCAGTGAGAACCTTGCGCGCCGCTATCTCAATGAAGGAAAGATAGGCCAAGCGTTTGCCGTGCTTGATCAGGACGCCGCAAAATTAACTCAAGTGATCGAAAGCTATCTTGGCGTTCAGCATCAAGAAGGTCTGCAAGTTGTCAGGTTGCCGTACTATCGTCAGCTATCGATGTTGAACCCACAAAAGCCGATGCGCCGCTCTGAACAGCATATTGCGCGACAGGTGTTTAGCGGACTCACACGCCTTGATGAAGAAGAGCAATTACAGCCTGATTTAGCACACGCTTGGCAGGCACTATCAGATACTCACTGGCGGTTTTACTTACGTCCCGGGGTGCGCTTTCATAATGGCAATCTCCTCACCACCGAACTGATTGTGCAAAATCTTTGGCAGCTACGGTTGCTTAATCTTTTTGCCCATATTGACCGAGTTGACTCACCTTACCCTTGGGCGGTCGATGTGCATCTGCAAAAGCCCGATATCCGCTTACCGCTATTGCTTGCCGAAGCCTGTGCCAAAATCCTCCCAGCGGAGTCCGATCGCAATCCTGACTTTGATTTAATGCCAGTGGGGACAGGGCCCTACAAAGTGGTTCTAAACGATGAAAAACGTTTGGTTTTGCAAGCGTTTGATGGCTATTTTGGTTTTCGTCCACTGCTGGACCGAGTTGAAGTTTGGGTGATTGATGAAGTGCACTCTTCCATGGTTTTTCCAAGCTTATCCAATCCGATGAAAACCGCTCGAGGATCATCAACAGAAGAGGTAGAACTGGATCCCGGCTGCACCTATTTACTGCTTAATCGTCGCAATGGCGTTGCCAAAGATGAACATTGGGCACGCTATCTCACGGACAAACTCAATGCGCTCAATCTGTTTCGTCTTCTGCCAGAAGAGAAAATCATTGAACTTGGGGTCTTGCCAGCCTATGGGTTAAAACCCGGGTGGTATCATCACGCAGCGGCAGCGCAAAGAACGTTACCGCCAGAAACCAAAGAACTCACGATTGCCTATCACGCTCAGCATCCAATGTTTCCGACTGTTGCTAATGCGATTAAACAATTGCTCAGCCAAGATGGGATCACAGTCAATGTCATCAAATATGAACACACGGTAGTTGAAACTGAAAATGTGGATATTTGGATCAAGCCAATGGGTATTGCTAATCATCGTGATGATGCGTTAGCGGGGTGGTTACTCAATTACTCCGATATTGAGTTTTTGAGCAAAGGAGAGGATTTCAATCAGTGGGTGAGTTTAATTGATGCTTGGCGTGCTGACTCTTCTGCGCTCTTCCCCGCGAAAGAACTGGGGAAATCACTGGTGGAAAAACACCAACTGATCCCGATGTTCCACTGCTGGTTAGGAATCAGTAAAGATCAGTGCGGTGCGCTACAAAATGCGAAATGCAATGCGCTAGGTTGGTTCGATTTTAGCCAAGTCTGGGTAAAACCCGATTTGTCAGAACACTAGCTTTTACTCACTCGTGGGATTTGATCTCGATCGCTAATTAGCCAGTTTCACAAAATAAACACTGCTTGTCGGTAAGCCCAGTGCTAGACTATGTGCGAACTCAGTAGAATCGCTTAGGAGGATAAGTGGAACTGGCACTGATCATTGCTTTTATCGTTGCTGCCGCAGTAATGGTAAAAAAAGAGATGGCAGAGAACAAATAATTCATTTCATCACCTTTTAAATTCCTTTTGAATGAAGTGTTCTTTAAGAAAAAAGCCAGCGTAAGCTGGCTTTTTGTCTTTTGATTAGAACTGGTAATCGAGAGAAATTCCCCAGTTACGTCCTGGTTGAGATTGGTAGTCAATATTGAACGCTTCGGTTCCTGTTTTTCCAGAAGCATCCGAGTAGTGCCAGTACTTCTTATCAAATAAGTTAAACAGTCCAGCACGAACCGTGAGATCTTTTACTGGAACATAATACGCAGTAAGGTCAACTACGGTATAACCCGCTACATCGAGGTTGTTATCAAGTTGCCACTCATCTTTGCTGGCCACCATTTTCACATTGAGCGCTGAACCAAAGTTCACTTGATCATAACCTAGCCCAAACACACTGGTTAATGGCGCAACGGTATCAATCTCTTTACCCGCTGCTCTATCTTCACCGTGCGCATAAGCGACCGTTAGGCGAGCATAGCTACCATGAGGAAGAGGTGATACCGTATCCAGTAATAGAGTAGAACTGAGTTCAGCTCCGTAAATACGAACTTCGTCGATGTTGTATTTACTGATTACATCTTTGCCACCAGACTGACCGGTTTTGGTTTGTGTGATGAAATCTTTGTAATCATTGATAAATACAGCAAATTCCATATTGCCATACGCATTATTTCCGCGAGTTCCCACTTCATACGAGATACTGCGTTCCGCTTTTAAATCAGGGTTAGCTTCAATAATCGCCCCTTGATTGTAGAAATAGTAAAGGTCATACACTGTTGGAGCTTTAAATCCTTGACTGATCTGACCAAACAGCGCGAGATTATCTTCTAAGTGGTAAACTGCCCCAAGCTTTCCGGTGAAGGCATTATCTTTATTTGGCTGATATTTGGTGGTAAACCCTGAATCTGTTTTTGGTGTTGCCTCAAACGAGTCATAACGTAAACCTGCGGTCAGGATTAGTTGTTCATCCATTAGATACAGTTGATCTTGAGCGAACAGACCCCATTTCACGACGTCTGCATCAGGTACTCCTGTGCTACCGGAACGTGAAGTTCCTGTTCTATAAAAATGATCGGTGTTTTCTAGACTGAACGCATTGTTTAGGAAACCACCACCATACGTTACATCATGGGACACACCATCAACTTCAACTAGCTTATTAAATTGCGCATCAAATTGAACTGCTTTATCTGCTGAATCACGTTCACGCATACGAGCACCACTACTTGGCGTCGTGTCGTAGTTTTTATTCAAAGAGCTAGAATCTTGGTGGCTTAATGTTAAGTTGCTTTCGTCTGCGAGCAGAGCATTCATTAACCATTGATGGTCTAACGAGACACGAGTACGCTTATTCACGTCTTCATTAAAGTTATTGCTATAGACAAACCCTGGCATAATTGCATAGCCATTGTAATTGAGTTCATCTTCATCATAGTTTTTAGTGTAATGCTCTAGGGTTAACCCCAAACGATGGTTTTCATTTGCTTGGTACTGAGCTTTAGCAAGCACATTACCTAGATCAGTATCCGCTGGGTTAGTTGCACCGCGTTTAGGTCCTTCAATGTCAGCACCAGAACCGTGAGATTGAGTTTCGTGACCTTGTGCATAGGTGGCCATTACTAACGTCTCAAGTTTGCCTTCGCGCATTGCCCAAGTCAGGGTATTTTTGAACTGCTCATCCACAGAAGTGTAAGTTGACTTAATACCAAAGCGATGACCATCCTCTTCACCAACTAATACATCACTTGGATTCTTAGTACGAAATTGAACCAAGCCTCCCAATGCATCTGAGCCATACAGGGTCGAAGAGGGGCCCTTGTTCACTTCAATCGCTTGTAAAGTATCTACCTCAATCGCATTACTGTACTTACGTTGCTCTGTCGCACCTGGGTTATAACCTACTGGTTGCTGAACGCCATCAATCACAGTCAAAATGCGACTATCTTCTATGCCGCGAATGTTGAAACCTGAAATACCAAAGCGACTACCAGATTTCACTTCTACACCTGGGGTGTATTTGAGTGCATCTTTAGCATTTGTGGCCAAACTACTATCGATATCTTTAGCGCTGACGGTATCAATAGAAGCAGCAACGTCTTGTTTATCCTGAGCTGAACGTGTCGCTGTGACGACAACTTCATTGAATTGTGACTCTTGTTCAGCGTATGCTGAAGGCACGAGTGCTAGCATGATCGCGCTAGAGAGCAGAGACTTTTTATACATTTGAGCTACCTGCAATTTCCATGTTGAGTAAAACGCATGGATTTTAATTAACATTAATGATAATTGCTATCATTTGTGTTTAATTGTTTGGCTCGTGTGAAAAAAACTAAGCCGGATTTTTTTGAAATGAATCTGATAATCAAAAGGTTATATTAATTTTAGAGATATTTAATTTGTTGCTAACCGTGATGTTTATCACTGTTAATTGAAGATAAACTATCTATAGGAGAAAGCATTGTTAAGTCCAATCACTCTTGAAGCGCTGCATATTTTGGATGCAATCGAACGTAGGGGGAGCTTTGCAGCGGCCGCCAATGAGCTTAATCGAGCACCGAGTTCATTGAGCTATCAAATCCAAAAGCTTGAACAAGATTTGGATTTGATGATCTTTGATCGCTCCGGTCATCGAGCCAATTTTACTGAAGCGGGCAAACTTATCTTAGAGCGGGGCAGGGCCATCTTGGCTGCGACCGAAAAATTGGTCAATGATGCCACTTTACTGGCCAATGGCTGGGAGCTCGACATCACGATTGCACTGGATGGCATTGTGCCCGCAGCCAATCTTTTTCCTATGGTCGAAGCGCTGGGTAACATCAGTAAAACGCGAGTGCGCATTCAAGATGAAATTTTGGCGGGTTGTTGGGAAGCGTTAGCTACGGGACGTGCGGATCTGCTGATTTGCCCACGCATAGAGTCATTACCACAAGAAGTGAAAGCCGAAACCATTGGTAACATGAAAATGATCTGGGTTGCCGCGCCAACACACTATGTGCATCGTCGTTCGGGGGAGTTTAATGAAGAGGCCAGAGAAAAGTATCGTGCTATTGCCATTGCCGATACGGCTCGTGAACAGCCAGCAATGAGTGTAAATATTCTACAGCGTCAACCTCGCTTAACAGTCAGTAATTTGGACGCAAAATGCAAAGCGTTAGTGGCGGGCTTAGGGATTGGTACTTTGCCATTACAAGTGGCTCAGCTTTATATTGATAAAGGTGAGCTAAAGGGAATTCATGGTTCTGAAGATCTAGAGATGGATATAGTACTAGCTTGGCGACGTAACCAGATGGGTGAGGCCAAATCTTGGTGTATTCAATACCTGAAGAAGAATTGGCGTTGGGAGTAGATCCGAAAAAGTGACAGAAGATCATCGGGATCTTCTGTCACTTTTATATTTAGTGTAATGGTAGGACCATGTCAGCAGTGCCATCCTCAAAATGAATGTCGACGGCAAAACCCATTTTTTGCGCTAAGGTCAACATGCCGCGATTGGTTGGCATCGTCATTCCTGACATTTGTTGCGTCCCTTTGGATCGACAGTAATCAATGATTTTCCGCATCAAGATCTTACCGAGCCCTTTTCCCTTCATATCCGAACGAATCAAGATGGCAAATTCGGCATCAGTATTTTCATGATTAATTAACGCTCGAGAGACTCCAATAATCTCTGAGTCCTCACCTTCACCGCTGACCGCGACAAACGCCATTTCTCGGTCAAAATCGATTTGAGTTAAGTTTGCGAGAGCTTCATGATTAAACTCACCGACATCAGAGAAAAAGCGCTTATAGAGGTCTTCCTTGGAAACTTTCTTGATAAATGCGGCATGTTTCGGCTCATCTTCAGGCAATATGGGACGTACGGTTAGCCACTCTCCATCGCGTGCTTGGCATCTTTCTTCCAGCTCAGTCGGATAGGGTCGAATAGCAAGTCGGCTTTGCGCATCACCACTGAACTGGTGCAGCACCAGATTAGCATCCAAGATAGTAAACTGGCTGCCATTGACAAGCAGGGGATGGATATCCAGCTCATGAACTTGTGGGCATTCAACGATCATTTGCGAAATACGAACCAAAAATTCAGATAAACCTTCAATATCAATAGGAACGGGGAGTTTTTGTAGCCGGATTTTGCCGCTACGTATCGCTCGAACAATCAAGTAGCGCGCTAGCGTCATATTGAGAGGAGGTAACGCGGCGGCGGCATCCAGCGATTCATCCCACTCAGAACCGCCTTGCCCTAATAAAATCACCGGCCCAAAAGTCGCATCGGTTTTGACTTTGATCCTAAGTTCTTCTCCACCGGCCAGTTTTGCCATGCCTTGAACTAATAAACCGTGAATATTCGCAGAGGGATAAGAAAGTTGAGTTCTATCCAGAATCGCTTGCGCGGCATTGGCCACTTCTATACGGTTACGTAAGTTCAGCATGACACCTTGCACATCGGATTTGTGCGCGATATCAGGGGAGCGTAACTTCACCGCCACAGGGTAGCCAATGGTCTCGGCTATATGCACCGCTTCTGTACTGTCAGAAGCAATCCATGTTGGCAATACATTGAAATTAAAGCATTTAAGTAAAGTGCCAATTTGATGTGTATCCAGATTGACCTGATCATGTTCGCTTAGGTGTTCATGTATCCATGACTTCGCGGTTTGCATCTCTGAAGCATGTACCACTTCTGTTGTGGTCGGGGTTTCCATCAAATGCTTTTGGTTACGTCGGTACTCGACTAAGTGCATGAAGGCAGTCACCGCACTTTCGGGCGTACGGTAAGTCGGGATCCCAGCCTGATTAAAAATAGTGCGAGCGGGCTTGGCAGATAATTCACCAGACCAGTTGGTCAAAATATTAAACCGTTTGGCGCGAGGATGCTTTTGAACGGCTTCAACCAATGCTTGAGCAGTTTGTTCTGAATGCGCAATTGCAGAAGGGCTATGCATGATCAAAATCGCATCAATGGTATCGCTTTCCAATAAAATGTTTAGGGTTGATACATAGCGCTGATGATCAGCATCACCGACAATGTCGACGGGATTACTGTGTGACCAACTTTGAGGGAGAGACAGATTGAGCTTCTCATAAATCTCATCTTCAAGCTGGGCAAGTTTGCCTCCACGTTCCAATAACGCATCGACAGCCATAATAGCTGGGCCACCACCATTGGTAATAATCGCAAGGCGTTCACCGCGGAGTGGTACTGAATGGGTCAATGTTTCTACAGCCGCGAACAACTCGTGCGTGTTATTGACTCGAAGCATACCTGTACGGCGAATCGCAGAGTCGTAAATGATATCTAAAGTATCATCGCCACCGGTATGCATTTGTGCCGCTTTCCTTCCTGCTTTAGTACGGCCACCTTTTAAGACTAGGATCCGGCGGTTACGAGAAGCTGCGCGAGCGGCAGACATAAAACGTCGCGCGTCACGAATTGTATCGACGTACAGCAAGATCGCATCGGTATGCTTATCGGTACTGAGGGTATCAAGCAAGTCAGCAAAATCGATGTCACTTGCGTTACCCAAAGAAATAAATGCTGAAAAACCAATGCCTTTATCATTAGCCCAATCAAGGATAGTGGTGCACACAGCAGCAGATTGTGACACAAAAGCAATATTACCTTTTAAGGCTGAAACGGGAGAAAACGAACCATTGAACTGAATCCAAGGTAAGATAAGTCCCAAACTATTGGGCCCTAAAATTCGCATATTCACAGAATTGGCGATCGTCATGCATTGAGCTTGAATTTCTTCGCCTTGTACATCCAGAGAGTACATATCGGAAGATAAAACAATCACTTGTTTGACGCCTTTTTCAGCTAGTTGCTTAAATAAGGTGAGATTGCGCGAGGCGTGAGTACAAAGAATCGCAATATCAGGCACAATCGGAAGATCGAAAATCGTTTTGTAAGCCAATACGCCGCAAACGGCAGGATAGTAGGGTGTGACAGGCATAATTGCTCCATCAAAACCACCTTGTAATAAGTTTTTCATCACAATATTACCCGCGCGGAAAGGTCGGATGGATGCCCCAATCACAGCGACTGATTTGGGTCTAAGCAGTTGATTCAAGTGGTTCATATTCTGCCTACCTGATGGAGTGTTTGTTTACATGGTAACCAATTCTTGTGAGCTCTGTTGGGCTAGAACAGCCCTCTGTGATCGAGTTTACAGTTCCCTTTGGTGAGTTTGTGCCATAAATCACAGGATAGATGCATATATTGATATGGTAAGCTTGATTCTCTTGGTTGCAATGTGCATGATTTAAAGCACTTTGTACCTAAGGCATGACTACATCTATGAAAAAAATCGCAGTTATTGGGCTATCAGCACTTCTTGCAGCTTGCGCATCCGGTGAATACACCACAGACGTGAAGACAGAAAGTCATCGCGAAGAGTATTCCGCTGCAGCCGTGGAGCAGCCTGTCATTTCCGAAAATGGTGTGGCAGATGGTATTTCTGAACAGAATGTTGAACAAAACGTTGTCAAAATGGCTCCAGAGAGCGAGAAAAAAGTGGTAAAGATGAGTCCTCAGGTTAAGCCTGCAGTCTCAATTACTCCGCCTACCGCCAAACAAGTAGCAATGAATCCTCGTTATGGATTTACTATTCAAGTAGTTGCTGTTGGCGCGCAAAGCAAAGTGGATCAGTTTGCTTCTAAGCTACCTAAAAATGGCCAGCCTATTTGGGAGAACTACAAAATGGTCAATGGTACAAAATGGTACACCGTGCTTTACGGAGATTATGCGACTCGCCAAGAGGCCGCAGAAGCCATTTCAATTCTTCCAAGCGAATTGCGAGCAATGAAGCCTTTCGTGAAGAGTATTGATTCGATCAAGAACTCGGAATTTCCGACGCTTAATAAGCTCAACTAATCCTTCTTTAAAGGGGCGCAGGCCCCTTTATTGTTTGTTCTGTGAGCAGTTGAATAAGGTTTTCGTGAGAAACGATAACATTGACTGAAACTTCACATTGAATGAACTATCATAGCCATCAATTACTACTTCGGTGTCACGGAAAGATTAATGACTAAGACAACAATCCTACTTTTGTGCGGTGGCGGCTCATCTGAGCACGAAATTTCTCTCGTATCAGCCAACTACATCCAACAACAGCTTGAACTGACTCCAGAGTTTCACGTGATTCGAGTCGAGATGAAAAAAGAGGGATGGTTTTCCGAACATGGAGCCCTCGTCTACCTCGATACAAATAGCGCAACATTAAATAGCGATAATGCTTCCTACCCAATAGATTTTGTTGTTCCTTGCATCCATGGTTTCCCGGGAGAAACAGGGGATATTCAATCCATGTTAGAACTGGCAGGCATTCCTTATCTAGGCTGTGGGCCAGAGGCCAGTGCAAACAGCTTTAACAAAATCACGTCCAAACTGTGGTATGACGCATTAGATATTCCTAACACACCGTATCTATTTTTAACCCAAAATACACCAAGATCGATTGAAAAAGCCAAGCAAGCTTTTGGTCATTGGGGAAGTATCTTTGTCAAAGCTGCTCGTCAAGGCTCTTCAGTTGGATGCTACAAAGTAACCACAGAAGATCAGATTGCCCCAGCTATTAAGGCTGCTTTTGGTTTCTCAGAGCAAGTTCTCGTCGAGCAAGCCGTTAAACCTCGAGAGTTAGAGGTTTCTGCTTATGAGATGAACGGAAAACTTTATATCTCAAAGCCGGGAGAAGTGATTGCACCAGAAGATACATTCTATTCATATGAAGAAAAGTACAGTGCGAATAGCCACGCCAAAACCGTCTTAGAAGCTGAAAATCTAACAGAGAAACACAAAGAATTAATTCAAACATATGCTGAACGTGTATTCATCCATATGAATCTTCGTCATTTATCTCGTATCGACTTTTTCTTGACTCAAGAGGGACAAATTTACCTCAATGAGGTCAATACATTTCCAGGAATGACACCGATTTCCATGTTTCCGAAAATGCTAGAGCACAACGGACACCGATTTAGTGAATTCCTCGCGCAATGTGTCACAAACACATTAGTAAAATGCGAAGTAGGGCATTAGGAATCAGGTGACGTTGTCACTTGGCTCCTCTGATTTGGTTTGAAAAGGTCGTAACAGACATGAGATAACTCTATGTAAGCTAACGAATTAGCGACAATATACTTGATAACCTGAGATATAGAATTATTATTTAGGTACCTAGGGATAAAAAAGCAGAGTATCTATGGCTGTTGCAATCTATCGAGGTTTCAATCTCCAATCGGCTGCCAATTCAACTGAAATATGGCAAGTCAGGATAAAAAACCACGTATTGACGGGTAATTTGGCTGCGGTAAAGAAGAGCATTGACTGGTTTTGCGATACTGCATCGATTATTGATCCAAAAGAATTTGAGTCGATCGGCCAGAAACGTGAAGTTTCGGCTGGAGTTCAAGAGCAATTCAATGGCTTTACTATCAAAAACGATACCGGTGAAGCTAATGAGTGGTATTGCTTTTTTAATGGCCGTTTGATTAAAGGTTCCAAAATCGCCATTCAAAAACATATCGAAGCTTACCTCGTGGCAAGACAACGAGCGATGCAACAACAAGCGCAACAAAAAAAGATAGTAATAGTATGACATTGGTGTATTCAACCGAAGTCGGGCGCGTTAAGCCTGAGAATGAAAAAATAGAGCGTCCAAAAGGCGATGGTATTGTCCGCATTTTCCGTGAAACTAAAGGCCGTAAAGGAAAAGGGGTCACCATAGTAAAAGGTTTAGACCTTGATGATGCCGCTCTAAAGCTTCTTGCCGCTGAACTCAAGAAAAAATGTGGATGCGGTGGAGCTGTAAAAGACGGCGATATTGAAATTCAAGGAGATGTTAGAGATCAACTCAAAACCTTGCTTGAATCGAAAGGACACAAAGTAAAATTAGCAGGTGGTTAAGTCGTATTTTACTCCTCGTGTAACCCCAAACTGCCAAGAACTCCACCTTAGAGTGGAGTTCTTTTTTAGCGAAGCAAACCTAAACACATTTGAAAGTGTTGGTAACAGGTTTTCAAATCAAGGGATTACACAAACACTTTTGCACACACAATTGATGCAAGTACAGTGACAATGTCACTAATAATCATACTTAACATTGTCAAATGATAAATATGATTATTAGGTATTTTATGGTAAATGAAGTTATGTTTAATGCTGGATTAAGAATAGGGAGCAGATTGAGGTTTGCGACTTGTTTTCATGTCATGATTTAACATAACATACATAATACGCACTAAGGTGTTTTAGTTTATGGATGATTTTTGTAACAGATTTCAAGCGGCTTGATTAGTGTTACAGGTTTCAACTGCCACAAAGCTTAAGCCTTATGGCAGTTAGCTCCCTGTCATTTGGTGATTAATGGTTGGTCTTTGGTGAGCTTGCGAATGACAGCCCCACAGGATGGACATTGCGGCTGCATAATGACTAAGCCTGTAAAAATTTCATCTTGGAACCACGGTTTATAACAAGATGTGCATTGATATGTTGGGTCATCTTGGCGATTAACCATGCTGACGCCGCCCTTGTAGAAGATCTTTTTCACACTTGCCTCCAGATGTGATGTTGTTGAATTTACGGTAATCGTTGAGTGAGTCTTCAAGGCCTATTTGCCAGAAGTCGTAACACCTAGGACACTGCTCCTCGTACATGTAAACCTGATTATCCATAATGTACTCGGTGCATAGGAAGTCGATATCCCCACATTGGGGACAATGATCACGGCGTTTAAACCGGTGAGTTCTATAACGAGTGCTCATATCACACCGCCTTATACCCATACATCAAAGCTGATGCGGTGACGCCAGACTTACGTCTAAAGTGTGTGTCCAATGCTGCACAGAGTTCGTCTAAGTGCATGGCCATCATTGCGGTTGATGGGCCGTTCTTGTCGTAAAAGATAACCACCGCATCTTCAACTTGGTTTCTCGATGTCGGTGATTTGCGCTGTAGAATCGCTACCCGTTTAACCATGTCATAAGGTAATAAACAGCGTGGGATTGGTGGGTCAACTTCGTCTCGAGTGGGTTTTTTGAGGTTAAGTAGCTTGGCGTAATAAGCTATGGTGCTACGGTTACGACAGAGCTTTTTAGCGCAACCCTCGACACCCAAAAGCCAGAAGTCACGTTTTAAGAATTGCTCTTGCTCAAGCGTTAGCGTCTTGCAACGTCTTAAGCCGAGCTTGCGGATTTGACCTAGAACGCCATCGACCGGACGATTGAGTTGAGATGCAATGATTTCAATATTAGTGCCCTGCTTAAACAAGGCGGTAAGCTGTGTTTTCTCCTCTTCTGTCCATCGAATAATCGTGCGTTTTGGCTCTAGTTTTTGTGGCTCTTGCGCGTGGCGTGGACGTTTTAAAAGGTCTGCAAAGGAGCAAGAGAAGTCTTGCTCCGGTAAAATTGAACTGACGTTTTCCATAACATTAACCTAGCCTTTATTTTTGGTTTATGGGTTCTATCAGGAAGCCGAAGCGCTTCAACTCCAGAGAGCCGTACTTATTAACAGCAAAGCTAGAGGGATGTATTGCATACTGTCCTGCAACATACGCTGGTTGTCCTTTTTCCAGTTGAAGCTTCATTTCTACGGGGAACTTACCACCGAGGTGTGCATAAGCTATTTGCTCATATATCTCACGACCAGGCTGGTCATCCTTGCTTGGGATAGTGCGGGTTTCGATATGTGCATTTTCTGGGAAGATTTCGATTTTAAGCATTAATGAGTCCTTATGTGTGTTGGTGCCGTTCTATGGTATGTACCCGCTCCTATTCCTATGAGTACACACCCCTGAACTAAGCGGTTAAACGGATAACGTTGTCACCATACCCATACATGCGAGAGATATGGCCGACGATAGGCTCTACATAGTCAGCCGGATGCTGCTGTGAGAAATTGATTTCGATAACCTGAAGCAACGGAACAACATTGTCGTTGCCATTGCCTTGAAGGTTTTGGAGTTGAGCTTTGGAGAAGCCGATTGCAAGCAAGTCGTTTAGGTGACGAGCGAAAGTTTGTCGAGATGTGAACGATTGATAAGTAGCATGATATCCATCAGATACTAACTGACGATAGAACCTGAAAAGCTTGTCAGCTCTAGCGTATGACACATTACCTTTAGGTGTATACCGGAAGTAAGTTTGCTTGAGTTTGTTGTGCACTTCTTCGTCGTTAAAGATGTTCATGTGTTGCCCCTCCAGTGCTTCTAGTAACGGTGTGAACGCTTTTGTCCAGATGTCAGCGATTAAGTTGCGTCCCGTAGATTCGTATTGTTTCTGGTAGTTAATTGCGTCGAACAGGTTCTTTGGTATGTCTAAGTCGTCTAGGTATCTGCGATGTGCTCCGGCTTCGAGGCGAACAAGATGCCGAGCGTAGTTAATCAATCTTGGGTCAGACATAACGTCAATAACACGGTCATACGACGTATCACCTTTTTCTTGAAGTGACCGAAAATGATTTAATTGATGGTTAAATTCGGGGCCTTTTAGATAGGCTTTACGATCGCAGTGGCGAGAGCCTTTATTGAAGTACACAGTGGTTTCATGCTCATTGCGTACGGCGGTTCTCATCTGCTTATTGGATACGTTTTTTCAGTTGCTGGATAACTTGTCTAGCTTGAAGCTCAGTTTTCACACGCGCTGAGTAAGTGGCATCAATGGCATCCAGCGTTGCCAAGTGAACATCTAGCATTTCGTAGACGTCAGAATAATTGTTGTAGAACGCCATCAACATTTCGATGGCTCCAACCTCGATAGATGTTGGGCCGTAGACGTTATGGCCTTGGAGGATTTTGGCTGGTGACGCTTTCAACTCAACACATGGGGAGCGGAGATACGTACCCTGATAAATTTTGAATGCCATTCCAGTGAAGTGTGTTGGCAATGATTCGAACGGATGACGGAGGTCTGCGACTTCGTACTGCTCTGCCCCAACCTCACCAGTAAAGAAGATGGTCTTAGCTTCAAGACCAATGCCACGGCGTGAACACTCTTTAATATCAACATAAGACACAGCCTCGCCCGACTTCGCTTGATGGCGTCGAGAAGGTAAATTCAGCTTTGAACGGTATTGATATTTTAAGCTTATCTATCACGCCAAAAAACCCTGTCAAGTACGTTTTTTTATAAGTTACAGTCTAATAATGCGTATTTCAAGCGATTGGTGTAAAAAGGTGGTGTTAAACTAATAAAAAAGCGTACCTATATGGAGGATACAATGATTAAAGACGTACTTAGGGAATCACGCTCTCGATGTGGATTCACACAAGAAGAAATCGCTAAGAGGGTCAAAGTTGCGAAGCAGACTTATCTAAAGTGGGAAAATGGAGATACTGAGCCTAAAGCCAGCCAGATCAAGTTGTTGGCTGAAAACTTGGGTATAACCGCAGACGAAATTTGCAACGGATACCTTTTATGGTCGTTACACACTTGATGATTTCATAATTGAGCAACACATTAGCCAAGCACCAAACAGATGTGATCACGCTAAGAACATGGCAACATATCAAGGATCACGAAAGTTTTATAAATAGCTTAAAGTATCAGCAACTTAACCATGACGAGATGGACGAGATGCACGCAAGCGAGTTGCTTTATCCCAGAACGAAGAAGCGGTGATTCATCCAAACTTGTCTCAAAATGAGACAAGAGTACACTATTAAAGATAGTGTACCCTGTGGTCAGTTTGGCCGATTACGTGAATGCTTGTGCGATGGTGCGGCGCGGTCTTCAGGATGAAGCCCGCATCCACATCCATTCGCACTAAGCTACTCCCAGCTCTCCTCCAATCCTCCTCCTCAGTTCTCGTCGTCGTCATTCCGTCGTTTGGTCGTCATTGTGGTCACGCAGTAACGTGAGGGTCGCGCACAGAGGCGCGAGATAGTCCAAAAATACGGTGAGGGAAACTGCCGCGCGGTGTCGGCATGATGGGAAGTGCTTGGCGTTCTTTCCGCTTGGCTGCTCATTTTCTCTCTACACGCGAGCGTATAGCAGAGAAAATCGAGCCGTGATTTAAAAACGGGCAACACCTTAATTCGTATTACTCGACATTATGTT